>JAJDXV010000141.1 GCA_022823085.1 Candidatus Poribacteria bacterium
GCTCATCAGCTGAACCGAACGTGGCCATGGTTGTGTCAGCATCAGTCATTTTCTCGACCGTTGCCGCACCATCAGCCGCCATGTACGATTTCGTCACCTTGTATCCAGTGAGATTAGGATTACCCATATCCGTGGGGGCAGCCCAAGACACCGTGATGCTACTTTTATCATCACTAACAGTTGTCATTACACCAGTCGGTGCACCTGGAACCTTCAATGCTGCTGGTAACTCACTGACCAATTTGAACTCTGAAACAGTACTGGGATAATTTGCACCACCTGGAATATCCGGATCAATTCCAGCAGGCTGCGCCAAACCGAAGACTGCTCCTGCATTCACTCGTACGTAGAACGTTAGGTACTCTAAGGGATCGTCCTTTGTTCCATTTGGAATGGAAGTAGTATCAAAAGTAACTGGCACCTCAAACGTAGTCCCACCATCACCTTGTCGGGTAACGTCTCCTGCAGCACCTGTTACAGTGGCAGGACTGGCTACTATCGCATTGTTAGCGTTCCGAACTTGGATAGCGAGGTCACCTGACTCAATTAAATCGGTGGGAGTAACAACAAGTGATGAACCGTCCGTTGTATTTACTTTTTCACTAAAAGTAACAACTAGGGTAAGTCCATGTTCGTTAACATCCGTAGTCGCAGTATCATCCGCGGTAATCACGGCCATGTTCCCGCGCGTCTTGCCTGGAACCATCTTCAGCATAACTGAACTAATAGTTGGGTGGCCATAATGCGGGGTAACTGCCGTCCCTGGAGTCGTTCCGTCTGCATCGGTCTGCGCATTAAGGTCTGACGCCAACGGATGGGGATGCTCACGCGGCGTATCAGTAGCAGGAGTGGCATCATCATGCGCCCTCACAGGAATTGGCACAAAAACCAACCCAAAGGCAATTAAGAAAATTAAACTTGCTAAGGAAAATGTCAATCGATTTGACATAGGTTATTTTCCTCCAAAATGTAAATAGAAAAAAAATAGTGTTAAGTCTTCTTCAAGTTGCCAGTGTCCAGTTAAGAGGTTTTCGGTGAATCAAGGGTCCCTTTTGCTGGTAACTCGTAACTGGTGCCTGGTAACTCCTTAAGACTTCCATTCAACAATCGAATGGATTCAGGGAAGTAAACCCATTCTGAAAACAATAAACTAACCTTTTTTTGTAGTTGATAGTTGTCAGTTGTCAGTTAAAGAGGTTTATTGTGGCAGTCGCTAAAATGTTCCTGACACAAGGTCTGAACTGCGGACTGAAAACTATTAATGACCGTTCATCGGAGATGCTATTCGATAAACATCCCGAATTATCTTACATATACATTAAGACGTTTGATTTTTTTGTAAGTTACAAAAAATTTGCCTTAATATGCTAATATTATACATAATAAACATAATTAAGTCAAGTTTTTTTTGTGTTTTTTTTATTTAAACCTTATTATTTCGCAATTTTTTCCGATAGAACCGTTTTTCTGGGTGCTAACACCGAAAAATATTGCGCCATCGTTGCTGTCGAATCCGGTGTAGAAACCGTTATATATTAAGGAGAGTTATTCAGCCGATTGTAAATTAACCCTGTTTTTCCCCTAATATGGTTAATATTATACCAAATAGATATAATTAAGTCAAATTTTTTTGTGTTTTTTTGAAATAAATTGATTTTATTCGGTATGAACGCAATTTTGTTAGAGATATTCAGCGCACTTTACACCCTCTTGAAACAAAAAATCGAAACAAAAAATCTTGACTTTTCCGATAAAGGCGCGTATAATACTTTGCATGCCTTATTATGATGAAATCTTCAAGCACATTGTCGGGACATACCCGCAACCCTTAGCAGCATTAGCACTTAAGACAGCAGACGTGCGCGTCGGTGCACGACTTCGCACAGAGCATACCACGGTCCGCGTGCATCACAGCGATATGACTTTTCATATTGAGTTGTCCGATGAGCAGGCGATCCTGCATATAGAGGCGCAAACCGATGACAACACGCATAAACCGATGCCCCTTCGCATGCTCGCATATTCCAGTTTTCTCGCACTTGAGCATGAGAAGAACGTCTATTCAACCGTATTATATTTTCGTCCATCTTCAGGACAGAAGGATCCGGGGCTCTATCAGTATGGCGACGCGGCGCGCGGCGGTATTTCGTTCCACTATAATGTCATCCGTATCTATGAATTAGCAGGTGAAGCGTTTTTAGATGCCGAGGCGATCGGGATACTCCCGTTCACAGCATTGATGAAACCGCCCGCAGACATGCCACCGCACGCTTGGGTCGAGAAGTGTATAGAGACGACTGAAACAGCAGAGGTCGATAGACAGACGCGGGCGACGCTTTTATTCGCACTCTCGCTTTTCGGGAGTTTAGCCCATCCGCCTGAACTTTTTCAGGAACCTACATTGGAGGCAATCATGCAAGAATCACCGTTTTACGAACTCGTTATGCAGCGCGGCAGAGAAGAAGGCAAGGAAGAAGGCAGAGAAGAAGGCAGAGAAGAAGGCAGGGAAGAAGGCAGGGAAGAAGGCAGGGAAGAAGGCATACAGCAAGGCATAGAACAAGGCATACAGCAAGGTGCCCGCCAGATGAGTATTGACAATACACTCACAATCCTTGAATCACATTTCCCTGAAGTAGATATAAACCCTATCAAAGACAAACTGCAAACTATCACAGACATAGAAAAACTCAAGCAGATAAATCGGAACGCTTTATACGCAAAATCTTTACAAGAATTCAAAGAGACCCTATAAGCAAAAAACTTTCAATTAGGATGGATAGAATAGAGGCAGGGCTTTAACCCGAAACACGCGCCGGTCGCATCCCGTTTTCGAGGTTCCCTACGTCTCGAAAACGTCATGCAGGCACGTGCTCGCGGGTGTTTTTGTTTTCTATGGAGGAGAATAACATCTTCCTCACCTCTTAATTATACGACACATTTCAAAATTAAGTCAAATTTTTTTGTGTTTTTTTGAATTTATTTGAATATTTCGTAATTTTCTTTTGGTTAGGACACCCTATGCCGGTCGTGTTAGATACAAACCCAACTCGAAGAAAAATAAATGCCGAGGCACGGATACGCAGCCCCGTCGGTGCATCCACGATTATTAATCTTCATACAGGTTGTGGTACATAAAGAGCGGAACCGGAAATAAATATGAAAATTGAATGTATAAAAGCGTATCAAGTTGATCTGCCGCTTTATGAAGGCAGCTATAACTGGTCTGGCGGGAAGTCTGTTTCTGTCTTCGACAGTACGATTGTCTGCGTTGAAACGGATGAAGGCATTACCGGCTACGGTGAGGTCTGTCCTTTGGGGCCGTTCTATCTTCCGGCTTACGCGACAGGTGCGCGGACAGGTATTGCTGAACTCGGACAGCACCTTATCGGTGAAGATCCGACACAACTGCTTCCGCTGAATCGACGGATGGACATCGCGCTCAAGGGACATCCGTACGTGAAATCTGCGATCGACATCGCGTGTTGGGATATCCTCGGTAAAGCCGCAAACCGATCGGTTTGCACACTGCTCGGTGGGCGGTATGGCGAGGATTTCATGCTCTACCGTGCGATCTCGCAACAATCGCCTGACGAGATGGCGGCGAAGGTTGCGGCCTACCGTGCGGAAGGGTATCGCAAGTTCCAGTTGAAAGTCGGCGGCGATCCGAATACCGACATTGAACGTATCCACGCCGTTGCGGAATTGATGGAACCGGGGGATGTGCTGATCGCAGATGCGAATACGGGGTGGTTGATGCACCAAGCCGCCCGGGTCGTCCGGGGTGTGCGCGGTGTGGATGTCTATATTGAACAGCCGTGTCTCTCCTACGAAGAGTGTCTCGCCATCCGTCAGCGGACGGATCATCCGTTTGTTCTCGATGAGACGATTGACAGTATCCATACGTTATTACGCGGGCACGCCGATGGCGCGATGGATGTTGTGAATATAAAGATCAGTAAATTCGGTGGGTTGACGAAAGCGAAACTCGCCAGAGACCTCTGCGTTGAACTCGGCGTTGCGATGACGATTGAAGACAGCTGGGGCGGCGATATTACGACCGCTGCAATTGCGCATCTTGCGCATAGCACGCCGACAGAATTCCTTTTCACAGCGACGGATTTCAACAGTTATGTTACCGTCAGCACGGCGGACGGTGCGCCGCAACGGGTTCGTGGTAGGATGGCAGCGTCAACGCAACCGGGGTTGGGGATTGTACCGAAGATGGATGTGTTGGGCGAAGGGGTTGTTCACGTTAGTGTTTGAAACAAATTCTACACGTACCACAATCTAAATGAAGATTAATTTATTTACGACTAAGGTGCGACAGGATCCTCGGTATCCTTTCAAGTATAGTCGCACAAAAAGCGTAAAGCGCGGGGTTCAAATGGCATACAGCAACTTTACACTACAAACAGTGGAAAAGGAATTTGAACTTGAATTCCTTGAACACGCCGGCATCTTTGCCGAAGTAGAACCCATCGAACTTAGTGCGGAACTCACAAAGGCATTGGCGAGAAATGTGCCTTTAGCGACTACTATAAACACTGAAAAAGCCCGATCGGAGATGATTGTCTCTCCTGTTCTCGTTGAGCTGCGTGAGCAGTTCGATCGTAAAATTAGTCTGTTTTCTGGGATTGACTTCAACGTTGATGCTGAAAGCGGATTAACGGGTGTGTGTGATTTTCTGGTGAGCCTGTCACCTCGGCAATCCTACGTAGAAGCTCCTATTATTACACTTGTTGAGGCAAAGAATCTTGACTTGAAACTTGGGCT
The DNA here is from genome assembly GCA_022823085.1 of Candidatus Poribacteria bacterium. Taxonomy (GTDB): domain Bacteria; phylum Poribacteria; class WGA-4E; order WGA-4E; family WGA-3G; genus WGA-3G. The sequence continues at coordinate 4,774 of JAJDXV010000141.1, forward strand.
CGGGCAGTGTGTCGCAGAAATGCTTGCCGCCCAACGTTTTAATGCGGAAGAAGGGAATGACATTCTTTACATTTATGGTGCCTCCACAACAGGCGTAGAGTGGCAGTTCCTCAAGTTAGCGGAAAAATGTTTGCATGTTGATATAGCAACCTACCAGATCGCGCAATGTGACAAAATCCTCGGTATCCTTTCAAGTATGGTCGCACAAAAGGCGTGAGCAACGAAGGAACACTGCCCAAACATGATTGTTAAGAAAATTAGGATTCTCTCGGCTGCCGATGTTCGTGCAGCGTTACCGATGCCGAAGGCGATTGATGCGATGCGTCACGCCTACGGTCAACTGTCGGCAGGTAAGGCGGTCGCGCCACCGCGGCAACATATCGCCACCGACAGAGGTGTTACGCTTATCATGCCTGCCTATCTCCCAGAACGCAGCGATTTCGGCATCAAAGTCGTCTCCGTTTACGACGATAACCCGAACCTCAATTTACCGCGCATCACCGCGACGGTCTTAGTGCTTGACCCAGCGACAGGCGCGCCGAAAGCGTTCATGGACGGTGCAAGTCTGACGGCTATCCGGACAGGTGCTGGCGGTGGCGTGGCGGCGGACCTGCTGGCTCGGCAGGACGCGAAAACGGTTGGACTCTTCGGCGCGGGTGTACAAGCGCGAGCGCAGCTGCAGGCGGTGATGGCGGTCAGAGACATCGCGCGTGTGAACTTGATGCGTCGGACGGCAGCCTCTGCGGAACAGCTGTCCGCTGAGATTTCGGAGTGGACGGATGCACCGGCGGTCAATCTCGTCCGTAATTCTGAACAGGTCGTTGCGGACGCTGACATCGTTATCTGCGCGACGACATCGGCAACGCCGCTTTTTGATGGAAACGCTTTAAAACAGGGGACGCATATCACAGCGGTCGGCACGTTTGTGCCTGAGAAACGGGAAGTCGATACGACGACAATAAGACGAGCAGATCGGATTGTTGTTGACTCGCGGGAAGCCTGTTTAGAAGAAGCGGGAGACCTGATTATTCCGAACGCTGAGGTTGATGCAGAAATCGGTGAGATCGTTAACGGCGACACACCGGGTCGGCAGTCAGATGACGAGATTACGTTTTTCAAATCGGTGGGTGTGGCGGTGCAGGATGCGGTTGCTGGCGCAGCGGTGCTCGCGGTGGCGGAAGCCAAGGGGTTAGGTGCCGAGTGCGTTTTTGATTGACAATCATTTTATTTTATTTTGCATCAGAAAAGAAGCCGGGCAAAGCCAGCTTGCTCAAAGTGGTGATCCGTCGTTAGTGCATCCGTTAAGCCCCACTGTTCCATGACAACAAAACTCGCACAGTCAACCAGACTCCACGTCTTATCCAATCTGTTTTCCAGTAACTCCCACGCTCGGACATCAAGTTGCTCGTCTATATGTACGATTTCGATCCACGTCTCGGCGCGAATGCTGTGGATATAAGAAACACCCCGTGAGCGTGGCACACGCAAACGCTCACAAAGGGCAATGAGCTCACCCAGCACATAATTTGTCGTGACAACGTGCCGATTTTCTTCCTGCCACTGTGTCATTAAGGCGACAGCCCTCGCGTGATGGCGTTCCTGCTCTCGAAAGAAAGAAGCCCATCCAGAGGTGTCCGCAAAGACCTCATTCATCCGCACGTCCCTGTAGCTCTGCCAATAACCCATCACCGATCAACTCATCGTGTCGATCACTGATGTTTTCCTCATCGCATTCCAACGTCCCTGCCAATGCCAGGAGTGGAGCTGCCTTATCCCAACTTTTTTGTTTTTTCGACTCCCCCTCGGCTGCCCAAAGATCAGAATTCCGAAGAGCAGCTAGGTAGTTAAGGGCGGTCTCGAGCTTTTCAGTCGAAAGTTGCTCAATATAAGCAATCGCTTGTTGTTTAAGTTCAACGTTTTTCATGATGCCTCCTTAAATTAATGCTTAACAAGATTTCCCTTAGCAACTGGCATGCAACCTATATCACGGAGTTGGATAGGACTCGACGCTGAGAGGCACCGAGTTGATACTCCTATCCGCCAAGTTATAGTAGATTTTGAAAATATATTTACACTTTGACAGACAACACCGCTTACTGCAGGGTTTTTGCTGGCGTGTTTCTTCAGGGTTTGTAACCCCGCCGTTGTCCAAGTAATTACGGGACTACTATAAAGTGTATCACAAAAACAAACGAATTACAAATTTCGGGTGTGTAAAGTTTTTGGCAGCATATTGATTTTTTTGAAAACCGACAGGTTTGTCTTAGAGTGCTTCGATAGGGTAACGCTGTTAGCATATTTACACACCCACAAATTTCGCCCTAAAAGAAAAGATTACATTATCACCCCATAAGGGAAACATTTCAACTTTTTTCGCAATCAAAGCCTCCTATTTTGCTGATTTGAGTTTACCCCAAGTGGTGGTGGCTTTGCCTGCGGCATCAACAGCAAAAACGCCTTCAATTCCATTGCCGAGTGATTTAATTTCGTCCTTGGAGAGGGGCACATTAAAGATGACAACAGGACTTACGCAATTTTGACGACAGCCAGTTTTTTTTGCAGATATTTCTCGGAAAACACAGCGTTCTTGGGGCACAGACTAACAGTCTATGCTACAAAAGAGAAGCATGCGTAAGTCCTATTGGTAAAAAAAAGGGGAAATTTTAGTGATTTAACCCCCTAAATCCCCCTTATCAGGGGGACTTTAAGAGAAAATGTGCCCATCTCAAGTATTATCAAACTCACGTTAGCTTTACATTTGCGACCTGCATTCTAACCGAACCGGATTTTACACAGAAACCCTGAAAACTTCAAAGCCTCTTCAGTCGCGTAGCGACGATATGTTTATAGCAGCATAGACCACCCCTATCTCTTGAGTCCCGTAGGGACGGCATGTACACACCAAGCGGAGCTGCACATCGGGGCATCCATAGGCATTAATTTAGGGATTTCCGTAGCATTTTGTAGGCGTTATTATAGACATGCTGAAGAAACACCCCAGCAAAAACCCCCTACGGGGTTCCAGAGGTGGTGGAGACATTTTTCTATAAATATAGCGTTCCTACGGAACTCAAAAGGTTTTTGATGTCTGAAAAGCACTGCAGGCGGGGTTTAAAACCGCGCCTGCAGTAAGGGACGCGTAAGTCCTGATAATTTAATGCTCTTTTGGTGAAGAAACTCGCTTGTGTTTTTCCTCCAGCTGCTTGAGGCGTTCTTTGAATTGTGCGATGTCTTCCTTCAACCCTTTGATGGTTTCTTCCAGCGAGAGATCCCGCAAACGCTCGCGCGCACCCTCACCCTCCTTCAGCTGCTCAAGGAGTTGTTGGATCAACTCCGTATCTTCCATCATCGCTTTGAGGGTCTTTTCCAGCGGCAAGAGATCTTGCAAACGCTGGCGCGCACCCTCACCCTCCTTCAACTCTTCCTTCATCAGCTGCTCGAGGAGTTGTTGGATCAACTCTGCGTCCTTCGTCACTTCTTTGAGGGTCTCTTCCAGCGAGAGATCTTGGTCCCGATTGTGAGCGTCGCCCTTCTCTACTGTCGGACTGTGTTCCCCTTTTCTTTTCAGGAGTACCACATATCCGTCCCCAGTAACGTCTAATTTTTTCACCGATTCCGCGTCAAGGAACAGATAACCGTTAGTCGGGATTTTAACATCTTCATTGAATTCATCTTCATTGAATTGGATAGTCCACTCCGCGTCACCCAATGGAGAGACAACACTCAGTCTCCAGTCTTTCAAGTTCAGTTCGCTATCGCTTAGGTTGCGGAGTTCCACCCACTCAGGAAAATCAGAAGCGTTATCGATCTCGATCTCGATGATAGGCTTCGGCACAAACACTACGCCGATCGTATCGGCGATAGTACCAACGAAGTGTGAACCGAGAGAGCGTATCGGTTCTGTGAACGCGAAGTTGTGCAGCACTTTTCCATCCTTAGCGATAAGAACGGTCTGTGCAACGTTCCGGTTCAACCGATAGCTGCTTGGCCCTTCACGTCCATCGGGAGAGATCCCTACGATGATCTCGTCTGGAAGGTCTTTTTCAAAAACATCGCGAGCCGATTCAGGCAACGCATCCGCATCATCCGTAAGGAACACAACGCCTATCTGAAATTCGAGATCAGACGCGTTGTTCTGTTTTTTCTTAAAATCACCAATTCTTTTCAGCCACTCGGACACCTGAACAAGCCCCTTTATGCCAGCTTCATCGGTGTCTTGCAAGAATAAGATGATCGGTTTTCCATCTGCTTTAGCGGTGATATCAAACGTTTTACCGTCGATGTCGCCACGAATGCCAGTTACTTTCAACGGCGGCAGTTTTTGCCCGGGCTGCGGTCCAGAGACGATTCCGTTTTCCTCGGACCCGTCAAATAGCGTCGGGTCTTCCACTTTAATGTCCGAATCTTCCGTGTCCGTTTTCTCACCTATTTTCTCAACTTTCGCTTCCTGTCCGTGCTGTTTTTCAACCGTTTCTTCTGATTTCTCAGGGGTCTGAGCGAACAGTGAGACTTGGAACGTTTTCAGCGGCACCAGTTGTGCCATCGCCAATATGGGCAGACAGGTAAGGAGTAAGGTCGCTGCTATCAGCCGCAAACGCGGCTTCAATTGTACGTCTAACTGTCGATTGGCTTTCAAAATAGCGTCAATCCGAGATTCCAACTGCAACGGCTGATTGAAGGACAAAGCGAGTGGAATTGCTCTATCTCTGTGGCGAACCAGATCCAATAGACACTGCGCGTAGTTTTTCCGAGCCCCCGTCAATCGGATAACCCAATCGTCACAGATGCGTTCCTGTAGGCGGACGAGTTCGCGGTTAAGGAGATGGTAAATCGGATGAAAAAAGAAGATAACCCCAACCGTGTGCGAAAAGAGGTTCGTTAACCAATCAAGTCGTTGTACATGTGCTAATTCGTGAGCGGCGACCAACTCAAACTGCTCCAAATTCAGTTTTCGTGGAATCAGGATGTAGGGGGATAGCCAACCGAATGAGATCGGCGATGCGACTCGATCCGAGAAGCAGACGGTGACTGACCGCTTTATGTTCAGTTGTTGTGCCAATCGTCGGCAAATCGCCTGATATGAATCATCAGCTGCTACAGCACTGCGGCGGCGTTGGTGGATTCGGTACAGGCCAAACATAAAGCGTGCCAACATAACGAGTGCCCCGATTGTCCAGACGCACAGTAGCAGATCTGTTTTTGCCCAATTGACGATAGATTTACCACCAGCAAGGAATTGGTTCTTGGAGTGTGTATCGTTTTCAGTGGACGAAATTTCTGGTAAATCTGTGGTCAGCACAGCGAAACCCGATCCGTTTACTGGCTTCGCCTGCACTAATTCTGACACCGGGTTTCCGCCGATGGAGAGGGCTGGCATAAACTGGTTCAAAGCGAATAGGATCGGTAAACTGAGCAAAGATAACAGCCAGAACAGGTGAACGGCGGTGTTGGAGCGACGACTTTTGCGAAATGGGGGAGTCGCGACGAACCATATCAAGCCGCTCAGAAGCATCCACTGCCATGAGCAATTGAGCAGGGAAAGGAGGATTTGCTTAGTCATCGGTTTCTTCTCCTTCAGGTTGGTAGTTGTTAATTAACGCCTGTAAGCGGTTGTGTTCATCTGCACCGGTTTGTCGCACTTCAAGGAGTGTGTTCACCAATTTCTCGGCTGAGTTGTCAAAAAGGCGTTCGAGTAAATCGCTGAGCATTGTATGCGTAATCTCTGTCTCCTTGACGAGAGACTGGTAAACGAACGTCCTACCGTCAACTTGATGCGACAAAAACCCTTTCTTTTCGAGACTTTTCATGGTTGTAGCGACAGTGGTATAGGCAAGCTTGCGATCAATGTTATCGAGGACATCGTTGACCGTGGCACGCGTCAGTTTCCACACCACTTTCATCACTTCAAGTTCTAATGGGTGTAATCTTTTGGTTTTCATCGGATATGCTCCTTAATATATAAGGTGAATTTGACTCATGAACCAGAAGGTTAATGTTCATGTTGCGAATTACGATCTGTAAATACTAATTCTAAATACGTAGTAATAGTATTATACACCCTATAAAGCTGTTTGTCAAATTAATTTACAAAAAAAATTATAGTAAAACTTAGTGGCCTCTAAAAATAACAGGACACATTTTGAAAGACGGACGAGGAAACCTCGCCCCTACGAACTGTTTGTTGGTAAACGAAAAGGGACTGAACATAGCACTCCGCTGGAGTGCAGCCGCTCCTCAATGAATAGACTATAGACATGTTGCTCCGCTGGAGCAAGGAGACCCATTTTTCATTCCCGATAGGTGTCAATTTAGGGATTTTTGACGGTATTTTGTAGGAATGTCTCTACCGATGCCGTCCCTACGGGACTCAAGAGATGCGGGTGGTTCGGGCTGCTATAAACATATCGTCGCTACGCGACTGAAGAGGTTTCTGTTTAGAATCCGGTTCGGTTGGGAAACCGAACCTACCGGGCCTGGGTCAGAATTTTCCAAAGACACGTACAAAAATTTCCATGTAGTTTTGGTCGTTAACTTCCCCGCTACGCGACTGAAGAGGTTTCTGTTTAGAATCCGGTTCGGTTGGGAAACCGAACCTACCGGGCCTGGGTCAGAATTTTCCAAAGACCCGTACAAAAATTTCCATGTAGTTTTGGTCGTTAACTTCCCCGATTGCGCGTTGGTCAATGTAGCGTGCCCCGATATGTAGAAACATCTGCTTCCGATATGCGGTAAAACTTTTCTCCATCTCAGCCAACAACGCCTGACGGACAAAATCGTTGTCGTCTTCAAGCATAAGTTTGTCTGCGCTGCATTTCGGTGTTGACGGCGCGAATACCTGCCACTGTCTCGTTAATCTGATTGTTTGCGGGGTCTCGAAATCCGTACTTCCGTGCGTTGTTCTTAATGTAGGCACCACAGAGGTGGTATCCGACGCATTGCGGGATATCCCAGAGTGCGTCCATCACCTGACGATAGTGGTCTGCATCGTGCAAGCGTTCTGCTGTCGGGGGCCAACCGGTATCGCCGTGTGCGCGTATATGTCCGGCAGCGTCCGCCAGCAGCACTGGCTTGTCTGCGAAGCCTGCCCAGCGCTGCATCTTCGTGGCAATATTCCCTACCGTCCCAAAACATTGAAAACTGAGTACATCGATATAGGGCAGTGCAGCCTGGACGACCTCCTCGGGCAACAGTGCGTTTGCCTCCCATCGGTCACCGAGGATCAGGTGGTTCGTGTCGTAGCGACGGATCGCGTCATGGGTGACCCTATAGTAGCGTTCGGCAATCGCGGCGAGTTCGCGTCTCCCCGCCGCCGATTCGAGCAACTCTGGATCAACTAACGCCCCGCGCCACTCTGTGGCAGGCGAGGTGTGTACCCACTGCGGACAATCACAGTAGAAGTAGCCGACCAGCTTCGGATCGTCGCGCAAGCGCGCGCATTCATCGCGGGCGACGTAGTCGCACCACGCCTCGAAGTCGGCGCTCATCAGGTCGGGCATACGGACTTCAACCTGCCACTGATGCGCCTCAGTGAAAGGTAGCAGGTGGCAGTAAGGCATGTCCGCCCATTGGTATTCCTCATAAGTGAACGGACGCGAATGACGACGGTAGCCGTCGGTAATAATTACGACTTCCTGCGTCCAGCCAATCGTGTTAAAACCCCAGTCCCGTAGATCATCGGCGACAGCGCGTAGCCATTCTTCATGGCTGTTGCCGAACTCTCGTTCCCACACGCCATCCGATTCTGTATACCGCAACGCGGCCGAGTCGATATGGTTCATACCGATAGACCAGAACGGCGCACCGTCGGGTGTAATGAACCACCAACGTCCATCCTGTTTCTCAATTGTGTAAAAGCCTGCCATGTTTCAGTACCCTTCCCCTATTAAGTTGCGTAGCGACATTATTCTTTTCGGCGTTAAGTATATTCCAAAAATTACCGAATGTCAAGAACAGGACTTACGCACTTTTGGCTATAGGTGGCTCTGTTAGATGAAATTCTTCTGAAAACACAGCGTTTTTGCGTCACAATCTAACAGATTGTGGTACAAAAGAGCGCTATGCGTAAGTCCTAAAGAAGTCTGTGCCACCGGATTTTTGAACAAAACTGTCCAAAAACTGAACAATAAGCACGCTTCATCGCTTCATATCAACCGAAAACCCATTTTTAAAGGTACTTTGCGCTTGAATTTTCTTTGGCATGAAAATTGCTTATACATTTAACACTGCGAACCGACTGGGAGAGCCTACCTCCTTGGAAAAATACGGAGCGATGCATCGGGCTTTCCTATCTCGATTGTTGTATCGCTCCATCTATCCATCTGTGCTGTGTGCAAAGGAGAAAGGACCATGAAATTCAGAAAAAAAACTCTACCGATAGCTCTACTTAGGGCGTTAATGGGCGGTTTGTTCAGTATTATCTATATCTCCGGCTTTGCGTTTGCGATTGAACCGATCGGCACGATTGGGCAGCCGCTTCCAGAACAGCACGCGTTCCTGTCCAACGATACGATTTTACGTGTTGTTCCGACGCACATTCAGGTTGTTGATTTGCACACTGGAACTGTAATTGATGAATTCGGTGAGCGAACGGACTACAGCAATGTGGTATTTAGTCCGACTGCGTCGCATTTAGCGATTCTGAATCACTCTGGCGATCCGAGAGCGACAACAGTAAACATTTGGGATGTCAACGCTCGCGAGCAGATCATGACTTGGAAGTTCGGAAGCCGCGTCAGCCTTGCAGCATTTAGTCCAATGGACCCAGTGTTTGCGACATCCTTTAAAGATGGAATCCATCTATGGAACTGGCAAACTGGAGAGTCCATTGGAACGATGGTACGCATAAACTCTCCACCAAAACGTACCATAGTCTTCAGTCCCGACGGCCGTCATCTTATGATAGTCTCCAGGCAGCCGGATGTTGAGTTGTGGAATGTCGAAACGCTCCGCTTAGAGGGACGTTTTGAGGGACACACTGGGGACTGGGTTGAGGGCGTTGTTATCAGTTCAGATGGATCAACTATTGCAACATTTGAAAGAAATTCAAACTCAGTTTATGTCTGGGATGTAGCAACACTACATCTGTTATGGCAAAAAACGAATAGTAATGGAAGGATTTCAAGCCTGGCCTTCAGTCCAGACAGCCAACGTCTGTATGTTACGACTGAGACTTCTCGTCTGAGTAGATCGGGCTATGGTCCGTGGTTAGGTTGGGATGACCGAGTGCGGGTCTGCGATGTTAAGTCTGGACGACAGATAGATGTATTCGGCACTGAGTTCACTCGATTAGAATCGGTGACACTCTCACCAGATGAAAAAATCGCGCTTTTACACTATCACGATGCTGTTGTGCTATGGGATATTGAAGAAAAACAGCCTGTGAAGAGATGGACCGATTTTATTGATCCTGTCTGGGGATTTGACGTAGGACTGAGTCCTGATGGTCAAACATTTGTCAGTGCCTCCCGGGATTTTATTAAAATTTGGGATGTTCCTTCAGGGCAGCTGCGGCGACTCGTTTCTGCAGAAAAAGAGTTCTTTGAAGGATTCGTTATCTCTCCCGATAGTAAAAAATTCGCTATTGTTCAAGATCCTTGGGTGCAGGTGCGCGACCTGCAGACTGGCAAAGTTGAAACCCAATTTCCACACCGCGTTGGATACTCTCATGAGATTACCTTCAGTCCGTCAGGAAAGTGGATTGCAGCAGAGGAAGACTGGGGGAATCTTTTCGTCTTTGACAGCAAAAACCCAAAGAAATTTCAGGAAATTAGGCAGGAACAAATTCATATTTATTATCAACTTGCTTTTAGTAAAAATGATGAATACTTGGCAGCTGCCGGTGAGGCGAAAGATGATAATTACTGGATTTGGTTGTGGAAACGCGAAGGAGATACTTTCGTCTTTCAATACAAGTGGCAAATGCCAAAACTTCATTACGGCTCACATTCAACGCTTGTCTTTGCATCTAATACGGTATTAGCCGTACCTATTCGAGGTACTATCCAAATCTGGAAACTCTTGCCAAATCGCCCAAAACTTTTGAAAACACTCAATGGAGAGGCACCAGTGCATTTTAGTTCAAACACCCGCTACCTCTTCGCCGATCGAAACGGTAAACTCCAAATCTGGGACTGGCGGGAAGAGACACCTATGGACTATCCATCTATCTCATCGTATTTTGCCCTCAGTCGAGATGGGTCCGTGCTACTTTCGCAAACGAATACAGGACAAATCCAAATATGGGATGGAAACACACTGCTACCCCCGCAGTATTATCCTATTATACCTCACGGGAAGCAGCTTATCATATTAGGCGATGTAAAGCGGAATCAACTCTTACAGAACTTTCCGAATCCGTTCAATCCAGAAACGTGGATTCCATTCCGACTCGCAAATGAGAGCCGTGTTACAATCCACATTCATAATTCTACGGGTCAATTGGTCCGTCACTTATCCTTGGGCACCATGCCCGCAGGCGACTATTTCTCACAATCCAAAGCAATTCACTGGGATGGACGCAGTCAGACCGGCGAACCTGTCAGTAGTGGTGTTTACCTCTATACTATTAATGCCGGTGATTTCTCGGCAACACGCAAAATGCTCATCAGGAAATGAGAGGGTTCTGATTGATTTGAACCGTGATAGCTGCACCTCTTCGGGCATTTTTTCCTCTGTTTCGCACCTTTTTGTGCAACTCAACAGCCGTCATATCAAGATTATGGACATATTCAGCGTATTTGATATTGGCATGAAAATTGCTCAGTATATTAGAACGCTGAGTAAACCTATGGGAAAGTCTTCCGCCTTGTAGAAATGTGAAGCGATGTAACGGCTTTCCCATATCTCGCTTGCTTGAATTGCCCCATCCATTCATCCAATGCGCTATGCTTAAGGAGATAAAACCGTGAAGAGATGGCAATGTCTACGACAAACGTTTATATCTATTCTTTTATTCACATTGATTCCACTGAATGCGAAGGCGTTTCCTCCGCCTTCGCCGGCAGGGGGCAACTATTTAGTGCTTGATGGCGTGGACGCCTACGCTGTTTTAGACTTTGAAGCCTTCGGTATACTTCTTCCTGAAGGCACAGATGAATTCACCGTTGAAGCGTGGGTGTATCCGACGGCGGAAAAGGGTGGCGCGAAGACAGGCATTCCACTCGCGGTTAAGCCTGCCGGAAAACTCACAACGACATGGGGACAACTGAAGCGATGAACCGTTCACTATCGACCTAATCTGTCATCGTGTACGCCCTCGTCTCCACTTCACTCTTCAAGGGTTTGGAGGTTCTCATGAAAATGCTCACTAATCTTTTAGGACGAAGCTCGCAGGTTTCGTATATCACACTCATCGGCATTCTCTGTCTTCCGTGTCTCGCGTTTGCGATTGAACCGATCGGTACGATTGGGCAGCCGCTTCCGGAACAGCACGCGTTCCTGTCCAACGATACGATTTTACGTGTTGTTCCGACGCACATTCAGGTTGTTGATTTGCACACCGGAACCGTAATTGATGAATTCGGTGAGCGGACGTACGCCAGCAATGTGGTGTTTAGTCCGACTGGATCGCATTTAGCGATTCTCAACTACACTGCCAGCTCAAAGGTAACGACCCTCCACATCTGGGATGTCGATGCCCGCGAGCAAGTATCGGCGTGGTCGGTTGCCGCTCGCCTGAATGATGTCGCTGCATTTAGCGCGAAAGCACCGCTGTTCGCCGCTGCCTTTGCGGATAAAATTTATCTGTGGAACTGGCAGACCCGCAAGTTCGTTGGACAGATGATGACAGAAGCGCACTCGCGCACCTACGCTATGATTTTTAGCGCGGACGATCGCCACCTCATCACAACTTCAAGAGATATAACCTCAAGAGAAACGCTTGCGTTGTGGAACGTTGAAACCGGTCGCCTGGAAGCATATTTCGATGGACATAAGGTTGACGAAGTTGAGAAGATCGTTATGAGTCCAGACGGTACGCGTATTGCAACATTTGAAAGGGATTGGAATGGCATATTCGTTTGGGATATAGAGACACGACAACTCTTATGGCGGGACCGAAGCGGCACTGGAAGGGTTTCAGATGTGGTATTTAGCCCAGACAGTCAACGTCTCTACGTTGCAACTCGGACAGGGACACTCCACTCGTCGGGGTCTGCGCCGTGGGAAGGCTGGGACGACCAGATTCGCGTCTGGGATGTCGAATCTGGGCAACAAATGAATGCATTTGGTAGCGAATTCCGTTTCTTGGAGAAGATAACCGTCTCCCCAGATGATAAAACCGCGCTCCTTCATTACCGAGATGCTGTTGTACACTGGGATATGAAAGCGAAACGATCCGTGCGGGTGTGGGCGGATTTCATCTACGGTTGGAATGACGCGCTGAGTGCTAACGGCAAAACTTTCGTTTCCGCCTCCCGATATTTTATTAAGACATGGGACATTCCATCACGGCAGATGCGGCACCTCATCCCTGCTGAGGATAGGCTATTTCGGGAACTCGCCATCTCTTCCGATGGACAAAAACTCGCTATTGGTCGTGACCCCTGGATTGAGGTCTACAACCTCCAGACGGGCAAAATCGAGGTCCAATTTCCCTACTATTACGGATATTCCGACATCGCCCTTAGCCCATCTGGACGGTGGGTCGCAGCACGCGCCGGCGGATCCTTTCATCTTTTTGATGTCGAAAACCCAGAAACGATCCAGCAGCTTTCTTCAAAAGACGGTCCAGATGTTGATATTGGTTCATTGTTTACGTTTAGTCAAAACGACGAATATTTGGCAACCACCACTCACACTGACGATAATCAGCAATATTGGATTCTGTTGTGGAAACGTAAAGGAGATGCCTTCAACTTTCAATATTCATGGCATGTGCCAGAACTCTATAACCATTCAAGGCTGGCTTTTATGTCTGACGCGGACGGTTCGGTTGTACTATCCGTGCCCAACCGCGCCCAAGACACACAAATCTGGCGACTCCTGCCAGACAGTCCGCAGCTCGTCACAACGCTGCCTGTCGGACCGCCTGCGCGCTTTAGCGCAGACAGTCGCTATCTTTTTGCCGATCGAGATGACACCCTCCAAGTCTGGGATTGGCAGGCAGAAGCCCCGATCGCGTGTACCTCGATTTCAGGCTATTTTGATATGAGTCGAGATGGGTCTATTCTCGTTTCGTACGCCGAGACAGGACAAATTCAGATATGGGATGGAAACGCACTCCTCTCTCCGCAGCCTGCTACGGTTGAACCTTGCGGTAAGCAGCTCGTGATATTCGGAGACGTAAAGCGGAACCAACTCCTACAAAACTTCCCGAACCCTTTCAATCCAGAAACATGGATTCCGTTCCGCCTCACAGATGCGCGTCATGTCACGGTTCACATTTATAGTCCTACGGGTCAGTTGGTGCGTCGTCTATCGCCGGGTATAATGCCCGCAGGCGACTATTCCTCACAATCCGAAGCGATTCACTGGGATGGACGCAATCAGATTGGCGAACCTGTGAGTAGTGGTATCTATCTCTACACAATTAACGCAGGCGATTTCTCGGCAACCCGTAAAATGCTCATCAGGAAATGAGACGGTTTGATGGCGGCACAAACTTGAACATGTTCAGTTAATTCGTCCTTACGGAGGCGCGCAACCGAGCCAGTCTTTGTAAGTATCACTCGCGTTCAGTCCCTTCAATTTTTTGTTGCAATCAGATAGATTGTTTGTTATAATGTTTTATAATGATTAATCATTATAAAACATTATAAGGAGCTTCCACTATGAACACCAAACCCGAGTATCTTACAATTAAGGATGCCGCTGAATTATTAGGTGTAACCCCAACAACTCTTCGCAATTGGGACAAATCGAAAAAACTTGTTGCTCATCGTAACCCTGTAAACGGCTACCGATTATATGCTGTTGAAGATGTCACGAAAATCTTGCGCGATAAAGGCGGAAATGATCAGGCATATAGATCGAATGTTCTTTCTAATCAAACGGACGCCCAAATCTTTTTGTTTCCAGATTTATTTTCTCAATCAGAGTCAAAACAGGACGCTCGGACACTCAGGTTGTTAGTGCGACAAATGAGCAAAGCTTTTCGTGATTCAATGGGGGGAGGGTTGCTTGAACGTTTTGAAGAAATATCAAAGATACTATACTGCAAACTCTATGACGAACGGCAATGCAGAACCAACGATAACTACACGAAGCAGTTCTATTTTTCATTTGATACCCCTGTAAATGAAACCTACCAAAGAATAGCGACACTTTATGAAAAGGCTATAAGTCTTTTACCCAATATTTTCACAAATTCTCAGCGTCAACTCAGTAATGACCAAAAAGCAATCGTCCGAATTGTTGAACTTCTGCATCCGGTCAGTTTGAGCAATATCCGTGCTGATATAAAAGGCACAGTATACGAAGAGCTAGTTCGGAATACATTCGAGAAGTCAGATAACCAACAGTTTTTTACACCACGTCAAGTCGCGGAGTTTATGGTGCGTTTCACGAATCCTCAATTGGATCAAACTTTATGTGATCCTGCTTGTGGTAGTGGTGGCTTTCTAATAGAAGCTTCAAAGCACATTGGACGTGTTTTATTCTCACAAGGAGCGGAAGAATTTTCGGCAAACCGCCTTGCTCAGTATCTATCAAATCATATTATCGGTTTAGAGATTGACAGACGAATGGCGTGGGTTGCACAAATGAATCTCATTATGCACGGTGCCGGAGATGGTAACATTCATCACTTAGATGGCAACGGTTCACTCGGTTTTTCAGACAATCTGAATCGTCTTGTTAAGCCAAATGCGTTAGATATTATTTTAACGAATCCACCATTCGGCAGCGATCTCTCAGATAAAGCGGATCTCTCCAGATATCAATTGGGTGAAGGGAAGACCTCTCGACGTAGAGGAATCCTCTTTATTGAACAGTGCATACGTTGGTTGAAACCGGGTGGGCGTTTAGGAATTATTATTGAAGACAGTGTATTAAACGGAGCATCCAATGAAGATGTACGCCGATTTGTTTTACAACATTGTGTTGTAGAAGCAGTGATTAGCTTGCCCAATGTTACATTCATGCCGTATTCAAGTTCCAAAACATCAATACTTTTTTTGCGGAAGAAAAACGACAATCGAGAAGCCCAACCGCACATTTTTATGGCAACCGTGGAACAAATAGGACGAAAACAAAACGGCGATCCGCTCTATATTGAACAACGAGGCAAGGACGGTTCCCGTGAACTCCTGAGTGAATTACCAGATGTTGTCAACGCTTGGCAAACTTACACGATAAGTGGTGTTCAATCAATAACCCACTTATCCCCGAAAATATTTGTATGTCCCGCTGAAAGATTTGGAGAGGGTGTTGGGGAACGACTTGACGTTCAATTTCACCATCCTTCTCGGGCAACCGCCGAAAGCACGTTAAACCGTTCAATCTATCCAACCCCTAAACTCGCGGAACTGATTGTTGTACGTAATAGAATGGTCATACCGTCAACACAGGACCCTGATGAGATTTGGCAATATATAGGATTAGCAAACATCGCTGCGGCAACGGGCGAATATAGTGTATCCAATATTCTTGGCCGCCAACTTAAGAGTGGTGTTCGCCATTTTCAGCCCCGAGACCTTCTTTTTTCAAAACTACGCCCCGAACTCCGTAAATGCGTTTTAGTTCGGGATGATGAAGATGATGGCTATGCCTCATCGGAGTGTCTTGTTTTTCGCACATTAGAAGACGCTTTCGATGACCCTCTACTAAAAGATATAGCCTCAAAGAAAAAATCACTACAGCAATATCAGGTCGATAGAGAGTATCTATCATTCATACTTCGTAGTGATATTGTATTCGGGCAACTGGTCTATCAAATTACAGGTAGCGGACGCCCAAGAGTTAACCAATCTGCGATACTTGGATTAAGAATTCCATTGCCTCCGTTACCCGTACAACTCGAAATTGTTGCCGCGTACAAAATGGCTTGGAAACATCATCTTGAGTGTCGAACCCGGAGCGAAACTGCACTACGAGAAGGACAAGAAGCCTTAGAAGCAGCGTATCACAAAGCAAACGATAGACTTTGCCCCTGATGTAGGAAATTATGTAGAATCCTTGAAGATTTCGTAACTAATTTTCATCGTCTTTATTATCTAAACGATTCCTCGGCGAATGTTCATCAATTTTTTCAAGGAAATCCTCGAAAAGGCGTACTGTATTACTTAGGTTTTCAGCCTTTCGTCTTGTGCTATGAACAATACGCCAAAGTTTTCCATAGTTACCTGGATCAGGCACAAATTCCTTTTTTCTCTCGCTGTAGACGAGTACTTTCTCTCCTTCAATCTTTCCGTTTGTTATTTCTAATCGTACATCTCGTTCTCTGGCTATTTCAGCCGCTGGTAGAATTACACCAGCAAAAATGTAAGGAAATTCGCCAATAATTCTTCCATCTTTTCCTAAGTCTGTCCATCTCCAACCAATTAACAGAAGCATATCTTTGTCAGGATCAATTGATATTGTTGGTGTGCTGAAACGTGCAGCTTGCTCATCTGATTCAGCATCAACAGCTTTCATCTCAATTCTAATCTGATTTATTTTCTGAAAGCAGTTCTGGTAATGTTAGCATAAACAGCGTTATTTACTTTTTGCAGAAGTCAGTATCTCGGCACTTTTTTGAATCGCTTTGATTTCTGGTATAGAATATACGTATCATTATAATACCATCTGTGGTATTTGAAAGCAAATAAATCGTTTAGGTGCGGTTTCAAACTTACCTACTTTTTTCTTGCGTTCCGACTTTAATATTGTTATGATAGGTGCAAACGCAAGCACATATCTTTTTGGCAAACTTTGGAGACACGCATGGACAACTACCGTATTGCGATTATCGGCTTAGGCACCGATCCCCCATGAAATAAAACAGGAGTGATTATGCAACGTTTGGATATTCTTCACCCGTCAATTGACGACTACTTACTTGACATTATTCCTGAACGCGACGAAGTGCTTACGGAGATGGAAGCACACGCCCGAGAAAACCGGTTCCCGATTGTCGGACCGCTCGTCGGACGCGTCTTACATCAACTGGTGCTACTAACAAATCCGACACGGATTTTCGAGATGGGATCAGGCTTCGGTTACTCAGCGTATTGGATGGCGAAGGCACTCCAAAAACCGGAAGCCTCTATCATTTGTACCGACGGTTCGCAGGAGAACGCCGATCGCGCAGCGGGTTACCTTGCACGCGGCGGTATTGCAGATCGCATCGATTATCGTGTCGGTAATGCGCTTGAAATCATCGACGAAACCGAAGGCGAGTTCGACATCATCTACAACGACATCGACAAAGATGGGTATCCCGAAGCGTTTCAGAAGGCGATTCCGAGAATTAGGAGTGGTGGGTTGTTTATCACGGATAACATGATCTGGGGTGGGCGCGTCGTAACACAGGAACCCGGCAGTCCGCCAGAAGGACTCGATGAGCGGGAGCAGTGGTTCCACGCTGCCACACTCGGTGTCAGAGAGTTGACACGACTCCTCTACAGTTCGCCGGATGTTTTCACAACGATTATTCCGCTCCGCGATGGGGTCTCGGTTGCAGTCAAACGTTGAAGTCGTCTGGTACTATTGTGCGTTATCGGTGCTCTGATCAGCGGTTTCAGACGGTTTTGTGTCCTCGGCAATCATCTCACCCAGCTCAGATCTCAAGTCTTGGATTTGAGAAATTTTTTCGGCTATCTTATCGAACATTTCCTGCTTAGATTTGACTCCTTCTCCGATGAGGAACGCCGTTGCTTCGGAACGACTGTTAAATTGCCCCGATGCCACGAGTTCGTCAATCCGACTGAGATTCTCCTCATCAACCCTGACCATAACGACATTATTCCTTCTTCTCTGACCTCTTGCGTGTCGGGGTCCGCGTCTCTCACGCGGTCTTCTGCCTTGTTGTTTTGGACCAAATTTTGGCATTTTTAAATCTCCTTTTCGCTAAAATACATTTAATTTAATTACATGTAATTATTATACACTATTACACAGTGGGTTGTCAAATTAAATTTTCGATCTTTAGAAGATTGACATCTGCCGAAATTTAGCGTATAATGACGCAAGTTGCACTCTCGTAGCATAACCTATGAAGGTTAGGGGAAGTCCGGTGCCCCTTCCCAGTAACGGGTAGGATTTCTTTTTAACCCCACCATTTACACAGACCCCCAACCACGCCTTTCGATAATATTTTACATAAAAATTCTATTCTTTTGAAGAATTATGTACGCTTTTAACTCCAAGTCGCGTCACTATATACCAAATAAAGCACTTTCCACTTAGAGGTGTTTGATGAGAAACGACAATACCGAACTGATTCGACGTATTCTTGAAGGTGATGAGGCTGCCTTTGCGTGTTTGGTTAAAAAGTACCAAAAGCGAGTGCACGCGCTGGCATGGCGGAAAATAGGGGACTTCCACATCGCTGAAGACCTTACACAAGAGACATTCCTACAGGTCTATCGGAAACTGGCAACGCTGAAAGATCCAAATCAGTTTCCCGGATGGCTTTATGTCATTACCAACCGTTGCTGCCTTGCATGGCTTCGTAAGAAACGGATTCAAACGCAATCTTTGGAGGACACAGACATAGCAATGGTAGAGAAACCATCCTATTCGAGACACGTCGCTACAGAGCAGGCGGAAAGTGCAGCGGAGACAAAACGCGAATTGGTTAAAAATTTACTGGCGAAGTTAAAAGAGAGCGATCGGACTGTCATCACCCTCTACTACTTCGGTGAAATGACTTATGCAGAGATAGGTGAGTTTTTAGGTGTGTCGGCGGATACAGTTCGGATACGCGTCCGTCGTGCGTTGCAACGCTTAAAGAAGCACGAACCCTTGATTCAAGAGGCGCTCGGCAGTTTCCAACTGTCTCCGACTTTAACAGAGAACATCATGCGTGAAATTCCGCGTATCAAACCCTTACCACCTACTGGCGGAAAGCCGCCGGTTGTACCGTGGGCAATAGCGACTTCAACTGCTATTCTCGTTATGATAATACTCGGAGCCAGCAACCAATACCTAACACGTTTCCAGCAGCCTTACAATTTTGATGCCACATCCGAAATGACAGTCGAGATTATTGACACCCCGATTGTTCTTGATATGGCATCAAAGTTAGATGCGCGCAATCAGTTTGGAAACTCTGAGATACTCGGCAAACGTGATAGTAATGGTAAGGAACTTGAGGATATTCTTGAATCACATTTTAATGCCATAGGCGGTCTGGCACGGCTCTCGAAGATTCGGAGCTTAAAACGTTCCGGTCCGGCACAACTCACACAACTCGGTGGACAATCCGTGAATTTTTTACCGGGTACAGTCGAGACAGCAACAGTAATAGGAAAAAAATCTTACCTCAAACTCGACTTCGGGAAATACTTCAACGAGACAACTGCGTGGAACGGTGAAACAGCTTGGAAATCGAGGCTATCAGAAAATACAACAATTTTTTCAGAATTAGAGTCCCAACGCGCCAAAGGTGAAGCCTACACGGATCTGCTGCAGCCAATATATCAGCAACACGGCAGTGCTGCCTTCCAACAAGGTGAAGATGAGATATTCGAAAATAAGGAATGTTTCGTGATCCAAATTCGTGGTTCAGAGGACATATCCTACTACATCGACAAAACTTCCAATCTACTTGCTGGATTCAAAGCCCCCTACACCGACGCTAACTTCGGCAGTGGCACTGTAGTTCTTTACTACGCCGATTACACGGAATATGAAGGTATAATGTTATCCAATTCCCGCGAGGTTCGGATCGGGAACGGTGTATTAACGGTTAATTACACCTTTACAGAAACAGAGATTGATGTTGCATTGGACGAAGCGATTTTTGAGAAACCGTAACAACCGCAATATCAATTCCAAATTATCCGATAGACATTTAATCAACTATTACAAAACCAAAACTGAGAGGTAAAATCATGAAAATACTGCGTAAACTCACCATTGTTGCTTTCTTTGCAATAGGTATGTCTTACAATATCTCGGCTGATGTTGAAGATATTCTTAAGGGACACTTTGAGGCTATTGGTGGACTGGAGCGACTGTCACAGATTCGGACTGTGAAACGCTCTGGAGACACACACGTGACACATTTTGGTGGACAAGCGATGAACATGCCAGGGACGGTCGAAGCAGCAATAGTTATAGGAAAAAAATCGTATACCAAGATACACTATGAATGGTACAGCGAAACTGCTGTCTGGAACGGCACAGAAGGTTGGAAATCCACTTTATACGATGGCACAGCAGAATTTTCAGCAATGGAACTCGAAATTGCCAAACAGAGAGTCTATATCACACCGTTTCAGCTAAGCTACGAACAACACGGCAGCAAGGCATTTAAACAGCGCGAAGATGAGACGTTCCAAGACAAGGAATGCTTCGTGATTCAGATCATCGGTGTAGAAGGTGTAGAGGACACGTTCTATTACATCGACAAAACTTCCAATCTACTCGTTGGGATTAAGGCACCGAACACCGATCCTACTTTCAATAGTAATACTGTGATGATTCAGTTGGGTGATTATACCGAATACAACGGTGTGGTGCTCCCGAATTCTCGGCAAGTGTCCATTGGTGAAAATGAATTAAATGCCAATTATACTTATACAAAAACCGAGATTGATGTTACACTGGACGAAGCGATTTTTGAAAAACCCTAACAGATGTATCAGTAAAAAAAAGAAATTATTGGAAGGCGGATACCTTCTCGTTTCCACTTCTTTGCTGGCGAGGTTTCTAACCTCGCCATATTTTTCTTAAAAGATATAATTGAGGGTGTTTCATAAATCGTTATTTTTTATCGAAAGACGGTTTTGATGTGTGTGACATTTCGCGTCGGTAACTCACATCGGACATTCATTAACATTGCGAGTTGTAACAACACGGTGCCAATGCCCAAAAAGGTGGAAACATACGCCAGACCTCGTATCCGTAAAGGTTTATGCGCCCCCGTGATTGACAAGAGTTTGCTCAGCAAATCAAAGACGGGTTCAATGGCAACTTTTCGTGCTGCCTGCCATGTTCTGACTTGTGTTGCGGTATACAACGGGTCTGCTCCTAAAAGTGCGTTTGCCTCTACGAGCGTCGTCTTCGGGGTTAGCAAAAGCACGTCGTCTTTGGCAAAAGCGACTTGGCGTTTTTTATCAATATACCCGTTATCAGTGATGATACACCGCACGCCTTTTTCAAGCAGTCGGTCTTTTTTGGCATCCAAGACCTTCCGTTCGTTGACGTTGGCGGGGAGGACGTGAAACATCACAGGGAAACCGTTGCGGATGCCGGTGAGATGAAGTCCGTATCCATACACCCATCCGTGATACCCGCTTTTCGACCAAGTCGCCGTTTTATCAACGCCTCGTAAGTTTTTCGGCAGATGCCCGTTACGACGATCCTTCTGATGCCAGACGGGGCCCGCAGCTTTGAACAAACTTTTATCTTCATAAACGACTTCTTGAAGAAACCCGGCTGCCTCGGCGAAACGTGAGGTTGCGACATATTCGGTGAACGTCTGAAGTTTAGGGGTCAACGCTTTATATCTGCGTCCGAGCGTCACATGAGACGGACACGCCGGGAGTCGACATCTTTCAAGCATCAGTGGATGGTGAAATAAGTAATCCTGCTGTGCGCGCATAGCGGTAATCCCTTTCAGGGTCATAACGGCGTAAAAAACGATGAGCGAAGCATCGGTATAGGTCTGGGGTCTCCCCTTTTTAGAGACTTTTTCTTCGGTTGTTGAGAACTCGTCTAACATTGAAAACAAAAATGTGATATACTCTCTCATGTCAGGATACTGCATGGGTATCTCCTTCACTTTATGTGCTATAAAATGAAAGGATACCCAGTATCCTGACTTTTGACAACTATTATTTATGAAACACCCTCATATAATTATTTTTATTGAAAGTAAAAAGTATTTTTTTCTTTACAAAAAAATGCTTTTTTGCTATTATTTTGCTTGAAAAGGAAAAATCGCTATGCGCACCATCAATTCAGACGCATTTTATGATGCCTGCTTGCTTGCGTTTCAAGGGGTTCGGTATGAAGATATCGGTGAACGTCTCGGTGTCTCTCGCGTGACCGTTTCCAACTGGGCACAACGCCCCGAATGGAAAGAACTCCAAAAAGAACTTCATAAAAAAAAACGCCAGCAGGTGATTGATGCTGTCCTCGGAAACGAAACATCAACGTAAAAAGAAAGGGGGAATCCTCCCCCTTAGATGTTTCGGATGTGTTACGATGCGGATATTTTCTTTTTCTTGACGATTTTTCCCGTGTTTGGTAAAATCGTTTTTGGACGTGGCTGCCTCTCATCTTTTGAGGTGCGTAGAAGGGGATAGGTCCCCCATCTACGCGGCACAGTCACAGAATTGGTATGACTGCGCTAACCTAAATTATAGCATAAAATCATTGATTTTGTGTATTTTTTAGGTTAGCACCTTATATTAGAATAAGAGGATTGCTGCGTTACGCAAAAATGCTTACCATTTTTGTTTGCCATCCGCTTGCAATTCTCAAAAAAACAGGAGAATATACAAGTGATGACACATCAACCTAAAAGAGTGGTTGCTTTACTACTCTTATTGACACTTCCGACCCTTCTTTTAATTTCACCTCTTGCGATTTCTCATACTTATTGCAGTGGATGCCCTGGTACAGGGGAGTCCGGTGTCTGTGAATATTGTCAGTCTGATCACCCCTTCGGTAGTCATGGATCAGAGGCCCCGCCACCCCCGCCACCCCCGCCACCCCCCACACAGGAAGACTGCGATCAAGCAAAAGAGGATTGTGAAGATGCAGAGAAAGAAGCAAAAGCGGCTTGGAAAGCTGCGGGTATCGCTTGTTCGGTGGCTGCCGTAGAACCAAGCCCAGCGGGTGAACTTGTTTGTGCTGCCGCGACTGCAAACGCCTGGGCAATGACAATTCGTGCCGGATATATCTGTTCAAACGCAGCAGATTTATGCAGTCGGGTTGAGTAATCCTTGATCTAATTTTCTGGGGCGTGCGTGGTCATCGCTACGTCCCATTTTCTAAAAAGGAGTTTCTTATGACTCAACGTCAGAAGAATGCTGTCCTTATCGGTGTTGTCGGTACTCTCTTAGCCTTGTTTACTTTTCGCCAAAATCTGAGTCACGCGATCTTCAGCGTTAGCAGTGTCTGTTTCGTCGCTGTTTCCACTTTTTTTTATAAAGGAAAATGGTTTCCAAGTTGGACATGGCGAGTCCCTCGTTTGCCTCGCTGGACATACATTGTGTTTGCATTTTTTTTCGTCTGTGGTGCCCTTTGGTTCTATTTCGAAGGCTCGCCTTTAATCCTGAAAGAAGTAGAGATACCTGTTTCTGAGGAAACAGAACAAATCGCTCCCATAGAGGAAACACGCCGTAGAAAAAAGAACCCCGTGCAGAAAAAGATTGTCGCACTCTTGACAGATGACAACTTTACAGAATCAATGTCAACAATTACCACGGATGGCAAGGTACCGGAACACCTTACCTCTATGTCAAAATTCCAAGACTACCTTGTAGAAGGTGGAATCACAGAGGTTAAAAACGTTGACCTGACGAATCACTTTCTAAAAATATTCCAAAAATACTTTCCTGGGAAAGTCCCTTCTGATTTAGATGTTGAGATGAAACGGCAATTAATCGAGATAATTGAAAAAATGGGGTACGAATCTGGACACACTGCATTTCAGGAAGTCCGAGAAAACGCTATTTGGCTTGCGGCTCGGTTCGACCCGACTTTGGATATGGGTGCTAAACTCGGAAGATGGCCAGAATTTGTTCTATCAGACGATTTCGGAGACACGGGGAGAAGGGAAGACATAACCGTGTCATTTCCATCTCAGAGACCCGACACCGCTGCCCCTCCTCGTGCCATACCCTTACAGGATACTCCTGCTATTGAGGTCTCCGAGAACAAACTTCCCCCGAAGGATGTCTCGCTACAAATACCAAACGAGAACATCAGAGAAAACACGGCAGAAGTACAAGGCACGCCAGAAAATCCTCTGACCTTTGAAGACTTTGAAGACTTTGAAGACTTTGAGAATAGGTTTCTAAGACAATTGGATCGAGAAATTATTTCACCACAGCGAGTCAACGCTGCAATGCAAACCTTGAATCAGTACGGTTATAAAGATGGGCTCGAGAGACTCAAGGCATCTGACCCAGAGTTTGCTAGTGCAATCCAACGCTTCATCGAAAAAAAACAAGAGGTTGATTAAATGAAAGATACGCATTTCTTATACAGTGTCGCTGTATTCGCGGTTCTTGTCATCACATCAGTATTTATTGCTTACGCGACAGACACCCTACCGAGACATACGCCAAGAGAGTTGTCAACATTTATAACTCAACGGATACCAGAAAAGAAAGATTGTGACTGCTGTTCGGAGAAATTACAAGAGCCTCTGGAAAAAATAAAAGCGCAGATATTGGAGAACGAAGATATCAATAATGTATGGGTGGAACTTCTTGAGCAGCAATAAGATACATAAAATACTCAATAAGATCATAAACCTTGATAGACGCATCATCTTCGTTTTTGTCGCGCTTGCTGTTATTATCCCAACACTTTTAAAACCTCGCTTACCTGTTTCGGTCTCCGAACCGACACGGGCAGTTTATGATTATATTGAAGCCCTGCCGCCCGGTGCGATCGTGATGATGTCCTTCGATTTCGGTCCCTCGTCAATGCCGGAGCCGACTTCGATTGCCAAAGCAGTTTTACGCCACTGTTTTGATAAAGGGGTCCGAGTTATCGGTATCACGCTTTCCGCTGAAGCCGTTCCATTAGCAGATTCAATACTCAAGGAGATCGCTGGAGAAAAAGGGGCGGTGTTGGGTGAAGATTATAGTTATTTAGGGTTCCGCCCCGGTAGTGTTGGTGTCATACTCGCTCTCGTAACTCAAATCGCCAGTGTCTATAAAACAGATTATAGCGGAACGCCTATCGTTGAAATACCTTTAATGCAACACGTGACGAACTATAATCAGATAGATCTATTGTTAGTTCTCGCGAGTGGAGACAGCACCGAAAGTTGGATAACTTATGCAGGCACAAACAATAATATGAAGATTGCCGCGGGGACAACTGCAGTCATCAGCACACAACTGTATCCGTACTTACAGTCTGGGCAACTTGTTGGGTTACTCAACGGATATTTAGGCGCAGCGGAGTATGAACAACTGACGGGAGAAATAGGAGAAGGTACGGTCGGAATCAATAGTGTAACTTGGGTGTATCTTTTTATTGTCGGACTCATAATTATAGGCAATATTATCCACTTTATTGAGTATCAACGACAGAAACTGCAACTCTCCGATAGCAATATCGTATCGTAACCGAGAAGGCGCGTCGGATTGCTATACAGATACTGTGCCATCCCGTGATACGTACTCGCAGTGCTAATCGCTGAGTCTACCGCAGACGCAAGACTCGAACTCCCATACGAAGAGAGAAACGCACGGAGCGTCAACCCCGCCGTATTGGCAAGTGTTGTCTGTGTCGCTGACGACAACGAAGAAATCAGGATCGTTTGCAGAGAACCTAATGAACCGCTACCACGACCTTTCAGGTCATTCGCAAGCGAACATACCGATCCCTTTCTCGCAGATACTCGTCTATTAGCTTCTCAAGTCGATCTTGTTCGGACTGCGCGTTCGCTATATCATCAAGTGCACTCTGATCGGTCCCATGGGCGGAGACATCAGAGACAACAAAGCAGCACACCAGCGAAAGTAAAAGCCCTATCGTGAAAATATATTTCATCGGTTCTCCTCCTCTTGAAGCTGCTCCCTGTACGGATTTCGTGGCTTCGGTCCGACAGTGATCTGACTCGCGATTGCGTCAAATTCATCGGCGGCTTTACAGAGCTGCGACAACTGTTCACTGTTTAACTTCGGTATCGGAGACCGGGACCTTACAAAATCCAGATACGGATGATTTAACGCTATGATCTGGTAACATTTGTCCAGATACGTTTCGTCTCCGGTTTCGTAATAAAGCCTACGGAAATGCTGTGCATCACCTCTGGCTTCTGTTACCAGATTCCGAGCGTTAACAAACGTCGCTTCGATGCTGTCGTCCTCATGAACCTTGTCAAACAGGTCAATGGAAGTCTGAACAGCCTTTTTGACCATTGCGATGTATTCTGGGCTGAGAATATCTTCAGAGAGCATTCGCTGCGCGGAACCCTGTTGCACTTGGGATGCGTTTTGCGTCTGGACAGCGGCAGACGGTTCACGGAATTGTGCTGTGGGTGGCTGCTCCACCGGTGGCTCGTGCGGCTCACCGTGCCACGTCCCATCGGCGTGGAAGTGTCCACCTTGCGAGGTATCACCCGCTTTGCCTTCGGTTGTTGGCTTCTGTTTCTCGTTCCATTGCGCGATGCGATCTTGCGTCTCGGCAAGTTCTTCTGCGCCTTGCTGCGCGACGTGCTGCATGTAAAGCAAAGAACCGCCAACACACAACACAAAGAACGCTAACGCACCTATAAAGAGGCGGTTTTCAAAAAGGTCTTTTAACATGTTAAAGACTCCTATTTTTCACCGATACACGTCTGCATCGGGGTATTATTTGACGACTTCAGCACCAAAACCCGCACGATCTAATGCAGAAATTAGCACCGAACTTTTGACTTGACTTTTCACAACGACGGTTTGATCCGGGATCGAGACAGAGACGATTTCTAAATCACCCTCATAATATAATTAAAGCTACTAATATCAGGTTCTTTAGGGCAATTTTCACGTCTCGTTTCTGAATGCAGAATTATGCACCTTTTTTAATCGAATTCGCGTCACTATAGGGAACGGAATTGATAGGGCACCTCTTTGAGGTTCGCAGACCTATCTATTCACGAACACGAAAACGCTACCAGTTCCAAATAGTTTTTCTGGAGATAATAGATGAGAAATGATGATGTCGCCTTGATTCAACGTACCCTTGCCGGTGATGAGAACGCTTTCGCGAGTTTGGTTAGAAAGTACCAACAGCAGGTCCACGCATTCGCACGGCGGAAAATCGGGGATTTTCAGATCGCTGAAGATATTACACAGGAGACTTTTCTGCAGGTCTATCAGAAGCTGGAAACCTTAGACGATCCAACGTTGTTCTCACAATGGCTTTATACGATTGCGAATCATCTGTGTATCGCATGGTTCCGACAAAATCGGTTACAGACAGAACCGCTCGAAGAGGTCTGTATATTAGGTATAGAGAGAGAACCGTATTCCCGATATGTCGCCTCAGAACACGCGAAAATAGCTGCTGAAGCGCAGCGCGATCTCGTCGAAAAACTGCTTGCGAAGTTGAAAGAGAGCGATCGCAAGGTAATCACGCTCCACTACTTTGAAGAGATGACATCTTCAGAAATAGGCGAATTCTTAGGCGTATCCGAAAACACCATTAAAAGTAGGATCCGCCGCGCGAGGCAGCAACTCAAGAAATACGAATCTATAGTCGGAGAGGTATTAGGCATCACAATTGGAACGGAAGATCGCTATACCAAACATTTGAACGGAGGTATTCGGATGAAGCTAACTTTTGAAAAAGACAACCTTTTGTCGTCCTTACAAGCACTGCAGCGTGTCGCGAGTAAGCAGGATGCGCCGCTTCTCTCAAATGTTCTTATCCAAGCCGAGGATAGCACGATTGAGTGCATGGCAACAGATGCGGAAATCGGTATCAGAATGAAGGTTGACGGGACTGTCAAAGAAGCGGGATCAATCCTTGTCTCTGCTGAAAAATTGGTGGACATCGTTAAAACGTGGCCCGCCGAGCAACCGATAGACTTGGCAACAACGAAAGACGATCACGTCGAAATTACCTGCGGGGATAGTGTACGCAAAATCGTTGGGTTTCCCGACAAAGCGTTTCCGCAACTTCCTGTTGTCGATACAGCAGCATTCGCTATTGATGGGGAAGTTCTACGGTCCGTTCTCCACAAAACGACATTTGCTGCAGCGACAGACGATGTCCGCTACTTCCTAAACGGACTCTATTTTAAGCTTCTTGAAGATAGAACGGAAGTGGTTGCAAGCGATGCCATCCAGCTTGCGCTCACACACTGTGAACCGTTCAGGTTATCCGAGGATAAAGATGGCTTCATCGTCCCGCTGAAAGCCGTCAAAGAGATTGAGCGAACCTTTGCCAACGCTCCAGAGATAAGAATCTCACGCATTGAGAACCAAATTCTCTTTGCAGATGAACACACCACGTTGACGACACAACTGATGGACGCTGAATATCCAGAGTATGATAGCATTATTCCAAAATCTTTTGAGGGTCATGTTGTGGTGCCGAAAGCATCTATTATGGACATAACGCGTGATATTTTTGCACGCGCAAATCCGGAAAACGCTCTGGTCTGTTTAGAAATCAATCCGCAACAGATTCAAATCTCGGCGAAGACCTCCGAAACAGACGATGAAATACAGGAGACATTAGCAGCCGAGTCTGGCACGGGGAGCATCCGTATCGGTCTGAATGCACAGATGCTGATAGAGACCCTCTCGCATATTGAAACGGAGTCTGTATCGCTGGCGTTCACGAGTGCGATAGAACCTCTCGTTGTTAAACCGATTGGCGAAGAAGGACATATCTGCGTCCTCTGTGCAATGAAAATGGATTCCTAACGAAAGAAATGATTTTCATCGCATCCATCGCCGTGGCAATCAGAGCACTGCTTATAAACAAACTTCGTTCCTTACTGACGATGCTCGGCATTACAATCGGTATCGCAGCGGTGCTCGCAATGGTTGCTATCGGCGATGGGGCTAAAGAGATTATCCTTAAGGACCTCGAAAAAATAAGCGGGATTAACGTCTTCACAGTTCTACAGACCTCTTTCAAATGGGTCGCAGGTCGCCGGGTCCCAACTCGGAGCGGAGAATATCTTAACTATGGCGACGTGCTGGCAATCGAGCGGGAATGCCCATCTGTGCAGATTGTTGCCCCACGGATCCCAGAGTGGTCGCGGGTGCTGATACAAGCCCCAGATGGCACAAACATCCGTGCTGGCTATAACGGTGTAGATGAAGATTACGCCATAGCATTGGCATGGGACTTAGCAAGGGGACGGTTTATCTCTGAGGAAGACGTTAAAAATTCGACCAGCGTCGCTGTGCTCGGCGCGAATGTCGCGACGGCGTTATTCGGTGAAGTGTCTCCACTCGGAAAAGAGATCAAGATTGTCCGGCGTTCAACGAGTGGAATAAAAGAACGCCTCACTGTTATCGGCACCTTGGTGCCGCGTGGACGGAGTCTCGAATTCGGGTTCAGTTTCGACGATCTCGTTTTTATGCCGCTTACCACTGTGCAGCAACGTTTCACAGGCAACGACCGAATCCCGCAAATTGCTGTTCATGTACACACCGTAGAAGATATGCCTCAAGCGATTGCGGAGGTTACAGCCGTTATTAGGAAACGGCACCGAAATCGAGACGACTTCTTTGGAACTTTCGACGTACGCTTAGGCCTGGCACGCCTCATGAAGATCAGCACACTCATAAAGACAGCATTAGGCGGTATCGCCGGTTTTTCACTCCTTGTCGGTGGGATCGGCATTATGAACATGATGCTGGTTGCTGTCGGAGAGCGGACCCGAGAAATCGGACTCCGAAACGCCTGTGGTGCGAAGCGGGCAGATATCCTATTACAGTTCTTAAGCGAATCTATTCTCTTGTGTAGCATCGGTGGTATACTCGGTATCGGTCTCGGTGTTTTCGCAAGCAAAGGGATGGCACATATCGCAGTGCGTATCGTGAAAATTGTCCCTGAATGGCCCGCAGTTCTCTCCGTCCAATGGGCATTGATATCCGTCTTTTTTTCTATGCTACTTGGTGTCGGTTTCGGGTTGTATCCCGCCATAAAAGCCATGCGGTTGTCACCAATTGAGGCTTTGCGGACTGAATGAGAACATATTTTTACCCCCACCTAATTTCCTTCCGAAATTATGCACCTCTTTTTAAATAACTCGCGTCTTTAATTATAAGTGAACAAAAATGCATGCTGGAGTTTTTTGGTGAAAAACGAAGATGTTGCATTGATACAACGTATCCTTGTAGGCGATGAAACTGCTTTTGAAAGTTTGATCAGAAAGTATAAGCAGCAGGTTCACGCGCAGGCGTTGCGGCAAATTGATGATTTTCAGATCGCTGAAGATATTGTGCAGGAAACTTTTCTGCAAGTCTATCAGAAACTGGACACGTTGGAAGACCCGAAACTCTTTCTAAAGTGGCTTTACGTGATTGTGAACCGGCGCTGTATCGCATGGCTCCGCAAAAATCGACTACAGACCCAACCGTTGGAAGAAACCGACATATCAGAAATAGAGACAGAGGCGTACTCCCGATATATCGCTGAAGAACATGCGAGAACAACTGCTGAGGCGCAACGCGACCTCGTCCAAAAATTGCTGGCGAAGTTGAAGGAGAGCGATCGTGAAGTTATCACGCTCCACTATTTTGAAGAGATGACATCTTCAGAGATAGGGACGTTCTTAGGTGTCTCTGAAAATACGGTTAAGAGCCGCCTTCAACGGGCAAGGCAGCGATTAAAGAAGTACGAATCTATGATTCAAGAGGCGTTAGATATTACAATCGAGGAGGGACACCGTTCCCAACACCAGTTGAAAGGAGAAGTCAACATGACAAAAGAAGTGAGAGATGAAGCCAAAGGTGAAGTGAGGTTGGAAGAAGAGCAGCAACACTTGATCGCAGCACTGGCTTCAGATGCTGTGCAAGAAATGATCGCGTCCGCTGTGCAAGAAATGGTTTCAGATGCTGTGCAAAAAACGCTTTCGTCAATGCAAGCGGCACTTCAGGTTCCCGCAGGGAAATCGGACACTTTGCACCCGGATGACATACGACTTCATGAACCCCAAAAAGGTGAAGCACTTCAAACGTTATATCAACTCCCAGAGGGTGCTGAAAGGCCGATCTCGTGGGGGTATGTGGGTGGGTATCGGACATCACCGGGGAAGACATCAGGCCGCATCGCATTTTGGTCGGATAGCATTGATAACTTTCTATCGAAAGCACCGGATGCCGACATCGTGAATCTTGCAAGTCTCTTCACAAACCCTACCGTTGTGGCTGTTTTAAGACAGTTAGTAGAAGGAAAAAAGTCGGTAGAGGATTTGGTAGAAGGGTGTGATTTTTCAGAAAATGAGGTAGAAAAAGCTGTAGCGTCGTTAATGGAAGCGACGTTAGTCGCTCGCACGGAAGATAATCGCATTGAACCGAAAAACGATGCCGTTTCCTTTTTCCTAAACTTCGTGAGTATGACGACTGTTCACCTTGGACATATCAGACCTGAGAATTAAACTCGGTTTTCATTGGCGAGGGTTTAGAGGAACCGGAGCTCGGTTTTTCTAACCCTCGCTATTGCAATACCATGCTTGAGGCAACCCTCCCGACAAATATTTTCCTTTTAAATCCATTTTTTGAAAATTATGCACCCTTTTCTCTCTGTTCGCGTCATTATATAGTAACATGAACGGATAGCATGTCGTTTCGCGCTTTGTAAGTGCATTTATCCGAAAAATATGTAATCGTATCGGTCCAGCGAATGTAAATAGCCTTTCTGGAGATGGTAGATGAGAAATGACGATGTTGCGTTGATCCAGCGTATCCTCATAGGTGATGAGACCGCTTTTGAAAGTTTGGTCAGAAAGTACCAGAAGCAGGTTCACGCGCTCGCCTTTCGGAAAGTAGGAGATTTTCAGACTGCTGAAGATATTACACAGGAGGCTTTCCTACAAGTCCATCAGAAACTCACAACGCTAAACGATCCAGCAAAGTTTTTGGGGTGGCTCTATGCGATTGTGAACCATCTGTGTATCGCATGGTACAGAAAGAACCGGTTACAAGCCGAGTCGCTACAAGATATCCATATCTCAGAGGTAGAAACAGATGCGTATTCTCGGTATATCGCGACGGAGCACGCGAAAACAACTGCTGCAGCGCAACAGGATTTGGTCAAAAAACTCCTTACGAAGCTGAAAGCGAGCGACCGAGAGGTTATCACGCTCCACTATTTTGAAGAGATGACCTCTTCAGAAATAGGCGAGCTTTTAGGCGTATCCGAAAACACGATTAAGAGCCGTCTCCACCGTGCGCGACAGCGACTAAAAAATTACGAATCCATGATTCAAGAAGCATTGGACATCACGGCTGAACGGAAACACCGTTCCCAACACCAATTGAAAGGAGAAACTAACATGGCAGACGAAGTGAGAAATCAATCCGAGGTAGACGGAAAACTTGAAGAGATGCAACGTCAGATCACGGATCTGCAAGAGCAAATCAAGGATCTCGCCACCCAATCGGATGCTTCTATTGATTCAGGTAAAAGAGAAGCACTTAATGCATTATTCCGACTCCCTCATGATGCGAAAGATGCGATCACGTGGTGTTATGCGGGTGCCTATCGTGCCGCCTCTGGACATAGGTCAAGGCGCGGCTCAATCTGGTCGGATAGTATTGAGAATTTCATATCAAGGGCACCGGATGCTGAGATCGTGAAACTTGCGAAATTTTTCACAAACCCTATTATAGTTGCTGTCTTAAGACAGTTAGTGGAAGGCAAGAAGTCAGTTGCAGATTTGGCAGACGGCTGTGGTATCTCTGAAAGTGAAATGGAGAGAACCGTGGCGTTGTTAATAGACGGATCGTTAGTGGATCGGACAAAAGAGGGTCTCATTGAACCTAAAAACGATGCCGTTTTTTATTTTTTGAACTTCGTGGGTATGACAAGGGTCTATCTGAACCCGAAAGACCACTAATTTTGGTACTGTCCCTCGTAAGCGTGCCTTGCAAGCGCGCCTCCTAAATCTCGCGTGCGTGTTTATTTGGCCAATCTTTAAGTCTTGGACAAAAATGCGCAATGGTTTATAATTATCCCGAACGAATGACACTTATCTAAACCGACACAAAGGTTTTTTAACTATTAAGTTTTTGTGCATCGTTCCACTACGTTCCGCGATGATTTCTGATTCGGTATTGCCAAATAGCGAGCAGTCGCAACGAAGGCGCGACGGACAACAGAAAACGACGTATTGACCGCGAGAAACCTGATTGAACCGCAAGGAATATTTAAATGTTTTGGGTGCTACTGCGGCGCGAGATTCTCGGCCATTTGATAACATTTCGTTTCGCTATTACAGTGATTACCTGCTTGCTACTCGTTGCTACAACCCTGTTCATCAGAATTAACGATTATGAACAGCGGTTAGCGGGTTACAACGCCGCCAGAGATGTGCACCGTGATGAACTTTTAGCCACCCGAACCTATTCCTTTTTAATGCCAAAGATCGATCGACCGCCGAATCCATTAAGCATCTTTAATGCCGGTATGGACAGCCGGATCGGCAATACGCTGCGAACCTATTATACACATGTCCCTGTCCTCTGGGATGCACATTCCCACAGTTCCGGCAATCTTTTTATCGATCATTTCTACCGCATTGACCTCGTTTTCGTTTTTCAGTTCGTGCTTTCATTACTGGCACTGCTGTTTGCCTACGATGCGATTGCAGGTGAACGTGAAAGCGGGACAATGCGCCTGACCCTGAGCCATCCGGTTCGACGGGGAAGCATCTTGGGTGCGAAGTACGTCGCCGCGATGACCTGTTTAATCTTGCCCCTCATCATCAGTTTTATCATCGCTTTGATTTGGATCATCTCAACGGGTTCAATCGTTTTGAGTGGAAATGATTTTCTGCGAATTGCAGGCATCCTACTAACCTCTATTATCTATCTCTCCGCTATCTACTTGATAGGATTGCTTATCTCTGCTTGGGCGCATCGCACCGCCACGGCACTTATGCTTTCTCTATTTATTTGGGTGGTCCTGGTGCTGGTTTATCCTTCTTTTAGCGTGTCCATGGTTGATCAATTGACGAACCCAGTAGGCAGCAGGATATATTCCAGTGAGAAGGCAATCCAGCAAATCCTACAGACAGTCGAGGACGAGGGGCAGAAATATCTTATGAACGATGGGTTTGAGGGAGAGAGTGAGCACTTTAACGTGCGAGGGAATCGGAACGGTTTACATGTCGGTCTAAGTCATGGAAGTACAGCGGCACACATAAAATTCAGAGCTTATGATTGGCGCGCCATTCACCCAGAATCTGAGAAACGCATTCCTCTTGTTATCCGATACCATCAATTCTTGACCCCGTTAAAGTTTCAGGCAGCGGAAAAAATCGGGCTGGAGCGTTTGCCAGCATTAGAGCAAACTCGGTTTAGGAGAGCCAAAATCGCTCGAAACCTGCTTAGACTCTCACCGGCAGCGATGTATAATATTGCAACACAAGCATGGACGGGGACCGACCTCTATGGGGTCGAGGATTTTTTTGAGGCAGCACGCCAATATCGACGGACACTGGTTAATTATTTTTACGACGAAGATGCCTTTTCAAGTAGGCAGTGGTTTGCCAGTGATAAGGGCGTAATTGATGTAGACGATCTGCCAAGATTTGTGTACCAACGTGCTGACCTTCGGACAAACACTTCACGGGCACTCCCGGATCTGCAGATACTACTGTTGCTCAACGTTGCGTTATTTTTGGTGACCTTCGCAATCTTCGTCAGACAAGAAATCTAACTGTAGGTTGGGTTGAACGGAACCGAAAAGAGGCACCAAATCTCGAAAAGGTACAAGTGAAACCCAACACTTCAAACACCGCCTTCTACTGAGGACACAGGATGATTTTGCATATTGTCAAACGCGAACTTTATGACCACCTGAGCAGTCTCCGTTTCGCGCTGACAGCACTATTAATTTTGATATTGATGATTGTCAATGCTGTTACGTCTATCGGAGCGTACAAGCAGCGAATGAGCCAATACGGAAAACGGGTTCGTGGTTCATATAATCGGTTGAATACCCGATGTGATAATCTGTACGTTCTGGTCCAAAAGGGTCCGGGGGACCTTCATAAAAAACCGAGTTCTTTGGCTTTCTGCGCTGACGGAGGGGAAGACCTCCTATTTGGGCGTGTGAACGGCGGCAGTGCCAGTCGGACTCGGGACTGGAGGGATGAAGATGCCTCCTACGAGTTCAGAGAAATCTGGCGGTTAGCCTATCCACCTCATCTCGATATAATGTTCATTGCAGAGCAGATACCGAAAGAGAGAAGCATCATGCCAAAGTATATCAAAATTGATTGGGGATTTGTGACAGCTGTCTTATTGAGTTTCATGGGTATCCTGTTTACGTTTGACGCAATCTCCGGTGAACAAGAGCGAGGCACACTACGACTGATGCTGTCAAACAGTATTTCACGGAACACCGTGATTTGCGGCAAATTTCTCGGTGCATTTTTTAGTATCGCTATTCCGTTTTTGATTGGCGTGATCGTCAGTCTCTCGATTATCTACCTCTCTGAAGCCGTCCAATTTAACAGTAGCCATTGGATGAGATTGGGTGCCATCGTCTGTGTCGCGTTGATTTATACCTCAATTTTTCTTTTCTTGGGTCTCCTCATTTCAAGCCGCTTTAAAGAGTCCTCAGTGAGTCTGGCAATTCTGTTATTGATCTGGACAGTTTGGGTGGTGCTGATGCCGAATGCGCTCGGTTCGCTTGGTAACCGTTTGCAGTCCCGTCCTACAGCCAAAGAATTCATGACTCAGGCTCGGGATTCGCGCGAAGATTTACAAACACGCTATTTTGCTCGGATCAAAGAACCGCCGCGTCGAGAAATTCCAGCAACGATCGCGACAGCGTTAGGCGCAGAATACATCAATAAAGACGCAGAATTACGCGATCGCTTGCACGCAGGTTACCTTTCAGCGGAAATCCGTCAGATCCAAGCTGCCCGGTCGCTGACCCGTATTTCGCCAGCAGCTATTGTCCAATACGCTTTTGAAGGGCTTGCTGGCACCGGCTTGCCTCGCCATTTAGACTTCATCTCTCAAACCCGCCAATACGCAAAACAGTTTCGGCAGTTTCTCATTGACACGGATCGCGCAGACCCGGCAAGCCCACACGCGGTCGGTATTCCCGAAGGCACATCCCAAAAACCGGTGAACTTTGACGCTGTCCCCAAATTTGAAGATCAACATCGTTTTCGCGCGGATTTTAATGCCGCAATTATGGATATACTGCTGTTGGTTTTGTTTTTACTCGTGTTATTCGTCGGCACGCTCCTCTCCTTTCTGCGGACGGAAATTGGGTAATCTGTGGAATTTAAAATTATGCACCCTTTTTCATCTAATTCGCGACTATATATCGAAAAGCGAAAGAATCCATCAGATATTCTTCGCGTCTTTAAGTACGCCTCCCCTGAAACGCTCTATCCAGTCATTAAAACTCAAATTATCTGAAAACAATTGACAGCGCGCCTACAATACGGCAAAGTAACGTCGATGTGCGTCAAGTATTCGGTCAGTGCATACAAGGTAATGTGTATGTACTTTCCACAAATTTTGCTATAATTCTACGTAACAAAACCTTTCTGGAGATGTCAGATGAGAACGGACGATGTTGTATTGATTGGTGAAGTCCGTCTCATCGAATCAGAAACGGAGCAAGGTGAACGTTCAAGTTAGTTTGATGCAGGAGGCTACCTGGGCGTGAATCTATGGTGGATTTTAGGAGGCGTGCGCAGTCATAAACTTTCTTTGGTTATGATTTGACTTTGCCTGCTAAATTTGTTATCATTTTAATCCGATGACGACTCGGGTGATAAACAACTGGACTGCCAGTTTCATAGCCATCCGATCCTTATTATTCATTTAGCAAACAGAGAAAGGAATGACGCTATTATGGAAGGCTTAGCTTTAGGTTTAAGTTTAGGCACCAGTATAGGCATCAGTATAGGTCTATTAGGAAGCGCAAGCGAGCGTAAGAAAATTCAGAAGCAACTACGCAAGGCAATAGCGGACAATGAGGTTTCTATTCGCGATAAGAATGGAGAACCGTTGACGATTGAGGCACTTTTCGCAAGCCTTAATAAAAACTATAAGAAGGTCTGACATCAAAGGAAAAGCAATGGCAATATTAACACAAGCACATCATGACCATTTCGATGAATACGGCTACATGGTCATTGAGGATGCCGTTCCGATCGAACTTTGTGAGGCGGTTGTTGACGCGATTTTTGATTACTTGGAGATGGATCCTTCAAATCCGAATGACTGGTATCGCGCGCCGCATAAACCCGGCGCAGGCATGGTAGAGATGTATTTCCATCAAGCGATGTGGAACGTCTATCAACATCCCCCCATCCATCAGATTTATAGTGAAGTCTACGGTACCGAACGAATTTGGGTTCATATTGATAGGGTCAACATGAAACCGCCGAAACATCCCGACCATCCTGAGTGGGATCACAAGGGGATGTATCATTGGGATGCAGACACCTCAAAACTGCCGGTTCGGTTTAGCACACAAGGCGTTCTGTTTCTCAGAGACACCGCCGACAACCAGGGGTCTTTCGTTTGTTGGCCCGGGGCGCATAAATCCCTGATTGATGAAGAAAACCCGTGGGTCCCAGAACTTACACCCGAAATATACAGGGAAAAATTCATACAGGTACCGGCGAAAGCGGGTTCCCTGCTGATTTGGCATGTGGCACTTCCGCATGGCAATGGTCGCAACACGTCCGATAAGCCGCGGTTGGCACAATACATGAACTATTATCGTATGCCGACCCCGATGAACGAAGAGCGGCGGCAAGAACGGATCACATTGTGGCAGGAGCGCAGAGCATTAGGACGTGGCCCCTATCCGGGGGATCCGAGGGGATGGGAAGCGAAAAACTATGGATCGCCGGAACTCACGCCTCTGGGACGCAAACTGTTGGGCCTTGATTTGTGGGATTAATAGGTCTTAATCATCGCCCAACTTGTCGCTAATTTTCCTTGTGGGTCTACACCGAGTGCTGCCTGTAGTCCATTCTCTCGGATTGCATCGATCTGATCCAAACTCAAGTCCACGTTGAAAATAGCGACTTCATCGAATGAGCCGATCATAAAGGTGTGGTTCGCCAAAGGTGCACCGATATTGACCTCTTGCGTATCAACGCTGGTGTCCATGGCAAATTCGGTTCCCTCTTTTACCTGAAGTTCACCATCTACATATAGATCGTGGTCTTTTACGGCATCTGATCCCTCCGGAAAAACCACTGCACAATGATGCCATTCACCATCGCAGACGTTGTCTGTGCCGAAATTGTTGCCGCTGTTGACTTCCACCCGTAAGTTGCATTCATCGCCTCGGACGTGTGCGCGGATGTAGTATTTTTGGCTCGGCGAATTCACACCCCACTTGACCCAGGAATGGTCGCGGACTGTTGTCGTTTTAAACCAGAAGACAGTCGTTCTCGGATCTGTCCCTCCAATACCGTTATAGCCTGTGACAATGAGGTTGTCATTAGAACCGTCGTATTCTAACCCGTCTCCAATGACACCTTTGACGTACTTTGCCCCCATAATGTCGCCATCTCGCCCGTTCCCAGAAATATCCTTGGCAACATTACCGTTCCCCTTGTTGAAGAGATAAGCGACCTCAACAGTCTCCAAATCAAGCGGCGCAGCACGACTGATATTTATGCACACCAATCCAAAAACGATAACGATCAACCAAACCCACACAAATTTACTTTGATTTTCAACTCTCATCTCTATTTTCCTCCTCAGTCAAAAACTGCAAAATATCCAACCCAAACCCTATATTTCCACTGGAAGAGGCTGGAGCATAAGTATGTCGGTCTAAGGTTTCTAATGATATGCATTGTAGCAAAATCACTCAAAATAGGCAAGTAGAAAAATGGGACCAGAAACACGCGCCCTCTATTGATTTTACGGGCTCCAATCAGATATAGGACTTACGCAATTTTGACTAAAGTCGGTTCTATTCGCTGAGATTTTTCGGAAAACACAGCGTTTTTGCAGCACAGGCTAACGGTCTCCTATGGTACAAAAGAGCAGCATGCGTAAGGCCTAAGATATAAAGGTGCGTTTTAATACGGATTTTTCTCGAAAGTGTGGATCCCGTGCTTATAGACGAGTAGGAGTTCACGGTGTCTCTCAAGCACCATGTTATATTTAGAGAACGCTTGACAGATGCCGCGTACCGCGATGCCGTTGCGAAGCGTAATTGCGACTGCATCGCCGACAGCGACACGCATATCCACAAATTGACGTTCCGCTATCTTCTTCACGGCTCTCAACCCTAAATCTTTGACCTCTTCGCAGATTTGCAAATACGGTGAAAAGTGTCTGGCGTTTTCCACCGAGAACGCCAGTAGGACCTCCAATTTCGGCAGTGGCGACGCGCCAGCGAGCAAAAGATTGTACTGGGTGACTTTTCGGACCCGCTCATCGCGGATGCCGTCATAGGTTATCAATCTTACAAGTGATCGATCGGGTTGGAAGGTTCGTGTCAAAAGGTATCGTTCTGAATACCGGTTATGGATGTTCTGCTTTTCTGTCATGGGTCCGTTTTCCATCGGTTGTTCCTGCTTCAGTTGTGGATTTGCGCGTCTGCGATTTTAGGGATCATTATAGCAAGGTAGAGAAAATAATTGAAGCGAAAAAAATTTGACAAAAAGAAAAATATGCGTTATACTTAACAGTGTTAAGTTAAATAACTTTGTAAATAAAGGATGAAGCAATGGGTATTAAAGAACGGAAAGCACGGGAAAAAGAGCAGTTGCGGCAGCAAATTCTCTCTGCGGCGCGGGAGCTGTTTGTCAATGAAGGTTATGAGAACGTCTCCATGCGAAAGATTGCCAGTAAAATCGAATATTCACCAACAACGATCTATCTCTATTTTAAGGACAAAGCAGATCTTTTAGATTCCGTTTGCCAAGAAACACTCCTGAACCTGTTGAACACACTTGAACAGCTAAAAAGTGATATAAGCGATCCGGTTGAGAGACTAAAAAAAAGTGGACGCGCATACATTGCGTTCGGTCTAAAATATCCGCAAGATTATAAACTCACGTTCGTTGTCCGTCCTCAGTTCCAAGAGGGTTTACGCCTGCAAGAAGGGTCGATTGGCAAAAAGGTGTTTGATTACTTGCATGAAATAGTCTCCGAATGTATTCGACAACAGATATTCCGGCAAGTGGATATAGACACCACTGGTCAGGTGATGTGGTCAGCCGTCCACGGCGTAACCTTGCTTTTGATTGATTTCCCGGATTTTCCTTGGACTGAGAGAGATAAATTAATTGACGCGGTAATTCATACAACGATTGCGGGTTTAAAGGCGTAAATTCAAACCTATTTGGCGAAAGCCAAATATATTTTTTCGCTTATAACTTAACACTGTTAACTTATTTATCTATGTTAATCAGGACTTACGCACTTTTGGCTATAGGTGGCTCTGTTAGATGAAATTCTTCTGAAAACACAGCGTTTTTGCGTCACAATCTAACAGATTGTGGTACATAAAGAGCAATATGCGTAAGTCCTATTAATATTATCAAAATTTGGAGGAAGAATAAAAATGGGAGCGCGATACCAATTTCACAAAGGCTTTCTGTCCGCAGTTAGACGAAGCCTGTTCTCTATACTGGTTTTTGGTGTATGTCTATCCAGCTGCTCCGGCCGATCTAAGGAAGGGGGACCTCCGACAATGATACCTGCGTCTACGGAATTTACTTTCGAGCGGTACGACGTCGAAACCGGTACTGCGAAACAGCAAACTGTTTTGACAGGATTCTTGCTCGGTGGTGATTTTGCTGAACTGGCGGTGGTAAATATCAAAAAAAATAAGAGCCGACACTTGAACATTTACGCGTTTAGTGAAGGCACTTGGGCATCCAAATTTGAGGTGCCACTACGTCCGGAAGTGCTGTTCGTGGATGTTGCAAACATCGGGGGACGTGATCGTTTAATCACTTATGAACAGGGTCGTTTAAACTGGTTCGATCCAGACGCAGCGATGGAACGTGTCCTGGTCGAACTCACGACGCGCTACAAAGCGGCAGGCGATACTGGAGTCCCATATCTTGACATCAGTCGAGACGTGAACGGCGACGCGCTTGATGACTTGGTAGTGCCGGACATCGACGGTTTTTGGATCGCCACACAATTGCAGGATGGATCGTTCACGAAACCGATAAAACTCGGACCGCCCGACCCGTTTCTCGATAAGATCGCCTTAGACCATCCGCACAGTTACCGCGATGTCGGGATAACCTCTTTAACTGTCCACTGGTATCTGAGCCGTCTTCACCAGATGGATTACGACCAAGATGGCCGCAGCGATCTCGTGTTCTGGAACGTGGACCATTTCGACGTTTATCGCCAAGATACGCGCGGGATGTTTTCCACGGTGACAGACACTTTCACTGTTGACATTCCATTCGACACTGATGGTGCTTACGCAATCGCTTTTGATTTCAAGGGCGAAAATATGTTCTCGCTCATTTTCGGCTTCAGAGAGAACACGAAGCGAAGGGTGCTGCACACGTTCCAAGATTTGAACGGTGATGGCATCGCTGACCTTGTGATCCATTCGTTAGAGGGGCGGAGCCTTGGCAAACAGCGCAGTTTATATGAGGTACATTTCGGTACGCCGACACCTAATGGGATAGTGTTCGCGCGGGACGTCAGCATGACAATCCGACCGCGCGGGACTGCTGGCGGTTTGCAGCCGTGGGGCTATTCGTCACAGGGGTTCCAAGATATTGATGGCGATGGTAAGACCGATATTCTGTTCAAGGACGTAAAGACTGGACTTACTGGGATGAGCCGTGCGATGGTCGGTAAATCGATTGCGATAGACCTCGAGTGCTACCGCATGGAAAATAGGACGTATCCAGCTAAACCGACGACAAGGCGTAAAATTAGACCGAACTTAGATATCTTTGAGACAGATAGGGTCTTCTTTCCAGTCGTTCTGCTTGGCGATGTGAACGGAGATGGACGCTCGGACCTTCTGATTGGAAAGCATTGGGAAGAGCTGCACGTCTTTCCCGGCATACCGGGCCCAGCACTGTTCGCGCGGAAACCGCAAAAGGTGTCGGTCGCTATGCCTAACGACGAGCGGAATGCTCGATTGGTGGACCTCAACAAGGACACCAAACAGGACCTTCTGATACATTATCCGTCTACTACTAATCCGCATCGGGTGGCACTATTGATCGCCCGATAAACAAATATTTATTAGGGCTGGGCAACCCAGCCCCTACAAATGTATAAATAATTCCAAAATCCACTCTATAAGGAGAAAACAATGAAACGCTTGACTTTTTATCTATGCTGCCTCTTTTTCGGCATAACCTTAAGTTTCTCGGTTCAGGCACAAGAGACGAATCTCACCAAAAATTTTGGTATCGGACTTCAAGGCGCGACACCTGAATTTGGTGGGGTCAGTTTTCGCTATACTGGGTTTTCCCCTGTGTATCTTCAAACCGTTGGACGTTTTATTCTCAGCGATGAGAATAGCGATCACATGTTAGGTGCGGGCATTTCGTATGCCATATTTGAACACCAAAGCAGATGGAACCTATCTCGGCTCTATTTTACCTTAGAAGGTGCTTGGCGGTACGAAAGAGGGCTGGACTACATTAGCCCGAAGCCCGAAATTACCACGCAGCAGGAAAAAACGAGAGAGTACACTACCACAACGTTAGGCGGCGGAATCGCCTTTGGTGGCGAACTTGTGTTCTCACTTGGCGGGATTCCACTCGGTTTGAATGTGGAAGTCGGTCAAGGCTTTGGCAGGGAAAAAATTGACTCCGAATCTAAAGGTCTCGCTGGTGTGTACGTCGGAATGGGCATACATGCCTATTTCTAACGCCAACTCGATATGAGGACGTAGGTTGGGTTGAGCGGTAAGCCACACGCACATTTTCTATACATACAACGTGCTATTCTTTAAGGAACCGTTGAGGTAGATAAGTTTAGCGAAACCCAACATATCAAACCGTGTTCGTATGGTGATACGTTGGGTTTCACTCGGTTATAGTGAATATCTCCCTTTAATCGATCTCTTGCACCGAAAATGAAGGAGACAAACATGAAAATTACCGATGTGAAAGCGATGACGCTAAAGGGATACAAACAGTGGAATTACGTCCAGATTGAGACCGACGCGGGGTTGACGCGGGGATGGAGATACTGTACAAATTACCCCGGTAATGCGCCTTGGTAATTGACACCGGTGAACATCCCAAGGACCATCCACATCCCGACGATGCCGAATTCACCGATTACCAGTCCCATAAACAGCGGTCGGAATCTCCGATAGTATCCGATGCCGCCAGATTTTAGTGCCAAATACTTCAGAAACCAACCGACAAACATACAAGACCAGAGGAAATAAGACGAATAGACCGCACCCATCACATACCCGATCGGATGAAGTTGCCACCACATAAATTGACGTTGCATAATCAGTAGGAAACCGGTGATGCCGGTACCTAAGAGCATGCTGTAGGCTTCACCCAACTTCGGGTCTTTCGGATACTGAATCAGTGAAACGATATGATTGAAATATCTCGGGGCACCGATGAAGGGCCCCCTTTGGAGATTTAAGCCGCCTTTATCATAAATCAGGGGTAGCGATGCAGCGTAGGAGACACCGATGGCGACGACAATAGCAAGTACCATCGCGGTCAGGACGCTTCTCCGTTTCAGTTGAAACGGGTCTGCGGCTTTGAATCCGTGTAGCACGCTCGGCATCAAAATACCGCCCCAGTCGCGCATCATCACCCGCTGAAACCCTAACAGCGACAAACTGCTTGCGTTTATGATCCTTGAACCGGCGATGATTTCAAAGTATTCTACAGGATACATTGGTGCCTGGATCAGTAACATGCCACCGTTGACGACCATCCACGACAACGCAGTAGAGGCAATCAAAAAGAGCGCGATAATACTACAGGCGACCCATAGCGACATCCCCGCATAGACGCACAGTCCTGCCAGTAGAACGAAACTGAAAATCGTTCCGAGCACTGCCCACCTATAAGGTAACACCTCATCTGAATCGTCTATCGTTGTGGATTTTGCGGATTCCAGAAAGGTTCGCCGTAGGAGGTCTCCGATATGTCTGCGACTGTTAATGAGAAAAGCGAGCACCATGACCACATAAGCAGCCATTGTCTGACCTCTCACCGAGATCCACGGACTGATAGGAATCGCAAAAGCGTTGATGATGATGTATTGCAGCTTGAAGAATAGGAAGAAAAACCAGCAGCTAAACGATACCTCCATCGCCAGAAAATAGGTGATACCGATGACAGAGAAATAGAGGAA
Organism: Candidatus Poribacteria bacterium; assembly: GCA_022823085.1. Lineage (GTDB taxonomy): Bacteria > Poribacteria > WGA-4E > WGA-4E > WGA-3G > WGA-3G. The sequence continues at coordinate 49,056 of JAJDXV010000141.1, forward strand.
GAACCGAAATTGGGGCCACCACCCCATCACAATCCACGGACGCTCCGTGAACGGCTTATAGAGATCGTAACGATTTGGGATAGACGGCAATGCCGGAACATACTCGTGTAGTCCGTTAAGCAGATGAAATACGGCGGCGATACCAATCCCCATCCATACGAGGCGACTCGTGAAAAGACCGACCGTCTGACCGTTCACTGAAGATTGCTGTACCATCTCTACAGGCACCGTGACAAGCGGAAAGATGAACCGTTCGCGTTCGACCCACTGTTTTCGGACGACAATTGAGACGCAGATTGTCAAGGCATAGAGCAGCAGGATAAAAACCGTCCAGACGATGAGCGGCTTTACCCAGAGTACCCACGGGACAAGCGATTCCCCTTCGTAGAAATCGGTAACGGCGTGTGTATCCCACACAATTAGCCATTCTGGGAAGTGTGGGTGAAGTGTTTCCGCCCACTCGTTTTCAGGTGTCGCAAAATAGACCGGTGCCGCAAGATACGGGAGCAGGTACCCGATCATCCCTTTCGATGGGATGGCTGAACTGACACCCATCATCACCCATATTACCATTAACTCCGCCGGACTCAGCACCGCCCGAGGCAACATCTTTTTTATAAGCGGATTGACGATCAAAGTCAGAACAATCAGTGTAAAGACTGCCCCTAAAGGGAAATGATTCCCAGAAATATCCGTCCCTTGGAGGTAGTAGTCGTTATAAGGGGTGATCGCTGTTTGGACGATGACGAGTGCCAAACCGATCAGGATTGTTCTGACGCGCATCTATTTTCCCCTAATGTGAAGCGGTTCGCGGTATCATCTGAGGGTGTGCATAGACGGTGGCATCGAAACTCTTTTGCATCAGTTCCCACTTGACGGCTTGGTAATCGGTGTGTTCGGAAAGGTCGTTGTGTTCCCACGGGTCGTTTTCGAGATCGTAGAGTTCGCAAATCTCTTTTTGATGGTAGACGACAAGTTTCCAACGTCGGTCCCGATACATCGTTGCGTGCGTCTGGTCAGGAAACGCGATTGCGCCGAAAAATTCAGAACGTACCGCCTCCCGATGGTCAGCGGCAGAGACCTCACCGCGTAAGAGGGGCGCGAGGGATTTACCCTGCACATAGTACGGAATATCCATACCCACCGCATCGTACAAGGTGGGAACAATGTCAAGGAGTTCAACAAGGGCATCACTTTGAACGTCTTGTTTGAAGTGTCCGGGCCACGAAATCATGAGCGGTACGCGCACTGAACCTTCGTAGAAACGACACCCTTTGTATACGAGTCCGTGGTCTCCGAGTGTCTCTCCGTGGTCAGATGTGAAGACAATAATCGTGTCCTCACGAAGTCCCTCAGCCTCCAGATAGTCGAGGATACGTCCAAACTCGTGATCGAGTTGCTCAATCATCGCGTAATAAGAGGCTTGCATCTTTTTGTCGTCCCATTCGGCGGGTGTTTTCGCCTGCGATTGGAAGTCGATGCCGGCATCTGCTAATTTCGACTGGAAGGCGATGTCGCTCTCCTGAAAGTGCGGACCGGGGAGTGTTTCTGGGTCATACCGACGGTAATATTCCCAAGGCGCATCAAACGGCGGGTGTGGGTCAAACGGGTTGATACTCAGTAGCCACGGCTGATTTTCGCGGCGGTTTTTCTGAATAAACTCGACAGTTTTTTCGGTACACCAATAGGTCTGATGAAGGTGCGGCGGTACGTTATCGCAATCCGGTGTCGGTGCATTCACGCGTCCAGATCGGTTCGGAGATTTTTGCGAATCTGCCTTGCCTGCTATCAATGCTGCAGGATCGACACCTTGCGAGCGTTGCCAATCTGCGTATTCGTGTCCGATCGCGTTCGGTTTCGCGTGATCGTGGCTATATTGGAAGTAGCGGTAGCCGTCATCCACGCGTTGTTCCTGTGCATCGAAGGCACTCGCGAGGTGGAGTTTCCCAATTAATCCGCAATCGTAGCCGTCTTGTGCAAGCGCGTGCGTAATCAACCGGTCTTCGTAATATTCGGGAAAAACCGGGTTACCGTTGCCAGTGACACTCACGGCTGACGGATACATACCGGTCATAAAACTTGCACGGGAAGGCGTACAGATGGGAGACTGACAATAGGCGTGCGTGAATGTGACCGATTGCCCCATAAATTCGTTGAGCCTCGGTGTGTGAATATATGGATTTCCCAACGCACCGATGGTATCGAAACGTTGCTGGTCTGTACAGTACCATAAGATATTTGGACGTTTTTCCATTTCGCTCACGATTCCTTTCCCGGTTGCTACCGGTTGACGGCTAAGGTGTTATTAAGTTTGGCGATAGGTAAGAAGAATGTCGTTATCTATTCTATCAAATGTTCAGTTTTAAATTAACAAAAATCGCGGGATGGAAGGTTGGAAGAACTTGGTTGGAAGCGTGGAAGATAGGAGGGTCGGTAAGGTTTTCTGCTTGCCATACCGACAAAGATATGGTATATTTGTGTTACAATCCAAAGCGTACCCACGCGTGAAAGGAAGTAGCCATGCGAATTGCAGTCGGTTGTATCGGACACGAAACCAATACATTTTCACCTGTTACAACAACTCTTGAGAACTTCAAAAAGGGTACTTACTACCGTGGGGACGAAATCGTCAGTGCGTTCCGAGGCACCCGAACGATTACGGGTGGTTTCCTCGATATCGCAGAACAACTCAATATGGAGCCTGTCCCGTTACTGTGGACATTCGCGACACCGTCAGGTATGGTAGCGGACACCGCTTATCAGAGGCTTAAAGCAGAATTTCTCACGCTTTTACCGCGCGCACGCAAACTTATTGCGCTTAAATCTGCTGTCCATTTCCGCGCAGATTACACACCCATCGCACACCAGATTCTGGAAGTGGATACCCCAGGTGTCCACAGTCCGAACCTTTTCAATTACAACTATCAGAAACTAAGACGTCCGATCTACCCGCTCGACCCGACCACCACTTACGAAAAAACCGGTTCTCGTTAAGTATCACTAAAGTTTGGACAATTTTCAGACATAGCACTCCGCTGGAGTGCAAGAATATCTACAAACCGTTTCTATAGACATATCACGCCTCTGGCGTGAGGAACCGAAACCTCTAAACCGAGGTCAAACCTATAGACGCAAAGCGTTGAAAGGGAGTCTCTGAAAAAATCGGTCTCCTTGCTCCAGCGGAGCAACATGTCTATAGTCTATTCATTGAGAAGCGGCCGCACTCCAGCGGAGTGCTATGTCAAGATACCTGTGGCGGGAAACCTAAATATGCTTTCTCGGATCTTACATCCAGATTCAAAACTCGTGAAAAAATAAAAAACGTTGAAAAACGTAACGTCCAACCGATATAAATTGTCCAAGCTATAGTAGAGAATAACAAACCTCACCATTGCTGGGGTGTTTCTTCAGGGTTTGTAACCCCGCCTTCTATAAGTGTCTCGTTCATTGTAAGTTTTACTATAGTTTCTCTGTCCGGGTAGGAAATATCGTATAATGAAGATATGAAAAACAAAAGCCAAGACCCAATGCCGCCTCCCGATGCAACACCAGAGGAGATCGGCGAATTTTGGGATACACATGACCTCACCGATTATTGGGACGAAACCGAAGAAGTGGAATTTCAGGTCAACCTAAAATCAGAACAGAATCAGACATTATCTAATGACCCCAAGGATGATAATGAATAATTCTATACGAAACAGCGAAGTTCTAATTGGTGACTACATTAAAACTCTCAGAAAAAAGCATAAAATAAGAAAATCTGAGTATTTACCCAATGGTGCTATCCCTGTTGTTGATCAGAGTCAAGCGTTTATTGCTGGTTACATAAATGACACAAAACGTGCTTATGATGGACAGCTGCCTGTTATTGTCTTCGGCGACCACACCTGTACGCTAAAATATGTGAATTTTCCTTTTGCAGTCGGGGCAGACGGAACACAGTTAATACGCCCCACAAAAGATTTCGACATCCGTTACTTCTATTATGCGTTGTGAGATTTGTCCTTGGAACACTTCGGCTATCAAAGACATTTCAAGTATCTAAAAACGTCCAAAGTTTTTTGTCCACCGAGGCCTATCCAACGCAAAATCGCCGCCATCCTCAGCACCTACGACGACCTCATCGAAAATAACACTCGCCGCATCAAAATCCTTGAAGACATGGCACAAACCCTCTATCAAGAATGGTTCGTCCACTTCCGATTTCCCGGACCTGAGAACGTCCGGATGGTAGAATCACCGTTGGGGCTGATACCACAAGGTTGGAAAATTAAAAGACTTGATGAAGTTGCACAATTACATAGAGGGAGATCTTATAGAAGTGTCAACCTTGTTGAAAATGGAGAAGGATTGCCGTTTCTTAACTTAAAAAATATCAAACGAGATGGTGGTTTTAGACCTGATGGTTTGAAATGGTATGATGGTCAGTTTAAGGAAACACAAGTTGCCTTTTCAAATGATATTATCATGGCACTTACGGACGTGACACAGGATCGGAGAGTTGTTGCACGTTCTGCTCGCGTTCCGGATCTTGGTTATGAGAAATATGTATTTTCTATGGATTTGCTCAAGATTAAATCAAGTGAACTAATACAGATAGATTTTTTATACGCATTACTCAAATATTCAAGTTTTCCCGAAAAGCTCAAAGAGTATGCTAATGGAACAACCGTCCTACATCTAAGTCCTAATCACGTTCAATCTTCTGAATTGGTGCTGCCTCCTAATATACTCAGACAGAGATATGCTGAGGTTGCGATGTCAATTCGTCAACAAAGCGATCTACTTAAAAAGAAAAACGTTAGTCTTCGCCAAACCCGGGACCTCCTCCTCCCCAAACTCATCTCTGGCGAGATTGATGTATCTAAACTTGATATTGATACTGACTGAATGTTACCAAGCACTGTTGTTCATTAATTATAGATTTTCTTTTGCATAAAAGCCGCTATTGTGCTACAATATTTACCAACAATAGTGAACAGAGGTAAATAATAATGTCCGAACAACAAGCATTCTTAGAAAAAGTCCACATTAAAAACTACCTGAGTTTGCGGAATGTTGAGCTTCCGCTGAAGCCGTTGACAGTTCTTGTCGGTCCTAATGCAAGTGGGAAATCAAATGTTTTAAAATCCTTGCTTCTTCTAAATAGGATGATGGCTCGTGACACGCTACCTCCAACTGAATTTATTCAAAATCACGTTTGGGCAGGGGCAGCAGATCATGTTGCATTTCAATTACATACTAAGGTTGAAAAGACTCAAACTTTATATGAACTAGTACTTAAAGCAGCTGGAGATAACCTATCTGTGATAGAGGAATTAATAGTTGATGATGTAAAAGTTATTTCACTTCAGAATGGAGAACGCGTGATTCGCGATGAAGATGGCAAAAACGAAACAACATATAGACCTAATAAACTTGCTTTGAGGTCGGCAGGTGATTATGGGAATAAGCCTGTTACCAGTGCCTTAACAGAGTTTATCAATGGGTGGCGGTTTTATGATTTTGAACCTGATGCTATACGCGGATATCACATGGGATTTGAAGATTTTCTTTTAAATAACTCTAAAGAATTACGCGAATCTGTACAACTTGATCCTGATGGTTCAACGTTATCGGGTCTACTTTCGTACTGGTATGAAAATGATCAGGAACGTTTTGAGAGTGTGAGTAAATCCCTTGAGGAGTGTACAAATATTAGCATAAGGCACTGTCTAATTGATGGAAATAATCAACCATGTCTCTTTGAAGGATACAAAAACCCAATACCATTAGAGAGAGCGTCCGACGGGACGTTGCGTCTTGTCGCATATTATATCTTACTCAATCAACCCGAATTGCCCTCGCTCATCGCTATTGAAGAACCGGAGCGAAGCCTACACCCTGGTGCTCTGAGGGATATCGCATATATTCTCGAACGTATTGCCGAACGAAAACGAGTGATAATCACAACTCATAGTTCTCAGCTTCTTGATGCTTTTAATTCTCAAAACTTATCGGAGACCCTCGGTGTTTTACTTTTACGCAACCGCTCAGGACTTGGGACGGAAGTCATCAATCTTGAGGATGTTCGCGGTAAGCGGGAAGCACTGGATGGTTGGATTACAGATTTTGGAATTGGCAGTGCTATTTTTGATAGTGAACTCCTACAGGACCTCATGGAGGAACCAGTATGATAAGTGTAAGAATCTGGAATTTGGAATCCAACAGCGATGCCAAAGCAGTCGAGTTTTTAGAAAATGAGTTTGTAAGATTTAGGAAATTTGGAGATCTAGCTATCCGCAAAACAGGAAGAAGTGCGCTCCGTCAGTGTCATATAAAAAGTGAGATTTCAACTGCTAAGCTGAGCAAGGCGATTCAGCATTACCTCAATCAAGATGATTATATTATTTTCGTTGTCAACAGTGATAATCCAAGTTCAGACTATGAAAAACATCTAGAACTAAAGCCCCTTGTCAGTCAGATTAGACGTGTCGTCAAAGTTTGGAATTTTTCTGGCAAAGTAACTTTTACACCGGAGATTCAAGAGCCTCAATCTCTCGTGAATACACAATGGAAAGGTATCGTTTCAGAGTTTCTTGCTGAAGTTGAGAATGATCGGAAGAAATTTCAAGAAAGATGGGATAAGACTATGGAACGTTTCGACGATGTTTTTGCGAACACATCAGTTGACAGATTCACCAATGATCTTGATGCTGCAATTAAACGCTATCAAGAAGGTGAAGTGACGCTCGGCAGAGCTGCCGAGTTGGCTGGCATCCACCGTTTTGAATTCGAGGAAGCTTTGGCAGCAAGAGGTATCTGGAAAATCGTTGAAGTTGATTCAGCAGAAGAGTCGAAAGCACGGATTTCGCACATCAAACGTCTTCATAAATCAAAAGATAAAACAGAAGGGCAGTAACCTTGATCTTTGTGGATACCGATGTACTTTCAACTTTCGCCAAAATTGAGAGCTTGCCATTGCTGTTTGCGGTTTTCGACCAAGAAACACTTAATATTGCCGAGGCTGTAGAAAATGAAGTCAAAACAGGGATCTCAAAAGGATTCTCCTTTTCTAACGACATCATGGTATTTCAAATGCAAGGACGCATTCGTACATATTATACAACACCCGCAGATCAGGAATTTATGAATTCCCTCCCACAAACGCTTGATGCAGGAGAGAGCGAATCTATGGCACTCTGTAAGCGATTTACAGCGACTTTTGCAAGTAATGAAAGCCGGGTGAGGCACCACTGCCAAACAAACGGAATACATTGCATCAACTTAGTTGATATTTTGCGACTACTCTGGGAGTTGCAAATTTTAACCCAAACCGAGGTGCGGAAAGTTATAACAGAGATTGAGATAAAAGACCGACTCAAATTCCGATCCACTGACCCTATTTTCAAATGAACCCTTATAGCGAAGACCAACTCATAGAACAACCCGCCATCAACCTACTTAAAGAAATCGGATGGGAGACGCTAAATTGCTACGGCGAATTTGAACAGACAGAAAAAAGTCCGCTCGGTCGGCAAACCAAATCCGAAGTCGTCCTAACTGCCCGACTGGCACCCGCGCTAAAACGCTTCAACCCTACCGCAACCGATGCTGCTATTGCCAAAGCAATCGAAGAACTCACCCACTCCCGCGCAGTCATGAGTCCTATTGAAGCCAATCGCGAGATTTATACCCTCCTGAAAGACGGCGTAAGGGTTACCCTCACGGATCCAGACAGCGAAGACGAGACCGTTGAAGTGCTACGAGTCATCGACTGGGAACACCCAGAGCACAACAATTTCTTCGCCGCATCCCAATTCTGGATTACCGGTGAGATGTACACAAAACGTCCAGATATAGTCTGTTTCGTTAATGGAATCCCTTATATCTTCACGCTTATTCACAAGTTCCAGACGCAAGGTAGCGAGCGGCACCCTGTGCTCTCGGAGCGGTCAGACATCGTCGTCATCACAGATGAAGCACATCGGAGTCAATACGATACACTCGCTTTGAACATGCGTATCGCGCTCCCGAATGCCGCGTTCATCGCATTTACGGGTACACCCCTCATGGCTGGCGAAGAAAAGACAAAAGGGGTCTTCGGGGATTATGTCAGTATTTATGACTTCAACCAATCCATTGTGGATCGCGCGACGGTGCCACTCTACTATGAGAACCGCGTACCGACGCTACAACTGATAAACGAAGACTTCAATGCAGACATCAAACAGATCCTTTCCGAAGAAGAATTGGCGGTGTTTGACCTTCTCACACAACGTGAGCCGCATTTAACGGCTCCAGAACGAGATGAAGTTAAAAATGCTGTGAGGAAAATGCTTGAAACACTCAAACGAGAAAAATTGGGCTTGGATTGGCGGAAACATACACAAACACGTGCACAAGTCAAACTTGCTGTTGAAAATATACTTGACGATGAACTGCCCTCACCTTACACACCAGAACTGTTTAATCAGAAATCCGAGGCGGTCTATCAGCACATCTACGATTCTTACTACGGTGAAGGAAAAAGTGTTTATACCGAAAATTAAAGGCGCGGTTTCAAACCGCGCCTACCTATACTGAAACACTCCGATTATTATCCAATCTCCCCAATTTCAATCAAACGATCGTCCAAAGACCGATCTGGACGCGGTAAGTCACCGAACAACGGACGGAAATACCCCGCACCCGCTGGCGACATCTGATACCGTTCGGCATCGTAGAACCGCAGATCCAGACTTCTTCGGATAACGTGGCCGGAGGCATCCCGCTTTAATACCTGTTCTAATGGCAGCAGCGTCGGTTCAATACCGGCATCCGTCCGCGTGATAGTCGCAACACCGTTGAACATACCTTCCGAGAGTGCTTGCACCGCCATAGCACCCGCCTTCATAGCGATGTCTCTATCCAAGGATATCGGGCTACCGCATCTCTGGAGATAACCGAGTATCAATGCTCGGAACGCCGAACTCGAAATCTCAGGCAGCCGTTTCTTCATCGCTTCAACGATAATCTCTGAGCATCCACCGGGTTTCGTATGTCCGAAAGCGTCGAGTTCTGCCTCGGAACTAATCATCAGTTCTCCAGCGTCATTCCGAATGCCTTCCGAAACAACAACAATAACGTTACCTTGTTCAGCATGTTTCTCGCGAATCGCTTCGGCGAGTTTATCCGGTTGATACGGCACCTCTGGCACAACGATAAGATCCGCTTGTCCATAAGCGGCGGATAAGGTCAACCAACCCGCATCCCTTCCCATCGCTTCCACAATGATAACCCGATCGTGCGAATACGTTGTCGTCCGTAAGTCTCGAACGTAGTTGATAACGCTACTTGCCGATGAAGGAAACCCGGGACAGAAGTAGTTCACCATCTTGGAATAGTCAACGGCATCCCCTTCTGGTGGGTTGCCCCCGACATCGTTATCAATTGTCTTTGTAACAAAAGTGGTTGTAAATTGCTCCGATAGCGCGGTCCCGACCGTCAAAGTATCATCACCACCAATCGGAATCAGACCGCTAATGTCGAGTTTTTTAAGATTATCTACCGCTTCATCTAACTTATTATCTTTAATCAGGTTCGTGCGTGAACTCTTTAGAAGCGTTCCTCCTCTATTTTCATCAATTAAGTCGGGCGTTAGCGTAAAGTAACGTCCACCCTTCAAAACACCGCGCCAGCCTTCCATAAATCCTACCAACTCGAAACCGAGCTCTTCGGCTTTCAACGCGATGCCTTTAAGGGTAGCGTTAAGCGCGCTTGTATCGCCACCCCCTGTTAAAACACCAATCTTTTTTTTCATCTAATCTTCGGGCAGGATCCCCAATGCTTTAGCGTTGGGAGGAATGCCCGCTCCTTTTTTTTTTGACCAATAAAGTCAAAAATGTTATACTGCTCTTTGTAGTGTAAGGTTGCGAGTTAGGCTGCTGTTCGCTACCCTCGTGTGCAACTCGTGTAAAGCTACAGCACAAGACGGAAAAGAAACAGACAGACAAGAGAGTGCAGGAAAACCTGCACATGATGTAATGAACTGCCACAGGTAAAAGCGTGGGTTCGTAAACGCACTCTAAAAAAACAAATAGTCAACTTTGTCCAGTTGGTGTTAGCGACACGAGATTGTGCCGTCATATCCGAAAAGAGGGTCCCCAATGTCCAATTCACCGTACGGTTCATAGAACTTTTTGGGTATCTCTATAGGGAAAGAAACCGGGTACTTTTTCCCGTCCATGACTTCTGCACCCGTATCTAATTGGATTGGCTGATCTATTGGTATATCAACACCGTCAAAGTCAAAATCTGTGCGCGAATCTTCTTCTATCCCGAAAACGAAGTACTCAAAGGCATTGAAGGTATTATGTTTTGCTACCTCGCAGGTCAGCATTCCAAAGATAAAGATAGGCATACCGTTGGTTTGTGCGTAGAAAGTACAATCCAGAATTGCTTGCAGTTTTCCAGTCTCCAACGTCACATCGACCTGATATGGGTATTCCTTGAAAAATGCCCGACCGAGCCAAGACAGTTGCCATCGATGGTAACCCATTCTGAACAGCCCCCCTCTTTCCCGACAATTCTCAAAGATATGCGGATAGCGTTCTTGATATTCCAAGAGCCGTTTGATGTCAGAAGGCTCCGAAAACCATAAAGGCAAATTCGTGTCGTAATGCTCAGGCTCTTCTTGGCTATCAAGGAGCAGATTGGATATGCCTCTAAAATCTTCTGAAGGGATTCCTGCGGCGGCATGTAGCACGGGCGAGCTGAGTAAACGCAGGCGCGTGAGTTGGTAATCTATCCTCATCTGTTCAAACATAACCTCTTCACTGTCGTACTGTCGTTTCTTTCGCTTCATCTGAAAACTCCCTGTCTGTTGTATAGGTGAAATAGAATTATTTGAGAGTGGCAGTCCTTAGCAGTATTTCCGATACTTTTAATCCTCTAAATCCCCCTTATCAGGTAATCCCCTAAATCCCCCTTATCAGGGGGACTTTAAGAGGAGATGCGTCCGTCCTAAACTACTTAACGACTTCAAGAAGAACAGGCTTATCCAAAGCGAGTGCCTTTTCAAACATCGGCTTAAAATCGTTAGGATCTTCAACACGTAAGCCGACTGCACCAAACGACTCAGCGAATTTCACAAAGTCTGGGTTCACCAACTCGACACCGATACGTTTACCGAACCGTCGCAGCTGCCCGCGTTCAATTGAGGTGTACTGATTATCGTTCATCACAAGCGTTACGACAGGTAGATTGTACATGACTGCTGTCGCGAAATCCGGACACGTCATTAAGAACCCGCCATCACCGCTCAGCGCGACGACTTTCCGATCAGGATAAGCCACCTGCGCGCCGATAGCACCTGTCAATCCGATTCCCATTGCCACAGAGACACCGGAGAAGATGTAAGTCCCTGGATGATAACAGGGGAAATGTGCCAGGGCACCATAGCCGGTGATATTAACGTCAACAGACAAGATGGCATCGCGGGGCATTACGTCGCGCATCTCTGTGAGGATCCGAGGATGTTCAATCGACATAAATTTCCGACGTAATTCTTGTAAACTTTCACCCCAACCACCTGTCTGTTTCTCGTCGCGGAGTGCGGCATTCAACTGGCGCAACACCAATTTCGGATTCGCACCGATACCGACAGTCGCTGGATATTCCTTGTGAATTTCGTCCGGATCGGCTTCAATATGTAAAAGCGGTTGTGGTATCTTGAGGCTCCAATTGCCGGTATCGCGGTAGTTGAATCGGGTACCAACAGCAACAATCAGATCAGATGCCTGCATCGCTGCTTGCGCGACGCTGTCTCGGAAGATACCGATGGAATACGGTGAATCTTCTGGAACTGAACCTTTTCCGAAACCTGTCATCACGATTGGCGCGTCAAGCAGCTCCGCAAACGCAAGTATTTCCGCAGTTGCGCGCGTATGGTTGATACCACCACCTGCAATAATCAGTGGACGCTCCGCTTTACTGAGGAGTGCGATCGCAGCATCAACATCTTGGGGAGCTGCGGTTGTCTGCATACCGTTATTGTGTGACGGGATAGGTAAGTCGGCTTCTGCATCCAACGCATCTTTCGCAAGTTCAATCAGCACCGGTCCAGGTCTACCTGAACGCAGCGCGCTAAAACTTCTATTGACTGCACCCGGAATTTGATCAACGCGATGCACGATCTCCAGATGTTTCGTCATCGGCGTGAAGGCAGCCCGCTGATCCAACCCGTGGAAACTTTTCTTCGGATCCCGTGATGCCAAATAAGACGGGTTCTGTCCGGTAATCCAAAGCACCGGTGACGAAGCAGTATTCGCTTCACCGATACCGACAGAAGCATTGTTTGACCCCGGCCCCGGCACAGTCATACAAACACCGACATCGCCTGTCGCACGGGCGTAGCCATCCGCCATAAACGCCGTTCCGCCTTCATGCCGTGTGACATAGTGCTGGATATTGTCTTGGTTGTTATATAACGCTTCGTAGACAGTGTCTAAGTGGTTTCCCGGTAAGCCAAAAATATCTTTAACGCCTTGCGCTTTTAAGCATTCAACAAAAATATCGCCACCTGTCATAGTTAACTCCTCTTCTATAGTCTTGTACTTACGCAGTCTGTGCAGCTGAGTCGAGTGCCTTCGCTTTCTCAAAGTCAGCCTCTGCTGCTTCCTGTTGACCTAATTTCTCCTTCACATACCCGCGGTTCCGATGCGCCTTGACGTGCTTCGGATTTAACTGGATAGCTTTATCCAGATCTGCAATTGCCGCTTGATAGTGATGCTCTGATTCCTGTGAATTTCCGCAATCAGCCTCCGCCTGACCTAAGCGGTACTTCGCAAGCCCGCGATTGTTGTAAGGGGCAGTATACTTTGGGTTCAGGCGGATCGCTTCGTTACAATCCGCGATTGCCCCGTGGAAGTAATATTTCGCTTCTTCTGGATTCTCCCGACGCAATGCGCGCCGCCCCAGGACATTCTGCGAAAGTGCCCGATTGCTGTAGACGGAAGTGTATTCTGGGTTCAACCGGAGAGCCTTATCAAAACTCGCCATTGCGGATTCGTACGCGCGTCCATCATTTTTTCCGCACCCCTCTTTGTGGTAATGCTTCGCCAAATCTCCGTCTTTCCGGGCTGCCTCTTCAAAGTCGGTTTTTGCAGCACTCCTTTCACCGAATGCTTCCTTTGCAAGCCCGCGATCCAGGTAGTTTATGGCTGTCTCCGGATTGCGTCGGATGGCAGCGTCGAAATCTACAATTGCCTGCTCATAATCACCAAGGGCAGCCCTTGCAGCTCCGCGCGTATGATAGGCAGCACTGCTATCCTTATCCGCTGTGGCTAACTCGATGGCCACATCACTGTCAGCGACTGCGCTTTGATAGTACCATTCAGCTTCTTCTCTGTTCTCTCGTCCAGTTACAATTTGCCCGATGAGATATTTCGTCCAGCCTCGAAGATTATAGGCTGAGGCAAACTTTGGTTCCCACTCGATGAGGTGCGTAAGGACGGCGATCGCCGCGTGATAGTGATTTCGAGCTGCTGCTATATCCCCGTTTTCTACTTTGGAATCGCCACTTCGCATCTTCGCATCTGCACGGGCGTAAATTGCCTTTGGGTTGCTTAGCCATCGAAAAGGGATCGGAAATAGCTGCGCTAACATTCGCTTCCTGAAAGCACGAAAAGTTGACAGAGAATAATTCGTTGACATGAGTCGGTAAGCCTTAACCTGGTCCATACGGACTGTTATAAGGTCAAGCGAGTCAATCTGCTTATAGTTCCCGTTAGCATTCGGTATTATCAATTTAAATTGCGTGTTACTACGGGCTCTATAGGCATCAGGTATATCTGGATTAAGGTTGATAGCCTTATTATAGGCGGCAAGGGCACCTTCAAAGTCTTCTCCAGCTTGATGCGCCATGCCCTTTTTATATTCGAGATAGGCACGTATGCGCGGGCGGTTTTGCCATTCCGCTAAAGGCTGAACATCTGTCGATGCCGCCGATGTGAGCAATGCTTTAAGTGTGTTTGAAGGCACAGCGTACCCCTTACCGGGTTTGGGGGTGCCCCGCGAAAGTACGGCTATGACTTCGCCTTCGTTGTTCAGCACTGGGCACCCGCTCCATCCGGGTCCTGCAGCAGGTATGTGCAACCGAAGCCATTTATCTTTTTTCTCAATACATCGTACCGTAGCTGCTGCGCTATTTTCCTTGTCCCCGTCATAGCCTATAGCGCAAATGCGCGCCTTTTTTTTTACAGTCTCGCTGTTACCGAGGTGGAAAGGAATCTCTTCTTCCGAAACTTTTAAAACAGCGAGATCGTTCTTTTCATCAAACGCTGTGATGCCTTCAATTGTGTATGCGGCATCTGTGTCAACATGCTTTGCGGTAACGCTCATCGCCCCTTCTAAAACGTGAAAACTTGTTGCAATTTGATCACGTTCTATAAAGAAACCGCTACAAGTACTAACGTTAACTTCGTATTTGTTGCTGCCAATATACTTTCCAAAAGCCGTTACCTCCAAAATTGCCATGGTACCTCGGATCTTTTGGGGAATTTTTTCGGCATGCTGCTGACGTGAATTCTTTTTTTCCGCTGTCATAAAAAACCTGTCTTTTCTAACGTATATGGTTTTAGCCGAGTGTTTCCTTAACTTAGGAAACGACAAAAAGTCTTGCCTGCCTCGGTGCAAATGTACAGTTCAGATACGTCTTCTGATCGGCATGCCAAAATTCAACGGTCTCCCGCGTCCCTTTTAACAAATCCCACTCCGACACACGCGACGCATCCCGACGCACCTCAATCAAAGTATCAATCGGTTCACTGCTTGTGTTAAATAGATAGAAGGTTTCGGATGCTTCCGCTTCCCTGTGAAGCACTTGAACGGTGTCTGTCTCTGTATTGTCAGGTTTCACATATACGGATACGCTACGCGTTACCCATTTTCGGAGACATTTTGCAAGTTTCACGATTTTCTCGTCAGACGGCCCCCGGAGAATGGTTACACGCCGTCCGTAGATGAGTCGCTCAAGGGGATACGGCTCAAGTCCAATGCTTCCATTTAATAGATACGGTACGGGTTCGTCGATGAGCAATCTCCCCTTCACTTTCGTAAATGCCTTCAGACACTGGACAGTCTCTTTTTGAAGCGATATACAACTCGGAATCAGGATGACGCTATAGATCGTTGTTGCGTCTGACTGGCTGTTAGAAAAAGAGAGTCCACCACGTGGATTGCCGAGTTTTTTCGCAGACGCAGCACTTATAACCTCTGCCGAAGCGAGATCCTGCTCCGAAACAATCCTGAAGTCGTACCCTAATTCCCATAAACTCTGACACAACCAACCCCACGCTTTCGTCACAGCGTTCCACGATTTCTCATCAGGTTTCGTCCAGAGGCTCTGCGTCGGTGCTACAACCAAAACCGGCCTTTTCGGATAGCCGATTGACAACTGTTCCCTGATACCATTAAAGACCTTATCTCTGTTCATCCATGTGTTGAAACCGAAACTTGCATCTTCAAAGTATCGCGACATAGGAATATCGTTGTTCTTTTTTCGATCAATGCCCGCGATTTGCGTATCGCTACAGACCCATTTCGCAACGACGAACCGTTTCGGCGTGTCAATGTCAGTGACGTTCAAGATAGGGATGTCTACTTCTGCCAGTAAGGTTCCTAACTCGAATTCCAGTGCCTTAGCACTTCCCGGTAGACGCAAAGCAAGTTGAAGTCCCTCCTGCCGACAAAAGTCGCGCACACCACGAAGGAAATAGGTCGCAAATCGGTTGGTTAACGCTTTCCAAAACGTGTTCCTGACCGCCGCGGAATTATAGGTTTCATAGAACACCAACGGTAGATACGTTGAAAACGATTCTTCCGCTGCTTTGAGCGGCATAGAAACCCACGGCACCGATGCCGTTCCAGCCCCTAAAACACTCGCTAAAGACAGAAATTTCGGCAGTTCACAGGTGAAGCCGGCAAGATGCTGTTTACCGTAGGCTCTCAAATAATCTACTATCACACGCGCTATAAACTTGGAAACCCCAGCACGGCTAAAAAGATCGTCCGCTGCCGTTGCCGTTTGATAGAGATTAATCACAGTCCGTCCGCGAAGCCGTTCCGCAATTGCGAGGTCCCCTGTCACGCATTTCTGGATATAGTCACTGATGTTATAGCAAGGGGCATCGGCGTGCGGTTCCGCGATTAAGTAGTGTTGATTGTATTCTGTTGCAATTGATTGAACGGATTGTCGGAGTACGCTTTGGATCGCTTCCACCTTTTCCGTATCACCGAAGGATAAATCTAACGCATTCAAGTGATAGCGGGTTTGCAATAAATCAGATGGCAACGTGATCCATACACGCCGTAGCCGTTGTAACTCCGTCCGATGTGCTGTTGACGCTTGCGTTCTATGCCACGATAGTACGCTTCCTGTATAAAGAGGATCCGTCTGCACAACTCTCAGCTCCTATCCAAAAAATTTGCAACTACCAAATATTTTGTGTTATACTTTTAACGTTATTGCGGAAGTGTATAGATTCGTACGTCTCGCTTTTGCATTAATAAGTTTAGCACACCCTAAGAATTCGTGCAATCAAAAGTTTTTTGGTGCATGCGGTGCTATGCAAGTCTTGAACAGGTTTTGTGGACCCCCAAACGACACCGAAAGGATTCGGCATGAAACTTCTTGAAAGTATCATATCAGCATTTTCTGTTCTTCGCGGAAGCAAACTCCGTACAATCCTCACTCTCTTAGGCATTACCATCGGGATAGCAGGTATTATCGCGATGATGTCTTTCGGTGCCGGTGCCGAAAAACTTATCATGGCAGAATTTGAGAAGATCGGCGGTCCGAGTATGTTCGGCGTTTACCGACCCGGACATATCCGAAAAAATGGGCGCTGGCAACGGAATACGAGTCCACATCACCTTGAGATGAAAGACCTCCGCGATGTCCTGGCAGAATGCCCTTCCGTTGAAGTTGCCACTGTCGAAGACAGCTACTACATCAACCTCGGTATTGATGGGAAATTCCAACCGACCTATCTCCGCGCAACGACAAATGAGTACCAAGCCGTCCGCGAATGGCGCACAGAATACGGCAGATTCCTTGCCGATACCGATATGGATTTCTGGACAAAGGTCTGTGTTATCGGTTCAAAAATTTGGAAAGAGCAGTTTAAAGGTGAAGACCCGATCGGCAAAGAAGTCATTATCAATAATTTCGGGAACAACAAACGGTGGCTCATGTAAAGACTGTGTGCTAACGAAGATTTAAAACCCACGTGGTGACTGCTTTCGCAAAAATAATCGCACATACTTTTGACATGAGCGCAAACGGTTTACTGTTATCGGGGTCATGGAGAGCCGAGGAGACGGATTAGAACGCGGGAAAAGCGATGACAATATGCTTTTCATTCCTATTACAACCGCACAAAAACGATTTTGGGGACACGACCACGTTGGGCATATCATGGTGCGTGCAAAAAGTCCGTTTCACGTCGATCAGGCTCTCAAAGAGGTTAAGACCATCATTATGCGCAATCACGGTGGCGACGATACCTTTTTCCGAACTTGGTCCGCAAAACAAGGTATCGAAAATGCGAAAAGAATGATCCTGATTATAGAGTCGGTCTTGGTCGTCATCGCTTCTGTGTCCTTGATTGTTGCTGGTATCGGGATTCTCAACATTATGCTCGTCTCCGTAACAGAACGGATACCGGAAATCGGATTGCGGAAAGCCGTCGGCGCGAAGAGTTTTAACATCCGAATGCAGTTCCTCATAGAATCTGTCCTCTTATGTCTAATAGGCAGCCTGCTCGGGATCGCTTCCGGGGCGGTTGTTGGGAAAGGCTTTGCTTGGATAGTGGGCAAGTTTTTAGACGAGATGTCATGGCCCTCAGTCATTACACCAGAAGCCGTGTTGATCTCTGTCGGTGCGGGTGCGGTTGTCGGCATCTTCTTCGGTTATTACCCCGCCAGCCAAGCCGCAAAAATGAGCCCTATTGATGCCATTCGACATACATAATAAGGTAACCGAGTATGCATATACTGGAGAATCTGATCTCAGCGTTTTCTGTACTTCGCGGAAGCAAACTCCGTACAATTCTCACCCTCTTAGGCATTACGATCGGGATCGCGGGTGTCATCGCGATGATGTCTTTTGGTGCCGGTGCCGAGAAACTCATGATGTCGGAATTCGAGAATATCGGCGGTCCGAGTATGTTCGGCGTTTACCGACCCGGGTATATCCGTAAAAACAACCGTTGGCAGCGCAACACCAGCCCACATTATTTAGAAATGAAAGATCTCCGTGATATTCTCGCAGACTGTCCATCTGTTGAAGTCGCCACTGTTGAAAGAAGTCATCCGATTAATTTTAAAGTTGAAGGCAGGCACCAAGAGACCTATCTCCGCGCAACAACAAATGAATATCAAGCCGTCCGCAGATGGAAAACAGAATACGGCAGGTTTCTCGCTGACACCGATATGGATTTCTGGAATAAGGTCTGCGTTATCGGTTCAAAAGTCTGGAAAGAACAATTTAAAGGGCAGGACCCAATTGGCAAGGAAGTCGGGATCAACAACAGACGTTTTACCATTATCGGAATCATGGAGAGCCGTGGCGATGGATTGGAGCGTGGCAGAAGTGATGACAATATGATCTTTATCCCTATCACGACTGCCCAAACCCGTTTTGGCGGACGGAATCGCGTTGGTGCTATTATGGCGCGCGCCAAAAGCATTGATTTAGTTGAACAAGCACTCAAAGAGGTAAAAACCGTTATTTCACGCAACCACGGCGGCGATGACACCTTTTTCCGAACATGGAACGCGAAAAAGGGAATTGAAAGCGGAAAAAGGATGATCTTTATCATAGAGTCAGTTTTGGTGGTCATCGCATCTGTCTCTTTGATTGTTGCTGGTATCGGAATTCTCAATATCATGCTCGTTTCGGTAACAGAACGGATACCGGAGATCGGACTGCGGAAAGCTGTCGGTGCCAAAAGCCTTGACATCCGTATCCAGTTTCTAACAGAATCTGTGCTATTATGTCTGATCGGAAGTCTGCTCGGTATCACGTTAGGTGCTGTGACAGGGAGCGGTTTTGCGTGGATAGTCGGCAAATTCCTTGAAGAATTGTCGTGGCCCACTGTGATTACGCCAGAAGCTGTGTTGATTGCTGTCGGTGCAGGAGCAGCCGTCGGCATCTTCTTCGGATACTACCCCGCCAGCCAAGCCGCAAAAATGAGCCCTATTGATGCCATTCGCCACACATAGGCAGGACTTACGCCTGCTTCTCTGTAGCATAGACTGTTAGTCTGTGCTACAAACTGACTGCCTGTTTTACAGGGCCTCCATCTCGCAGCACGTACTGCGATCAAAATTGCGTAAGTCCTGATACGGATAACGACAGTACCTAAGACGCAATTAAAAGGAGAAAACTGATGCTTAATACCCAAACAACCCCTGAGGCTATACAAGAAATACCGGCACCTGATACGATGACGCTGGAGGAGTTTCTCGAAAACGACTTAGAGGGATATGAGTATGTAAAAGGAGAATTAGTTCCCATACCACCTACCTCGATGAAACATGGCGAAATCAGTAGTAAGCTTCATATACGCTTAGGTCTGCACGTTGAGGAAAATCGGTTAGGAGAATTATATATTGCCGAAACGACGTTTCAATTGGATGACCGAGCCGTAAAGCCGGATATTGCGTTTGTTTCAACAGGCCGATTACCCGAAAATAGAGAGCAGGTATCACCTATACCGCCGGATTTAGCAGTTGAAGTCGTCTCGCCATCAGACAAACACTATGATGTTACCGAAAAAGCACTCGCCTATTTGAGATCAGGCACACGCCTTGTCTGGGTGATTGAACCCGTCGCGAAAACAGTGATGGTCTACCGCTCCGAGACCGATTTCACTGTACTGAACTATGAGGACACATTAACCGGCGAAGATGTCGTTGAGGGATTTACATGTCCAGTCGCCCAACTTTTTGAATAGATTTTAAGCGGAAAATGAAAAGGTTTGGATATAACTGATCCAAAAACATATCAAAAATACGTATCCGTTAGTACTTCACCAAATGGGGTTTGCGGAATACAAGTGATGTACAGAGAAAAACATATTGTTGAAAAGTTTATAGACTTTAAAAAGGTAAAATGCATCTGGCTCCGCAGAGAAAATAAAATTAAACAAGCTATCTCCCTTTTGAAGGCTGCCAAACGTAATTGCTTTCATGAGACAAATGAAACTCGGAAAGATGACAATCTAAATAAGATCAAAATTACAAATGATGAGATCATATATAACACGTTTGAACTGACAGCGCAAGATATGTCGTGGGGACATTACTTCCAAGAAAATCAGATCAATCCTCTCACAATTTGGTATAAAGAATTAGAAACAGAAGTACAGCAAAAGAATATCCTGAAAAAAGTCTTGCGTTTCCTTCGCATTCACGATACCCCCGTTGATCCTAAAATTTGGAGTGTCCGTCAGGATACCGAATGGGATAAAGACTTATACAACCAGATCATAAAAACCTATTTGTGCTGAGAATCTGACATAAATCTATGCAACAAACGCTTCCGCACTTTCATGCACCTCATACCCAAAGCATCAAATACATCGGTTCCAAGCTAAAACTCATCCCACAGGTACTGGGACTTGTCAAAAAAGTCGATGCCAAGACAATTCTCGATGGCTTCGCAGGCACAACCCGCGTCTCACAAGCACTCGCCAAACTCGGCTACAGCGTCATTTGCAACGATATTGCCCCGTGGTCAAAAGTCTTCGGTACCTGCTATCTTTTGAACACAAAACCGAGAGAAACGTATCAACCGCTCATCGATCACCTCAATGTCGTGCCGCCTGTTGATGGTTGGTTCACGGAACACTACGGTGGACACGCAAACGGTGGCTGTGCCATCCAAGCGGATGGACTCAAAAAACCGTGGCAACTTCACAACACCCGTAAATTAGATGCTATCCGGCAAGAGATCGAAACCCTTAATCCCAATCCTGTCGATAAAGCCGTCGCACTCACAAGCCTCATCCTCGCGCTTGATCGTGTTGACAACAGCCTGGGTCACTTTTCGGCGTATCTCAAGGCGTGGGCACCGCGCGCCTATAAAGAATTAGCACTTGAAGTCCCCGAAGTTTTCACGTCAGAAGGCGCGCATCAGGTCTTTCAAAGCGACATCTTTGAACTCGTGCCGCGTGTTTCTGTAGACCTCGCATATTTCGATCCGCCGTACGGCTCAAACAACGAGAAGATGCCCCCGTCTCGTGTTCGGTATGCCGCCTACTACCACCTTTGGAAAAGTGTTGTGCTTTTCGACAAACCCGACCTCTTTGGAAAAGCAAAACGGCGAAAAGATACATCAGACCGTTTCGCCGCTTCTGTATTTGAGGAATTCCGCCGGAACGATGCCGGACGATTTATTGCCGTTGACGCTATTGAAAGGTTAATCCGAGAGACGCAAGCGCGTTGGATTCTGTTGTCCTATAGTTCTGGTGGTCGCGCAACTGCCCAGCAATTGAACGATGTCATGCAAAACAACGGTGAACTCATCGCTACCGTTGAACTCAATTACAAAAAAAACGTCATGGCAGGTATGAGATGGACAGACGAGTGGATCAATGCCGCCGAGAAACCGAACCGTGAATTCCTTTTCCTTCTTGAAAAAGGTTAGCGACTGATACGTACGCCCCCGGCTTGTATCGCCTTCTCTGCCTCTTCTGCTGTTGCCCAATTGAAATCACCGGGGAATGTGTGCGCCAAGGCGGAATATCCACCGGCGAAATCGACTGCCTCTTGCGGTGATTTACCGTTCAGTAGACAATAGATTAACCCAGACGAGAAGCTATCACCACCCCCCACACGATCAACCAGTTCCAAGTTCTCATAGATACGGGACAGGTAGAATTCTTCACCGTCAAAGAGGAGGGTCCGCCAGTCGTTGAGCCAACCGGTTTTCGCATCCCGTAGTGTCGTGCCGATCATCTCAAGGTTCGGAAATGTTTCTTTCACACGCTGTGCGACCGCCTTGTAACTTTCCGGTTCGAGTTTACTATAGGATTCGGTCGTCCCTTCCGCTGCGAAGCCGAGGGATTTCTCGAAATCTTCCTCGTTACCGATGAGAACGGAGATATGTTCCATCATTGGACGGTTCGCGGCTTGTGCTTCCTCAGCACTCCATAATTTTGATCGGAAGTTCAGGTCGTAACTGGTTTTAACGCCTGCTGCGCGTGCGGCTTGAAGTGCTTCTGCTGAAACGGCAGCTGCCGACTCCGATAGTGCCGGTGTAATACCACTCAGGTGGAACCATCGTGCGTTGCTAAAGATAGATGCCCAATCAATTTCACCGGGTTGGACTTTGGAAATCGCGGCGTATCCACGGTCATAGGTTACACTACTTGCCCGTGGCCCCGCACCCATTTCGAGGTGATAGAACCCGTTCCGCTCAAAACCGACCCCGTCGAAATCCACCCAGACGATGTTCGACATATCCACGCCGAGTTCACGTCCTTTGTTACGGATGTAGCGACCCGACCAGTTATCCACAAGTCGTGAGACCCATGCCGTTTTGAGTCCGAGTTGTGCAGCGTTGACAGCGACGTTCATCTCCGCCCCACCCGCCGTGATTGACAGTGTGGTTGCGTTCTCAAGACGCATAAACTCTGGAGAGGTGAGACGAATCATCGCTTCTCCAAATGTGACCAAATCATACATATAATTTATTCTCCTGTTTTAGTGTCTGTTGGGTTCCGATATTCCTGATAAAGGTTTTCGATACATTGTCCACAGAAACAGTAAATTCTGCCGTATTCACCCACCTCTTTCTCGAGCAGTTGGGTCATCGGAAATTCCTCTTGGCAGATTGCACAGACCTCTATCGGCTCTGTGGGACCATCTGATTCATTATCGTTTTCCCGCCGAGACATGAGATGCAGGATCAACCAAATGGCGGCGGGCATAAGAATTACAAAAATCGCAAATAACATTGCAGGTATCCTTCCCAACGATGTATAGGAACTCGAATACCTGTTACTATAACTTACAACACCGAAGATGTCAACGGAATTGTTTTGATTAAGACGCGGTAGCTGTGCTAAAATACAGTAGAAACTACCTACTCGAAAATCATAAGGGGTGTACTGTTCAGATATGCGTAAAATAGCACACGTAGACGTTTATCCGACTGCTGTCGGGATGATGGATGTCTTCAATATCGGTACCGGCTTCGTTGGAGATACCGGCTCCGCAGGCGATCACGTCTTCGTCAAAATCACAACAGACGACGGATACACCGGTTGGGGCGAACAACGCGCCCTGCCTTCATGGAGTTACGAAACGACCGAATCCATTACAAGCACAATCCGACACCACATCGCGCCGCTGCTCCTCGGACAAGATCCGCTCAATCTCAACGCAATCCACGATGCCATCTATAACGCCTTGAAACCGGCAGTCAGCAACGGACACCCCTTCGCTAAAGCGGCGGTGGACATCGCGTTGGAAGACCTGCGCGGACGTATCCTTGAGATCCCGCTACATACGCTTTTCGGTGGTAAACGCCACAACACGCTCCCTCTAAGCTACGCCTTGAGCATTGACACACCAGAGATTATGGCACTTAAGGCGAAAGCCTTGGCTCCGTGCACCTGTTTTAAGGTTAAAGTTGCCGGTACACCTGGCGCAGATGAAGAACGCCTCCGCGCTGTGAACGAAGCGGCACCAGATGCGAAACTCTGGATCGACGCGAATCAGTCTTATACACCGTCTAACGCACTTGAATTGCTAAAACGGGTTACGGACATCAGAGAAATCTATTGTATGGAACAACCGGTAGCGAGCCTGGATTGGTTCGGTATGCAGCGGGTTCGCAATGATGCACCGATCCCGATCGCTATTGATGAAGGCTGTTTTACCTACTACGATCTTGCGAAAATCGCACGCTTGGCGTGTGCCGATGCCGTTGTTTTGAAAGTCTGTAAATCTGGCGGTTTAGCGGAATGTCTAAAAAGTGTCCATGTCGCAGAAGCCAATGCGTTAGAACTCCTCGGTAGCGGTTTGACGGAAGCCGGTATCGGATTCATTGCCAGTGTCCATCTCTTCTCAACTTTGGACCTCGTGCTTCCGGCTGAACTCAACGCACCCGCTTTTTTGGAAACCATGGCAGTACACGGCATCGAAATACATGACCACACTGTAACAGTGCCAGATGGTCCCGGACTTGGTGTTACACCTGATGAAGACTACATCAAGGCGAACCTCCTGAAAACCGAATACACTTAACTTTAAAATGTTGCTTGACTTTTAGCAAAGGTTTTGGTATGCTATTGTTAATCAGTAAAAAATTTCCCGAAAGGAACATAAAATGACTGAAGACCAAAAGATTATACTTGAAACCATGAAACAAGGTTTTGACCTTGTTAACCTGAAATTTGATGACATTAATAAACGATTCGGTAATCTTGAGAACCGTTTGGATAGCCTCGAGCAGCACCACGATAAGCTGAACTTCCGCGTGGATTATCATGATAAGCAGTTTGAAATAATTAATGAACGCTTTGACAAAATTGACAATCACCTTGAAAAGATTGATGAGCGTTTCGACAAAACTTACGAGTACATATCGACACTCACGGCAACTATGGAAAAAACGACTACCGAAGTTGAGTGGATTAAAAAAATATCGATCGGCATTGGCGGTGCCATACTCCTTTATATTGTGAAAGCGATCTTCTTCGGGCCCTAATCCGCTTGCTTTGTCCCCGTAAAATAAACGAAAATTTCTATCACAATCGCGGTAGCAATTGCCACCGCACAAAGCAGATATGGACTCTGCGTACCGAACCGCGAATCCGCTAAGACACCCCCTAACAACGGACCCAACAGAATTCCTAACCCTAATATCCCTTCGTGCCATCCGCTCTTATTCCCTTTGTCCGCGTGCCGATCTAATCCATAGTAGAGGCTACTGAAGTAGGTGAAAGCGGCAGACACGCCGATCAATCCAAAGAGAAACGTCCACAGTGGCGTGTTTTGGATGCTCCATATTCCGAGAAAACTCAGGATCGCTAAGCACTGAACGATAAACATCGGTGCGAAACGGTAGTGCCATCGCGTTGAGTAACCGCTACCGAGGACAAGAAACGCCAAAGTCTGAATACCGCCAAGCGTCAGCATCAGGTTACCGAATGTTGACGTAGGCATCCCCATCTCTTTGGTGAGTTTCGGCGCGAGACGACGTAGGACACCGAGCACAAACCACGACGCAAAATTCGCGCAACGCGCCAAGTTGAGATAGGTTGTCCGCACTGACAACGGCGGATAAAGCACTTCGGAGGATTCTGTCGGATCGGTTTTCGTGATAGCGGGGGTATGCAAGCTGTTCGCTACAATTGTTACTAAGGTGAGTAAACTAAAAATTGCTGCAAGATAGAACGATCTAAACGGGTTTGTATCACCGTAGAGATAACTTGAGAGGGCAGGACCTAAGGTGACCCCAACGCTCCAGAAAATGTTAAAGAGCATCACCCGTTGGATTAATTTCCCTTCACCTTCGCGCTCAGCGAGCCACGCTTCATAAGCGGGCCAGAAGAGTGCCATACTGATGCCGATGCCGGGAAAGATAAGCAGTAAGTGTGTGCTATTTCGGCAGTACGGAAGCCCGATACTGACAGTACCGAGCACGAGGCACGCCGCGTAAAGCACGTAGCGGCGTTCTATCCGATCCGACAACCGTCCAAACGGAATCGCAAGAACGACAAAAAAGGCGGTCATAACTGCCTTCAGCACACCTAAAAAGGTTGAGGAGAGGCCTAAGTAACTGGTATAAAAAGAGGTGTTGGTTATAATACCGCTAAAAGCGAGGTCTATTAGCAAGACAGGGAGGTAAACTGTAATCAGCTGGAGCGTTTTAGTGGCATTTGCTATCCAAAACTTGCTTGACCAGAGTTGGCGCATATTATGTCGTTCCGCATCCGATGTTATGCGACTACAACCGAAGCATCAATTATATGGTAGCCGGTTGCACCAACCGGGTCCGCTTCGATACCGATTTCGTCCTGTGTGAGGCCGCTATGCCCCGTCGCTCTTGCATAGATTTCAACCGGTTCTGCCTTCTCAGGAACCTGCCACTCCCATTTCCAGAGCACCCACGCGAGGCTTGTGTCTTGTGCCCAGATTTCTGCCGCTTCCCACGTCTCGCCGTAGTCAATACTGACTTCAACTTTCTTGATACCGCCGTGGTTGCCCGCATCGAACGCTGCACCACTGACTGTGTAAATCTTGCCGCCCGGAATTTCCTCACCTTCGTTCGGTGTGCCGATCATTGTGGCGAGTTTCACGTTCGCGATCGGATCCCAGCCACGTTTCTCCCAGTAACTTTCATGTTCCTTCGCTAATTGGATATTCATTATCCATTTCGGATTCTTTGTGCCATAGTGGCCGGGATTAAGCAGTCGGACGGGAAAACCGTGCTCCGTCGGAAGCGGAACACCGTTCATCTCATAAGCGAGGAGTGTATCTTCCCGCATTGCGTCCTCCAACGGAATCGCCGTATGGTAACCGTCTGCACAGACAAAGACAACGACTTTCGCTTCCGGTTTAGGTTCGACTTTCTTAAGCAGGTCGCGCAGTCGAACGCCTTTCCATTCCGCGTTGCTCATCTGCTCTGTACCGATCGGGTCCCCGATACATTTTAGGGTTCGCGTCGCGGTAACGGATTCCATCGTGGTGATGTCTTTAAGCTGCAACACTAACCTCTCTTTTTCTATTAAACCGCCAATCCCCATCCGCCAGGTGTTACCGTCAAGTTTAGCCGGATCGCCGATCTGTAGAACATAAAAGTCGGCGTTAGGTGTTACAAAGGTACTCGGTTTAAGTAGCGGTTTTGCATCTACTTGTCCTTCCAATTGAACGGGCAGAACCAGTCCAGCGGCACTTATCGCGCTCAACTTTATGAATTTTCGTCTTTTCATGTTTTTAAATTTTCCTTGCGGTTCGGTCAGCTGGGTTTGAGGTTTTTGCGTCCGTTTCCATATATCCGCTTTCCACTTCGTTTCAAGCTGCGTGTTCTTTTGAAAAGCGAATTATGATATACCATCTGCCTCTTTGCTGACTGCTGACTACTATTTTCCTTGCGGTTCGGTCAGCTGGGTTTGAGGTTTTTGCGTCCGTTTCCATATATCCGCTTTCCACTTCGTTTCAAGCTGCGTGTTCTTTTGAAAAGCGAATTATGATATACCGTCTGCCTCTTTGCTGACTGCTGATTGTTATTTCTCCTTGCGTCTTTTTCGACTGTGCATCCGCATCGTAATTTTGACAACGCCTCTCACCATAATTGCTGTCCCAGTGCCCAAGGTCAAAGGTAACCCCCATTTCCATTGAAAGAAAAAATAGGCGATAAAACTAACACACATCAAAACAATGAACGTATTCAGGAGTTTTCTGTTTTCATACCACTTTTGCATCTGTTTATATTTTTCCAAAGGGATTTAGAGAGGTTGTTCTTATACCGTGCTAACAGTAGAAATGATACCATATAGACAACCGGGTGTCAACAGAAAATGTGTAGAAGTGCTCAATTAAATATCCTTCATGAAACAGAAACGCGATTTATCAAAACACCTCTTAACTGGGTACTGACAACTGACAACCGAAAACCATTAAAACATTGGTTGCATTCTACCTGAAAAAATGCTATGCTATCCGTATATTTCAGAGACAATCCAAGATACACTCTTTATGAAAGGACCGGAACACCCTATGGCAAAACAACCGAATATCCTTTTTCTTATGACCGATCAACAACGTTTTGATACGATCGGTGCACTCGGCAACCCTATTATCCAGACCCCGGCGTTAGACCGAATTGTGCGAGACGGAACGAGTTTCACTTCGGCGTACTGTCCATCCCCTGTATGTGTCGCATCACGGTGTAGTTTCCTGCTTGGACAGTGGGCACATCGGACAGGATCTACGAGTAACGCCGGCATGCCGCAAGATCGCACCTCTGTAATGGAACTGCTAAACGAGGCGGGCTATCAAACACACGGTATCGGTAAGATGCATTTCACACCACAAGGACGCAAAATGTGGGGATTTGAGACGCGAGACTTTTCCGAAGAGGGTGCCGGTCCTGATGATTTCACGGCGTTTCTCGCGGAAAATGGATATGATCACGTCGTCGCCCCACATGGTGAACGGAGTGAATACTACTATATCCCGCAACCGTCACAACTCCCGGCACGTCTACATCATACACAGTGGGTAGGAGACAGAACACGCCAATTCCTCTCCGAGCGTGATACTGAGCGTCCGTTCTTGTGTTGGAGCAGCTTCATTAAACCGCACCCGCCGTTTGAGTCGCCTGTACCATGGAATCGGCTATACCGTACTGTCGAAATGCCGCTCCCGTTCTTACCACCCGATTACGAACATCTGCACACCTACTGGAACCGGCACCAGAATCGCTACAAATACCGTGATCAAGGCAGAGATATGAATCTCCTCCGGACGATGCGCGCTGCTTACTACGCGACGATCTCCTTCATCGACTATCAGGTCGGCCGAATCCTTGACGACCTCGAATCTATGGGGGAATTGGATAATACGTTGATCGTTTACACATCTGACCACGGTGAACTGCTCGGTGATTACGACTGCTACGGTAAACGCTCTTTTCTCGATCCCGCTGCACGGATCCCGCTGCTCGTCCGATATCCGGAACGGTTTGAAGCAGGCACACAATGCGATACACCGACGAGTCTCGTCGATGTTCTGCCAACAAGCCTCGCTGCCGCCGGTTTACCGTCACAAGAAGACCGAGACGGTGTTGACCTCGCGGCTATCGCCAACAGAGACACCCATCGTGATGCCATCGTCGGTCAATTGGGACAAGAAGGCACAGGTCTCTACATGCTCTTGACAGACGAATACAAATACATCTACTCCGCCGCGGATCGGCAAGAATGGCTCTTCAGGCGTTTACCGGGACGGCTTGATGAACGGAATCTCGCAGGGAATCCGGGGTATGGTAGGGTCCTCACCGACTACCGAAATCGCTTGATTGAATGGTTCCGCAACGACGGTTACGAACTCCCGCTTGACGGTAATAGATGGCGAGACTTCCCGCCACCGACTGAATCCGAGAACCCGGATGCGGGGCAACTTTTCCAAGACGGACGTTCTGTAAGCGACCAGTTTCCAGAAGGATATTCACCGAAGGTTGATACCCTCAGACCGAGGTCGTGAATCTATCATGCCAATCCGTCATTCTATCAAGCGGACACTTTCAAAAGTAGCGTGGCGTGCCTACAATACTTATCGGAAAGGCTTGGACTACAACACCCAATTCTCTCGAACCGTAGAGATTTTGAATGCGCCGCGTGAAACTATTGAGGCGTTTCAGACAGAACGCTTACAACGGCTTCTTCAGCACGCCTATCAGACGACACCGTACTATAGCGAATTTCTAAATGGAACACATTTAGATATATCGCGGATCCCGCCACTTGAGAAGCAGTCTATCCGGGAACAGCCGGATAGACTCTATTCTACAGCTTACACACAAAAACAGCGAATCAGGAATGCCACCGGCGGTTCAACCGGCACACCACTCACCTTCTACCAAGACAGAGGCTATTGGAATCAACGCAATTTGAGTGTCTACTATTTCGATCAGTGGGCAGGTTGGGACTTCGGAGAACCACAACTAATCATTTGGGGGGCCTTGGCAGATTTAGATAAAGATGGCCACTGGAAACATCGGTTTAACAATTTTTGGCGGAATCAGTACTGGCTTAACGGTTTTCGTTTGACCGACACGGCAATGTGGGCAGCCTTTGAGAAAATGAACCACTGTCAATCGCAGACAATTCTGGCATATCCGTCCTCATTGTACCAATTCGCTAAATTCATCTGTGAAAACAAATTGACACCGCTTTGCAAATTGAAGGGGATCATAACATCCGCCGAGATGCTACACCCACATTACCGGATATTAACCGAATCTGTTTTCAAAACAAAAGTCTACAATCGCTATGGCAGCCGGGAAGTCGGGTTAATCGCGATGGAGTGTGCCGAAGGACGCATGCATATCAACTGTCGCGATCTATATCTTGAGATAGAGAGTCCGGATCCGTACACTGAACCCGGAGAGATCCTCATCACGCAGCTGAATAACTACGCCATGCCGTTTATTCGGTATCGGATTGGCGACATCGGTCTGCTTTCCGACGAGATATGTCCCTGCGGTAATGCGTTACCTGTCTTAGCAGAATTGCTTGGACGCACTACCGCCACCTTCCGAACGGGAAGCGGAACGTTAATACAGGGTGGCTATTTCACGCAACAGTTCTACGGCATCGATGGCGTAACACAGTTCCAAATTATCCAAGAATCGCTCAAGCACTGCATTTTGAAAGTGGTTATTAATGAAAAATGGACAGAAGCGACGCGCCGTTATCTCGTTCAGCGTATCCAAGATGCCCTCGGCGCTACTGTTGCTGTGACAGTGGTGCTTGTTGACGAGATCCCGTTGCCACCATCAGGCAAACGGGAATACACTATCTCAAAAGTAGACACAGATGTTGACGATTTGCGGAAACCGTGAAAATCAAACGGAAGCCTAACGTCCGACTTCCCATGCCAGATGTTGCAACTCTGGTCCGATTAACTTTTCCCAGGCAAGTTGCACAGCTGCCGTTGATCCGGGAGTAGAGATAACCACTTTCCCGCGATAAACGCCTGCCGTTGCGCGCGATAGCATCGCCGCTGCACCGACCTGATCATAACTGAACATCCGAAAAAGTTCGCCGAACCCTGGCAACGTCTTTTCCAATTTGCGGTCGAGGATATCAAACGTCGTATCGCGGGGTGCGATCCCGGTGCCACCGTTGAATAGGATAACCTGTGCGTCGCTTTCCGCCATTTTATCTAACACTGCTGCGACTTGGTCGGGTTCATCTTTTATGATTTGGTACGCAGCGACGCTATTGCCTTCTGCAGCGAGCTGCTCGCGCAGAAATACCGCGTTTTTGTCTGTTTCAGGCGTACGGGTGTCGCTCACGGTGACAATCGCCACGGCGACAGGTCCCTCTTCGGTTGCCATTTCTCTGTGTTGTTGTGTACTTGTAGATGTTGTTGACATTATTATTATTCCTTTCGAGTGGTTAATAGTTGTCAGTTTTCAGTACGATTTTTTCTGCGAAAAAATCTTTCAGTTATAGTAAAACTTAATGCCAATTCGGGGAAATCCTCAGAAAAGTGATATTTGCTCAGCAGAATTCTGATTTGAGATTGGAATAGGCTCCGCTGTTTTGGTAAAGGCACGTTCAACAATTTCCTTTGCACCGTTGGTCGGATTGAGGCTATGACCTCCTAACGCAATCAGCGCGGCGTTCCCTTCCGGCGCATTGTCAAGGCAATTGGGGGCGAGTACAAAGAGCGGTAAGTTCATCTCAAGAGCCGTTTTTGCTGCATTAAAAGTTCCGCTCATTTTACCTCGCGCATCTTGTTCAGGCCCCGATTCAATGACAACAACTGCTTTAGAGAGTGCACACACAAGTTTGTTTCGTAACATTGCGTTGCGCGCAATCCATTTGGTATCTGGATCAAATTGTGAAACCGCGAGGACATCTCGATCCCAATTGAATTTTTTAAATGCGTTTTTCTGACGTAGTTGATTGATACCATTCGGAAGTACGAGTGTCGTTGTTCCTTCTGCCGCTAAGGCACCTAAATGCGCCTCTGAGTCAACACCTTTGGCGTATCCAGAGACAACATTGATCCCTTCACTTGCAAGATCACCAGCAAGTTTTCGCGCAATACGAATTCCTTTATCTGAGACGTTCCGTGCGCCAACAATTGCGACACTGTCTGACATAAGGCGTTTCTGCTGACCCTTAACGAACAGCATCGGCGAAATTTCAAGGAGTTGTGGCGGAAAATCGGGGTGCCCCGGATAGATAATATCAACCCCTTGGCTTTTAAGCTCGCTATATGCTTCAGAGACCTTTTCCCTATCTTCTGTACGAATTTTGCCATTAAGGATTTTCGCTAATTCAGGGAATTGTGCGGAGAGTTCGGTTTGGCTCCGCGGCACCATTTCAGGATCGAGGTTTTCCACTTCAAGTATCTTGGCAATCGAAGCCAGCAGCTTGGGTCCTATACCTCGAGTTTTAAAGAGTCGGAGCCAGAAATAGTCTCTGTTAATTTTCATCTTTTCATCCTTGTTTGAGTGAGTATTGATAACTCCAAAATTCTCAATTTCAATCTCTGCCTGTCCGGGTTCGAGTTAGGGTTAGAACAAGCACGTGTTGCACACTACCTTGTTCATAGAGCACTTTGGTGGCTTCTCTCAAAGTCGTTCCTGAGTCATAGAGGTCGTCAACTAACAAAACACATTGATCCTTCAAACCTTGAGATTCAACAACAAACGCCCCACGGAGTTGTTCGCGTTTGTTTTCTACGTCTGGAAGATTTTTGAGAGGTTCTGTCCGTTTTACCTTCATTAGATAGTCCGTTCGAACGGGCACGCTCAAAAGTTTCCCTATTTCTTGTGCGACTTCGGTAACAGGTTGAAAATCCCTATTTGTATCTGAAGGCGGAATAGGAATAACAGCAGCAATATAAGGAAGCACAAGATGTCCATCAACCGCAAATTTTTCTTCAACGAATTTGGCAGTAATCTCTGCGATAAGTTGAATCTTACTCCTATCATGACGATATTTCAACTGAAAAACCAATTCGCCAAATTCCGTTCGTTCTGTGTCGTATCCGCCACCCGGTAAGGGGCGACTTGATACCGTATGAATATCCAAAGCCCACCCTGCTCGCCAATTTCCATGAATTTCCCGTGGATTGATGCCCGGATCCTTGTAAAAAGAGGCTGGAACTTCCCACAGAAGCACTGTACCATCTTTACTTCCAGTAGCGATTGTTTTGCCATCAGAACTGTAAGCAAGACAAGAAATATCGCCGATACACTTTGTTATTGTTATTTTTTCTTTTCCAGTAGTGGTATCCCACAAATTTACTTCTTTATCATTCCAAGTAGCGATTGTGCTCCCATCTGGACTATACGCTAAATTAAATCCAATAGGTTTATGGACGAGTGTAACTTTGCGTTCTCCGGTGCTAGCGTTCCACAAATACACATTTTTTCGACTCTTGGTTGCGATTGTTTTTCCATCTGGACTATATGCAAAATCCTCAATGTAACAACCCAAATCGGAATTAATGTGTCTGAGAGTAGTTTTGTGTGTTCCAGTGGCACTATCCCATAAATGTACTTCGTGTCCGTAATTTTTCCATGTAGCCATTGTTTTTCCATCCGGGCTATATACCAAATTCTCAATACCAAAATTGTATCCATGGTCAACTAAGGTAGTATCATCTACCAAGACAATCTTGCGTTCGCCAGTGACAACATCCGGCAACCATATACCCCTATCTTCTCCTACCGCGATTGTGCTCCCATCCGGGCTATATGCAAAGCTAATGAAACCGCCACCGCTATTTCTGTCATCGATTAAAGTGGTTTTGTATTCTCCAGTAGTAGCATCCCATAACCGGATAAACTGTCCGAAATGGTCAATATTTTCTATGCGTTGAGTCCCTTTTGTAATGAGAGTGCTGCCATCTGGGCTAACTGCAAAACTTTCGACATTGTAAGCGTGTTCCTCAAGAGTCACTTTATGTTTTCCAGTGTTAACATCCCATAACCGGATAACACATCCATCGCCAATTCCCCGGGTGGCGCGAATATGTTGCCCCTCCTTCCCATGCATACCGTAAGTAATTATTGCGCTGCCGTCCGGACTATAGAAAAAAATATAGCATGGATGTTCGGAAATGGTTTCTTTGCGTTCCGTTGTACTTAGATCCCATAAAGATATCTCAGTGACATCATCTCGGAACTCTCCTTTGGGCCCGCTCCGAATGGCGATTGTTTTGTTATCTGAGCTATAGGCAATGCTGAAAACGCTGCGGACATGTTCTGTAAAAATTGCCTTGTGTTCTCCAGTGACCGCATCCCATAAATATACTACCTTAGAGCTCTTGGAAGCGATAGTACTGCCATTCGAGCTATACTGAAATGAAATGAAATCGTCGGTAAGCGTGGTTTTGTGTTCAAGTGTAGCTTTTCGTTTTCCGATGACCACATCCCACAAATATATTAAAGTCCTATCATAACTCTCGATGGCAATTGTTTTGCCATCCGAAATGTACTCAAATCCGCCGGTGCCATCAAGTTCGAAGGCTTTATGTTCCCCGGTAGTAATATCCCACAAACACACCATTGCGACAGGTTCATCATCAATACAAGCATATGGAATCCAGGCAGCGATTGTTTTGCCATCTGGACTGTACTCTAACGAACTCGGATACTTTAAGCTTGGTATCTCAAGGTAATTGACATAAGTATCTGCAGCAGTATCTGCAGCGAAAGTGGTCTTGTGTTCTCCAGTAACCGCATCCCACAAACATATCTCCCGCTGATCCTCGGTGGCGATAGTGCCGCCATCTGGACTATATGCAAAACTTTCACCCGTAAACGTAGCTTTGAGTTCTCCAGTGATAGCATCCCACAAATATATTGCTTGTCCTCCCTCAGTGGTGATTGTTTCACCACCTGGACTATATACAATATTCAAAACATTCCAAACATCTCCGGCATGGGTGAGTGTCATTTTGTGTTCTCCGGTGACAGTGTCCCACAATCTCACCTTTTTATAACTTTTTATCATGCTTTTTATCATGCTTGTACTTCCATCCGCTGCTTTACCTTCCTGATAAAGCGGAGTAAGGGGATCCTGATCCTCTACTTCTATCTCTTGATAACTGTTTATAGCAATTATTTTCCCATCCGGACTATACACAAAACTTATTCCAGTAATGGTGGCTTTGAGTTCTCCAGTGATAGCATCCCACAAACATATCTCAGGACAAGAAGACGATCGTATGGAGGCAATTGTGCTCGCGTCCGGACTATAAGCAACACTATGAAATGAAGTATCGTATAAACGTTCTGTAAATGTGGCTTTTTGTTCTCCGGTGTTCGCATTCCACAAGCACGCTTTTCCTTGGCTGTTTGTAATGATTGTGCTTCCATCTGGACTATATAGGAAATCAGTAACGTTGTTGTCGTGGTTGAGCACGACTTTTTGTTCTCCAGTGACCGTATCCCACAACCGTACTGTTTTGTCATCACTGCTACTGGCAATAAAGTGGCCATTAGGACTATACGCGAGCCGATCAACAGGACCAGAATGTCCCGTGAACAAATTAAGTTCTTCACCTGTCTCAGCATCGTAGATCCAAATTCCAATGGAACTTGCTACCGCCAGACGACTGCTGTCTGGAGAATACCTTATATCATTTATATAGCCTTTTCCAAGTCGAGCTTTGGCACCTTGAGGCAATTTCCACTTAGTGTAATCTGGGGAGTTCATCTTTATGGATTAACCCTCCTCTCAACAGATTTTCGTTTAAGACTGGGATACAAACCAGAGTGCTGACTCGGCATCGGAAATAGG
The DNA here is from genome assembly GCA_022823085.1 of Candidatus Poribacteria bacterium. Lineage (GTDB taxonomy): Bacteria > Poribacteria > WGA-4E > WGA-4E > WGA-3G > WGA-3G. Next base: position 84,590 of record JAJDXV010000141.1, read on the forward strand.
AAACAACTACACATTGCGTATCCCAACAATTGCAATCTCATCTGAAATTAGGTGTTTTCAACTTCGCTCTGATAGGGATCCAAGGTTTGCCATTTGTTTTTATACCAAACTTCAAAACGAATAACATCTTTCCAATGAAGGAACATGGATACGGTCTGGGTAGGCATATTGTGATAAATCCATATTGAACTATCCCATTTCTCAATATATTTTGGATCGAACAGTACGCCCTGAAAATTAAACCGAGTATGGCTTTCCCGAAAAATTCTTGCTCTCTTCACAGTTTTTGTAGGTTTGTCAATATCAATGTCAGGGATAATAGTACATGGTAAATTGTACTCTACAGCTGCTTCATTTTGCTGTCCAAGGTTGTAATAGCATCTCCCTTCAACCGGTGAACCGCGGCGGATTCGTTTTGACCATTGGTGAGCTTTCCAAGCTATGCAAGCCAATAGAAAAGATATAAGAAAGGGGCCTAAATTACCAACAATGTTCCTGATTAGTTCAAATGTGTCAATTTTCATAGTTTTACCTTTGGTAAGCGGTGATAGACAGCAATTTGTATTTTGTACTCTGCATTTGAAACCCCTCGAAACAAATATAGTCCAGGTTCAAATTGTTCCGCCCACTCCATGAAGCTGCGCAGTATTTTGACACGACGCGATTCTTTTTTCGCCATTTATACTCTATTTTCCTTGTTGTGAAGTAAATTTGCCGTGTTTTATGATATACTAAAGTTTGGACAATTTATATCGGTTGGACGTTGCGTTTTTCAACGTTTTTTATTTTTTTACGAGTTTTGAATGTGGATATAAGATCCGAGAAAGCATATTTAGGTTTCCCGCCACAGGCATCTTAACATAGCACTCCGCTGGAGTGCAGCCGATTCCCAATGAATATGCTATAGACATATTGCTCTGTCAGTTTAGAGGTTTCTGTTCCTCTTTTTTGGTGCTTTTTTCACTATCGTGAAAATATGGGTTTCATGTTGTATCTTCAAGGCACTTTAATTTTTTTTGTACGCAAAATCTGCGGTTGTGAGTTTGTCCTAAAGGCACTTTATAGTGGATCCCGTAATTATTTACACACGTTTTGAAGAGACGGGCAATAATGCACTTCGCATTTGGGTGAGTACACCGCAGAATTGCCCTACTACGAACGCTGCTCTGACAAGGAAGAAGTGTATAATTAATTCCAAAATCTACTTTAATTTTTTTTGTACGCAAAAATCGAGGCAGTGCATCTGTCCTTAAAATGTTACACCTGTGTAACATTGGGTATGGATAGGGTATTGCGATAAACTTAGTCGTTGTAAGGGTTCAGAGGCGATTGTGTTATGGATTCGTATTTAAAAAAAGGCGAAAGGTGTAACATTTTCGATTTGCGTTTGCGGCGACTCTGCGTCGTTAGGCAAAAGGGTTTTCGTTTTAACAGCGTCTACGTTTTGTCCTCTTTTGTGTGGGTGAAGGGTTATTTTTACCTTTTTTCTTGATTAATATAATTAAATTAGTATGTATATGATAACATATATGATGTAGAGATGCAAATTTATTTTTTATTTCCCCAAACGGGGGACAATTAACACCTTTAACACCTTGTGGCGGTTACCTTTCCTGCTACTGCGAAAAGGAACCTCTTTAACTGAAAGCGCAGCGTACTGAGCACTGAAAGATTTTTCGCAGAAAAATCGTACTGACAACTGATAACTACTGATTCGGATAGGCTTTGTTTAGATGCTTCGGCATTGGGAAAAAGATGCCACCTGTCTGTTCCACGAGGGTTTTCTGAAAATCTGTTGCTCGAGGATGACCGATCACGTAGGCGCGGACACCTAATGACTGACACACGCTGAGGGCACGTTCCGGCGGATATTTTCCGGTCGTCGGTTCGTCTGTTAGGATTAACAGAAATCGACTTGCAAATGGACTGAATTTCACTTTCGGAAGCCCTTCGACAATCGCGTCAATGAGGTGTTCATCGCCACCGAACGGGTCTTCCATATAACTTTTCAACATCGATTCGTTCAACGGCATCTGCGTGACGACCGCACCGTTGATGACCTTGATGGCATCTTTCGCCTCCGCGAAACGGATGAGTCCGATCCGATACTTGATCGGCAGAATGTCTAATCGACCGATAAGGGTGCTTAATCCGAGCATGATGGCTTCAGACTTTCCACCCATACTCCGGCTGTAGTCGAGCATCACAACGATGTCGACAACAGTGCCGAACCCTTTTTCAGGCGATGCCCCTGGCGTTCCACCGGCGTAGACGTTCAACCGATCTTTTTCGTTGCGGACGGTGTACATCCGATTGCCCCTACGGTCATTGATAAGCCATCTGTTACCGCGCTGTTGCGTCAAAGCAGTGAGATTCTCAGAGAGATTCCAACTTTCAGGATAGATACCGGCGTAAACGTTGAGTTTGTCACCCGCTTTACGGATTGTGTAGGTGTGATTGCTGGTGTAGTCGGTGATCACCCACAGATCGCCTTCTTCCTTTTCCCAGACTTTGGCATTATTAAACAGACTTCCACCCATGGATAGGGAGACACCGTTCCGTTTGAATTCGCGTTCCAATTTCTGTGCCGGTATGTCACCGTCTTCGAGTTCTACCTCGAATTGAGATGCCATGCTAAATAGCAATTGACCGCCGCTACGACGGATGTCGGTGACGATGTCGCGAAAGACTTTGATAAATGCGCTGTTGCCGGCGTGCGTGCTCGGCAGCGAGGTCGCCCCTCGGAAGTCTCCCGGAATCTGCTGCCACAACCCGCCTGTCGTTTCTGCTAACTGTTTCTGGAACTGTTCGGGGTAGCCGAGAACGTTAGTACGGATCTCCTGCAGTTGGTATTCCTTAATGACTTTCTCTCGTGTTTTTTCTATATCTTCTTTGGTAAAAGCGGTTGTTGCGGGTTCGTCTGTTACGAGGATGATAAACCTATCCGCGTCGGCATGAAAATCGATCCGATGTAGTGTGTCTAATAATGCGTCAAGTGCGCGTTCATTGCCGCTAAGCGTCACTTGTTGCATCCGTCTGCGCAGCATAGCAACATCTGGTAACAAGCTGCGAACTTCGAGGTTCTGTCCTTCGTGTCGGACACTGAATTCGGACATGCCGAGGTGATATTCGATATTAACGAGATCAAACGCGTCGGTGAGGCTATAGAGGTTTTCTGCGACCTCTTGGATATTATCGCGCATACTTGCACTCGTATCTACGACAAAGACAACATTCACCTTGTCCAATTCGCGTGTGGCAATGATATGGCTGGCGATGTTTTCGAGGGCTTCTGCAAACGGGTTGGTGCTATCTCCTTTACCAGTGCCCTCACCTTCGCCATCGCCATCGCCGTCACCGATAGGTCCGATTTCGGCAGCACCTGTTGAGTCGAGTTTGTGGAATCCGGTTTTGCCGTCACCTTTCACGCGTTGACGTACACTCTCGACACCTTCGCCTGCAGTGGCTTGAAAAGGGCTCGCTACTGATTCGTGGATTGGTGTGGTGCGACTATTGAACGGACGCTGTGCATCTGTCATCACGTCTGGAAGCGTGGTCTCCGTATCCGATACAGATTTCGTCGCATTCTGTAGAAGTTCCACCTCCGATTGCTGGATAGTCTCATTGATTAAATTCGCCGAGGCATCCAAGTCCAAATATCGCTGATTCGATTCCGTGGACGGGTCCGTCTGTTGTGGCACCCGTAACCGTTTAGGCGGTGGTGGTTTAAGTCTACGCGGACGTTGCGGATCAGCCTTCGGGGATATCAAGTCCACTTCAATGACATCTGCGACCCCTGCGGGTCTTTGAATATAAAACGAAAATGTAAAAGCAATAATAAGGCAGAGATGCACAACACCTGAGAAGAGGAGTGCGCGCATTGAACGGTGTCGTCTATAAGAACGGTTCACGGTTTTTCTCCATTTTAGCGTCCAGATTATTATACCAAGGCAGGTTCAGTATAGGTTGCAGTAGGCATAGAGAGGAGACGACACTCGGACCCCATACTCCTCCATACTCAAATGAGCGGCAACTGATAACTGACTCTCTCTTATTGTATCACGAAAAGCGGCGTTGTTCAAATTAAACTTGACAAATTTGTTTCTTTCTGATACATTTTTATTAATTCTGTGGACACTACACTTTTTTCTTGAAATTTATACCTAAAAAGTGTTATAATTTACGAAAGTGTATTCTCTTATTGCCGCGCGGTGCCGTATACAACACTGCGAAGGGCTACAGAATCACACTGCTAACAGAAACCGACATCGGTTTACCGGTGGAACGTTAGCATCTAAATACGTGATTTGCATTGCAGTACTGCTATCACTGGAAATAAATTCTGCAAGGTTTTACGGTTTTGAGAAGCGCGCTTCTTGCTCAAAGCCTGGTGCCTTGTGTCTATTAGTGAAATGAAAAATATATTGAAGAAGGAGATTTCATAGCTATGAAAAAATTCGCAATCTTTATTACACTTGCCTTTGTCGTCATGATTTCGCCAGTGGCACTTGCACAAAACTGGCAACCGGCAGGTGATAACTGGATTGAAAAGTGGTGGGGACTCGACCTCGTAACGGAGACGGGTGGTTTCGGTACCTCCGCAGGGATTGACTACCTCTCCGAAGGCACCGACGGCGCGATTACAAACGCTTCCGTTTCGACGCGCGAGGGCGCCGGAAAAACAGCGAATTTCGTTGTTAAATCAGTGTCGAATGGTGCTTTACTCGGCTGGTCTGTTATTACACTTGATATCGAAGATCAGAACAACATTTCCTCAAGTCACGGGTTCGCGGATGTCAATAATGTTACCTGGCACGGTATCATTGCCATCATTTCACCCGATGACCGGACAACCACAATGCACCCAGCACACGATGATCACGCACAGATCTGGGTCAACGGTGATATGGTGTACGATGTCCCTGACTGGACAGGCGGCGTACAATCGGTAACAACCCCGACAGAGATTCAGCTTCAGAAAGGTGAGAATTACCTGCACTACAAATGTGGTGAATCTGGTGGTGGAGATTATGTCAACCTCCGCTTTGAAGCGACGGACACCGACCTTCTCATCGCACCCACGTTGGATAATCGCTTCTTGGATATCCTTACACCCGTTGAACCGAAAGGTAAACTTGCAACACAGTGGGCTGACCTCAAACGCCAATAACGCTTAGCGTTAATAGGACTTACGCACTTTTGACTGTAAGTGGTTCTGTTAGAAGAAATTTGTCTGAAAACACGGCATTCTTGTGTCACAAACTAACAGTTTGTGGTACAAAAGAGCGGCGTGCGTAAGTCTTAGCTAATAAAAAACCCGTATCCGATTTCGGATACGGGTTTTTTGTTGTCTAACGCCGTCTGGAATGGTTTATTTTTCTGATTCTACAATCGTCAGATACTGATTGATAGTTACATCTTTTACTTCTTGGGTTGCCCCGCCATGCCATACAATCGTAATCTGTTCGATATGCGTGTTTGCTCCTAAACCGAACAGCAATCGCGTATCGCTCCCTGACGCGTAACTTGAACCGCTCTTCACTGCTTTTATCTGCGTCGTCGCCCCTGCTACGACCGTAACTTTCGCGCCAATTCCGTCCCGGTTACTTCGGCTGCCGATGAGTTTAATGCCGATCCAATTCTGCGTGTTCCCACCGTCATTTTGAAGCAAAACGGCACGCTGATTGGAATTCATGACGACAATATCGGTATCACCGTCGTTATCGTAGTCTGCAGTCGCAGCGGCTCTTCCGACGAGTGCCTTTGTGAAATAATCTCCGGCACTTTCTGATATATCTGTGTAGGTCCCGTCGCTACGATTTTGAAATATCTGGTCGCGTTGTGCATAAGTCTCATGGTCCATCAGGATTTCGATAACATCTTGCGGATGTCCGTTTGCACAGAACAGGTCGAGATCGCTGTCGTTATCATAATCGAGAAAGATCGGACTAAAGCCGACAAAGGGTAAAGTCGGTTGTCGCAATCCGCTGTCCGCTGTCGTATCGAGAAAAAGGAGTCCTTCTTCATTCTTATAGAGGGTTGCCTTCTCGGAATTCGCAACAATCAGGTCGAACCACCCGTCGCCGTTATAATCACCGCAATCTACTCCCATGGAGCCTTCAGCGACACCGCCTTCGTCATATCCGACACCGATGAACAGGCTCTCGTCGGTAAAAGTGCCGTCGCCGTTGTTATGATATAAGAAATTACGGTTGGTATCGTTGGTGACGTAAATATCTGGGAACCCATCGTTGTCGTAGTCACAAGCGACAGCTGCCATACCTCTTCCCTCAGTTGGATTTATGACCCCTGCTGTCTCTGCGATATTGGTAAATGTACCGTCGCCGTTATTTTGATAAAGCACATCCGGGGTTCCCTCGTAGCTGCGCGGGTGTCCGTAACCGACAATACCTTTAAAAGTCGTGACCGGCATCGACAGTTCATACACCAGATAGTTGACGACAAAGATGTCCAGATCACCATCTACATCGAAATCGAGATAGACGGCTGCGATCCCCCAAAGGTCGTTATCAACACCAGCGATTTCAGTAATATCGGTAAAAGTGCCGTCGCCGTTGTTCCGGTAAAGCACATCGCCTCCGAAGTTTGCGACATAGAGATCCGCATCACCATCGTTGTCAATATCGCCTGCGGATGCTGCCATCCCATATCCGGTATCTCCTGTACCCGATGCCGTCGTCACATCTGTGAACCGTCCATCACCATCATTACGGTAGAGTAGATTCCCGTGTTGTGCCTGCCTGTCGTTTTGATTCTCTTGCGGAATATTCCCACTGTTCACGAAATAGAGGTCGGCATCGCCGTCACTGTCGTAATCGAAAAAAACAGCACCGGAACCCATCGTCTCAATGATGTGCTTGTGGTCGGTTTTACCGTTGCTGTGTTTGAAGTGGATTCGTGCCTCTTCGGTAACGTCCACAAAGATAGGTGATTGCGCGGCACTACTCCCAATAAGTATGAGAGAAAAAAGCAGATAGAATTGTAGGAAAGACTTAGGAAGCATTGTATAGGGTTATTTTTTTCGTTTTTCTGCGGTTTTTGCCAGTCGAAACCCCACAAATGAGGTTTTCAGGTTCGGATAGAAATAGAACCGGAACGTCGTGCTGCATCGAGCAATTTTGTCAATCCAAGAGCCACCGCGTATGACGCGCCAGCTCCCGACATCCGGGCCTGTCGGATTCATCTTCGGGCGTTTCGCCGCCGCTTGAGAACTGTACCCGTAATAGACATCGCTATACCAATCCGCTGTCCATTCCCAGACGTTCCCTGCCATATCCATCACGCCGTAGTAACTCTTGCCTTTCGGAAAGCTACCGACAGGGGCAAGGCGATTCTGGTAGCCGTCATCCTCGGCAGCGGTATTCGCATAAGGTTCGACTGCGTTTCCCCAGGGCCAGACTCTATCGGTGTAACCGCGCGCTGCTTTTTCCCACTCCGCTTCGGTTGGGAGTCGCATCCCTTTCCATGCGGCATAGGCGTTCGCATCGTGCCACGAAACACCGACAACGGGGTGGTTCGGAAACTGTTCCGCGCGCGCATGCCAGTCGCCGATCTCTGGGAGATGCGTAAAGTTCTCAGGGGTCCGTGCAGCGTCGGTTTGTTGCTTCCAAAATTCGTAGTACTCGGCGTTTGTGACCTCATATTTTCCGATGTAATAGGCATCAAGATAGACCTTGTGTTTCGGTTTCTCATCGGCGGCGCGGGTGTCGCTGCCCATTGTAAACGTGCCGGCAGGGATGAGGATCATCTCCTCTGCGGCTTCTACATACACACAGAGCGCGAGTCCAAAAAGCAAAATAGAGAGATACCGTGCCATAATACTGAGCGGACTATTTCCAAAGCACCATTGCTGAAGCGGTTTGAACCCCCGTTTTGATGTAATGCCGATATTGATCGGACTATTTCTGTTTTGATTTCTGGAGAGATAAAAAGTGTTCATAAGCGCGGTAGTGCTCCTGCGCGAGTTTCTGGTTACCGAGACTCCGATATAATTTTGAGAGGTTAAGATGATAGTAGGGTTGCTCACTGTCGAGCTCAACCGCTTTTTGAAAGGCGATAAGCGCGTTTTTCTGGTCGCCTTGCATCGCGTACGTACTGCCGAGCGTGTTGTAGAGAATCGCTTCATTCGGACGCAACTGGACGGCTCTTTTGGCGGCTTGTGCCGCGTGTTTCGGGTAGTTTAGATTCATAAACGCTCGACTGAGACCGTGATGAAAATCGGCATTGTTCGGTGCGAGTTCAATACATCTCTGAAACGTCTGTACCGCTTGACCGTAGTTTTGCTGGTTCATCAACACGGTGGCTAAACCTGTCCACGCTTCGAGATTCTTCGGTTCTGCGTGTGTCAGCCGCGTGAGACGCTCGTATTCGGCGTATTCCTTTTGTAACTGCTGATAAATTTGCATCTCGGCTCTGCTTTTCTCACGGTCGCCCAAGCGGAGGTATGCTGTCCCGAGTCCGTAGTGCGGTTCCGCGTAACGTCCGGGTCCGAATGTAAGTGCCTGTTTGAAGTTTTCAATCGCTGCGGTGTATTCTTTTAAATTGAGTTGTGCCGTGCCGAGTTCATAGTACGTCCCCGCTGCTTGTGGTTTCAATTCAAGTGCCTTTGTCAAGACCGGGACTGCCGCTACATACTGACGGAGTTTGACAAACGACTTGCCGAGGACTTCATAGCCGCGTGCGTGTTGCGGTGAAAGTTCGACGACCCGTTCTAATACCGGCACTGCATCCGCCCATTTATCGAGCCTGAAATAGACAACACCGAGCGAATAGAGTGCCTCAATATTGTCCGGCATTAGTGCTAAAGAGCGTTGGTAGCTTTCGGCGGCTTGGTTCCAGAATTGTTCTTGTGTGTATGCCATGCCGAGGTAGTGGAGGACTTCAGCCTGATCGGGTTCGAGTGTCAACGCGGCTTCAAACTCGGAGATAGCCTTCTGGTTGCTGCCTTGGAACATGAAGGCGAACCCCTGTTCTACATGCTGGACATATTTACTATGGTCGTTACCTTTCTCGGCAACAGCATTAAAGAACGGGATACAGAACCAGAGAAAGATAGTAATTGTTAACAAATTTCGCATTTGGCTGTCCAAAAATTTCGTGATACAATTTCCATTGCAGGGTTTTTGCTGGGGTGTTTCTTTAGGGTTTGTAACCCCGTCTTCTGTAGATGTATCGTTAATTGTAGATTTCACAGGACTTACGCAATTTTGCCTGCAGCCTGCTCTGTTAGATGAGATTTCTCGGCAAACATAGCGTTTCTGTGGCACAATCTAACAGATTGTGGTACAAAAGAGCATCGTGCGTAAGTCCTATTTCACTATAAATGTTAACGCTACTTCCGGAAATTGTCAAGTTTTTCATAGAGAAAAAGCAGAATCGGTGTTATACTGTGCAGAAAATATTCAGTTAGAAACGAGGAATCAAAACAAGTATGCAACAAGTTACAATTTATCGTGAGCTGGGCAGATTTGCTGGTTGGCCGGCGAATTACGGGATTTGGGCGTGGGAGAACGAGATCGTCGTGGGGTTCACTGTCGGGTATCACAAATCAGATGCCGGGTTCCACCGACGCGACCGAGATAAACCCTTTGTCGGGATGCAAGGACGCAGCTTAGATGGCGGCGAGACATGGCAGGTCTCCGAAACACCGTGTTATCTCCCTTCAAGAGGTACGCTCTCCGCGGATGAACATGTCGAAGAACGGCTTCGGTTGGAATCAGAGGCAACATTCAATTCACCGCGCCGTGTCGATTTTACACACCCAGATTTCGCTATGATGTGCAGTAGATCCGGGTTGAGAACCGGTGCCTACTCATGGTTTTATACCTCTACGGATCGGTGCAACAGTTGGGACGGCCCCTTCAAACTGCCGATGTTCGGATATACCGGTATCGCAGCAAGAACGGACTACCTGGTCTCTAATTCGGATGAGTGCTTGGTGTTCCTGACTGCATCAAAATCAAACGGTGAAGAAGGTTTGGTATTCTGTGCGAAGACAACCGACGGCGGCGAATCGTTCTCACTGCTGTCTCAGATTGGGCCGGAGCCGGAAGGGTTCGCGATTATGCCTGCAAGCGTTCGGCTATCGGCGTCGCAGATTTTAGTCGCCGTCCGGTGCCGCGGCAGAGGCAACGAATCAGGATCGGATTGGGCAGAACGACAAAATTGGATTGATCTCTACGGTTCTGATGATAACGGACAGACATGGAATTACATAAACCGGCCGGTAGAAGATACCGGAAGTGGCGGAAACCCACCGACGCTGACGCTCCTGCATGACGGCAGACTCTGTCTTATCTACGGCTATCGGGATGCCCCGCATCGGATCTGCGCGAAGTTGAGCAGCGATGCCGGCAAAAGTTGGAGTGAGGAGATCGTCTTACGCGATAATGGTGGCGACCACGACATCGGTTACCCGAGAACTGTCCAACGTCCTGATGGTACGCTGGTAACCGTCTACTATTTTGATGAGGAACCGGACGGTGAACGGTTTATCGAGGCGACGTTGTGGAAACCGTAGTGTTCTGTTAATTTGAACGTAGATTAAAGCAGACGAGGCGATCTTTGCCACGGATGTAGAGATAACCGTCTGCTAATACGGGGGCTGCCCAAGCGGGATATTTCACTAACTGCTTACCGTTTTCGTCTCTCAGTGAGGGGAGCTGTGAAATTACCTCTAATTTTTCTGGCGTGCATCTGAGTCGCATCAAACGTCCGTACTCGCCGAGATAGATAAAATAGCCGTTCACCCAGAGCAGCGAGGCGCGCTCGTCAACGCGTTGCGACCACGCGACTTTACCTGTTTTGAGTTCTACACAACGGAGTTCGGCACCGTTCGGGTGTTGTCCGCTACAGGCGTAGAGGTACCCATCATGATGGAGGGCGGTGTTCCAATGCAACTCAAGCGATTTGTTTCGGCGTAAGGCACGATCTTTCCAAACGATCTCATAACCGCCCGGATGCACCTTTAGGACTGAACTCCCGATGCCGTACGACTCGCTAATAAAGACATGGTCGCCAGCGACAACCGGACTCGATGCATTGACGGATTCGATTTTAGGATGTCGCCACGGGTAGTGGAAGTCTATCTTGCCGGTATCGGGTTCAAAACCGACGAGTCCGCCACGGAGAAATGCGAACCCCCAACGCCGTCCATCAATCGTGTTAAAAACGGGACTTGCATAACTCGCGAGTTCATCGGCGATCTGGTAAACAACTTCACCGGTGTACTTATTAAAAGCGACGATGCCGCTCCCGTTCGGCTCTGGTTTACCGTTCGCTGCCCAAATATCTTTCGGACTGCCGGGTGGTGAGCCGCCTATCTGGACGATGAGCAGCTCGCCTTCAACAGCCGGTGTCGAAGCAACACCGAAAAAGTTTTGCACGACGTTAAACTGTTCCGCCGTGTCAACCTTCCACAACGCTTTGCCGTCTGAGGCACGGACGCAGTGTAGCATTCCCTCAGCACCGAAGATATAGACACGGTCATCGTCAACAACAGGACAGCACCGCGGGCCGTTGTTGTAGCCGTACATATCTTCGTAGGCTGTCGGGTATTCAAACCGCCAGCGTTCATCGCCGGTCGCGCTTTCCATACAGGTGAGCCGTGCCATATCGCCGTGACGTGCGAAGATAAACACCTGTCCGTTGGCAATGGTAGGGGCACCGTAACTCGTCCCAATCTGTTTGTACCAGACGATCGGCGGACCCGTTTTATCCCACGGATGGATGTCTATCTTCTCCAACGATTTACCGTTCCGTTCTGGACCGAGGAAGTCGTTCCAATCGGCGGCATAAGCTCCTGCTATCCCAAGCGATAGAAAGGTCAAGAGGAGCAAGAAAACGCGCGTGAAGGTTCTCACGCCGCGATCTCCTCGTTGGCGCGTTTCACAAGCGCGTTCATGTAGGCGATCGTATAAGCCGTACCGACGCGATGGTCACCCGCCATGCTCGGAATGTGGTCCGGGATTAGCACGCCGTTGAAGTCCACTTCACGGAGTGCCTTCGCCACGTGGTACATATCCTGATAGCCGTTATCGACGAAGGTTTCAACGAAATGCGGGAGCGGTTGATCGACATTGCGGAAATGGACTTTGAAAATCTTGTCGCGTTCGCCGAAATAACGGATGGATTCGATGACATCTTTACCCATCAAATCGCCACCTTCTAACCAGCAACCGACACAGAAACACATCCCGACGTTCGGGCTATCGGCGATTTCAAGGGCGCGTTTGTAGCCTTCAAAACTGCTGAAAATACACCTCGGAATTCCAGCGAGATTCAGTGCTGGTGGATCGTCGGGATGGATGCCGATCATCACACCTGCCTCTTCAGCGACGGGTGCTGCTTGCTTGATGAAGTAGGTGTAATTGTCCCAGAGTTCCTCTTCGGCGTATTCGCGATCGTGTGAGAGCGGCATCTTATATTTGTTGCCACCCCAGTGTCCCTCTTGAGCGGTTTCAAGGTTGAAACCCCTTGCACTTGCACCCCCGCGTGTCGTCTCGCGTTCGGTACTCCAGATACCGTTACCCATGTGTGCGTAGGTTGTATACGGAATCCCCGCTCTGCCGAGATCACGGATGTACTGTTTGTACTGTTCGACCTTCGCGTCACGGTTCTCCAAGTTCAGCACGATTGCGTCCTGATTGTGGACATCGCTGTTGCCGAACCCGTAGATTTTGAGTCCCGCGTTCTCGAAAATCTCGCGGCGGCTCATGAAATAGTCGTAGTTCGCATTTTCACCGTTCGTCCAGAGAACAACATAATCAACGTCCATCTGTTTCGCGAACTGTAAATCTGCTTCACTCGGTTCCGGCGACATCTGTGCCGTAACTTTCATGCCGGGTTCAATATTGCGGAGTGGACTCTGATGTGCCATTTTGTGCCTCCATTTGTTAGTGGCTATCGGTTTTCGGCTGATGGCTGACGGCTAATAACTACTCTTCATCTCCTGCTTCGGCTTTGCGTCGATAGAGTTCTGCTGTTAAGTCGGTAACGATATCGGCATAAGCCGGATCGTCGTAGACGCTGCACATTTCGTTGGGGTCTTTCTCCAGATCAAAGAGTTCCCATTCCGGTTCTTTCGATTCATCAATGGATCCGGTTGTGCCGAGTGCCTCGCCGTAATAGTAGATCAGTTTATAGCGATCCGTCCGTATCCCGTAGTGTGCGCCGACGTAGTGATGTGAGAGGTGCATCCAATAACGGTAATACATAGATGTACGCCAGTCATCAGGTGTCTCGCCGTTGAGGATTGGGCGTAGACTCGTGCCTTGCATGTCATCAGGAATCGGCAATCCGGCGTAATCGAGCCAAGTCTCTGCGAAGTCGATATTTAGTGCCATCGCATCGGATGAACTACCCGGTTGAATCTCGCGTGGATAGCGAATAAGGAACGGCATCCGTAAAGATTCTTCATACATGAACCGTTTGTCGTACCACCCGTGGTCACCTAAGAAGAAGCCTTGGTCAGAGGTATAGATAACAATCGTGTCGTCTGCGACACCGTCTTCGTCAAGATAGTCGAGCATCCGTCCAACATTGTCATCAATTGAGGCGACACAACGGAGATACTCCTTGATATACCGCTGATAGTTCCAGTTCGCTTGTTCTTCATCGGATAAACCCTCTGGTGGTGGTCCGAGTTTATCAATCTTGAGGTCCCTTTCGCTCATGTCTCCGAAGACACGCATTTTCGCTTCTTTCGCGGCGTTTGAACGGTTCGAGTAGTCGTCAAAAAAGTTGTCCGGCATCGGTACATCGCCGTCCTCGAACATATCCGCGTGCTTATCATCGGAATCCCATGGACGGTGCGGTGCCTTGTGGTGGCACATCATGAAGAATGGACGGTCTCTGTCGCGGTTCTGCAGCCAGTCCAGCGAGAAATCGGTGATGATGTCGGTGGCGTAGCCTTTGTGTGTCGTTCTTCCGTGCGGTTCAATCATTACGGGGTCGTGATAGAGCCCTTGTCCGGGCAGCACGTTCCAGTAATCAAAACCTGTCGGATCGGCGTTCCCACCGTGTCCGAGGTGCCATTTCCCGACCATAGCGGTTTGATAGCCATCTGCCTGTAGCATCTTCGCGACGCTCGGTCTCCTGCCATCAAAATTGTCGCCTAATGTCTTGACACCGTTGAGATGGCTGTGTTTGCCGGTCAAAATGTTCGCACGGCTCGGTGTACAGATGGAGTTGACACAGAAACAGTTTTGGAGGATCATACCGCCGTCTGCGATACGATCGAGGTGCGGTGTTTGATTAATCCGACTGCCGTAGCTGCTAATCGCGTGTGACGCGTGGTCGTCGGACATGATAAATAGGATATTGGGTCTGCTCAATTGTGGCTCCTTTGCATTTACAATTTGCTCTATCATATCCTATTCTACATGAGAAGTCAATATTTTTTCTGATTAGCCGTCAGCCGTCAGGAAGAGTGGTTGTCAGTTATCAGTTTTGAAAATATTAAAAAACGGACGCACCGGAAATTAATCTGGTGCGTTGAAGAACGTAGATTTAGAATTGTGTAGTTCCCTGTCTGTAATGCTCAAGTCGTTTTTAACGATGGTGGTGCTTCGTTGGGTGTGTAGCCTTGTGCTTTTGCTTCTTGTTGTTGGTGATACCATTCCGTCCATACCTGCTGTGCTTTGACAATCCCTTTTACGGTGCCCCTTGTCTCTTGGTAACTGGAAATGAGACCGAATATAGCGGCGACTATAGCGAGAAAAGATATAACCGAGAAAAAATTGCTGGTGAATTTACTTGCTGTCCGAACAATATCCGCAAGATCAGGGAATTCCGTCATGAGGATAAGTAGAAAGTAAATAGGCATCCAACACAGGAAGTGAATGAGGAGTCGTTTCGGGTTGCGAATCATGGATAAGAGTGTTTTTTGTGCTTTTCTGAAATAGGAATTGGCTCGTATGTTTTCTGGTGGTGGCGGGGATTCCGTAGAAGTGTCTCCTTCTACTGTAGTAGCTTGTTGCCGGTGATACCACTCCGTCCAGACTTGATGCGTTTCGGCTCTGCCTTTTAGATTGCCGGCTGCTTCTCGGTAAGAGATAAGGAGAGGCGGCATAACAACAAGCACCCAAAATCCATTTCTCGCTAAATCTTCTATAACTTCGCCCCAAATAATTGAGGCAGCTTTTAGATAATTATCGACTGACACAGGTGGTTCCACAATTTTGACAATATGGGGCCACGTCCCTATGACAAATGGATCGTCCGATACGATGCCCCATGCGGCAAACAGAAACCACCACGTCAAGTGAACGATGAAAGGCACTGGGTTCCGAACCATAAATAAGAGCACTTTTTCGACTTGCACGGTATCACCTGCTTACAGACGAATTTTCTGTTTGGAATTTTAGGAGTGTTGAGAGAGATTATGTTTTTAGTTGCAACCACTACGGTTTTCTTCAAAAAAGTATGATTGCAACTATATTTTACGTTTTCGATTCAGATGTAGATTGGGCTGCTTGAATTCGTAGTAATTTCTACCTGCTTGTCTGTATTTTCGTCTGAATTAAGAATACACCAACCGCGGCAACGACAAATCCGAGAACTGTACCCCACAATCCAAACTCAAGTGTATTCGCGGTGATACCTATACCGATTTCCTGCACGCTGTTTAGCGTATTGAAATAATTGATGTAGTGCGATAAAAGGACACCGATGCCGATGCCGATACTCACAAAAACTGGGACTCTGGCTTTCCAGAGCGTTCCTTGTGCGAACATGTATAGACTCACGCCAACGATCACAACACTCGAAATCAGAGCGATCGTGATGAGCGGATTCCACTTTGCAAGGTCGATACCTGAGAAGTCAATGCCATCACCGATGCCATCCCACGGTATGAAAAAGCAGATGAGTGCGAAGAATCCGCCTATATGTACGATGGGCCATAACTGTTCTTCTTCTACGGAGACATTCGATTGTTCTTCGGATATTGTTCCTGTTAAAAACGTTCCGATAGTCGTAATCACAAATCCGGCGGCTGCACTCCAGAAACCGAAGTCGATAGCAAGATGAACCTTTCGCGCCATTTCCATAAAATTAAGATATTCTGGTAAAAGCATCGCAAGTCCGATCCCCGTACCCACAAGAATCAGTACGCTGGCTTTCCAAGGTTTTCGTACGATTAGCGTATAGAGACTCACACAGGTGATTATGAGACTCGAAATGAAGGCAATCGCAAGGAGCACTCTGTTCTGAGCAAGTCCAAACCCTGAAGCGGTTTCCTCACCCTGCACGCCTATTTGCAACCACGGCAGAAAAAAACTGGTGGCGACAATAAGTCCGCCGAGGGGCATCATAAATTGTGTGTATCGATTAATTCTATTCATTTTGACGCTCCGAATGCAAAAATATGGATGTGGGATAAGATGTTGTGAAATTCGCTATTACCTTATACGAAAAGCGACTGGTGCGGTTACAAGTCTTGCAAGTAAAGACGTGATTCATGGCTTGGCGCGGTAAGATTTCGGTGTGTTGGTAAGAAGGGAAAAATGTGGGATAAAATAGGCGGGGATACAAACCCCGCCAGTGGAGAGGAGAGGGATCGGATCCGATGCTCTTTAATCTTTAGCTTTATCAAGAAACGGCTTGAGCAGGTCTATCGGGATCGGGAAAATAACGGTTGAGTTTTTCTCGGCACTAACTTCCACTAAAGCCTGTAGGAACCGGAGTTGTACCGATGTCGGTGTTTTACTCAGGATTTCGGCAGCATCGGTTAGCACCTGAGCAGATTCAAATTCACCCTCAGCGTGTGTGACTTTGGCGCGCCGTTCACGTTCGGCTTCCGCCTGCTTCGCCATGGCGCGTTGCATTTCAACGGGGAGATCGACGTGTTTGATCTCCATTGCCATCACCTCGACACCCCACGGTTCGCAATGTTTTTTGATAATGTCTTCTAAATCCTGATTCAGTTTTTCGCGTTCGGAGAGCAGATCGTCGAGTTCAGCACGTCCGAGTACACTACGGAGTGTTGTTTGTGCAATCTGACCAATCGCAAAACCGAAGTCTTCGACCTCAATGACGGCTCTATCGGGTTCGGTTACCCTGAAGGTAAGCACGGCGTTAACGCTCACGGAGACGTTATCCTTAGTAATCACATCCTGTGGTGTAACGTCGTTGACGACAACACGGAGGCTCACACGCTGCATCCGCTCAATCCAGAACGGTATCATGAAGACGAGACCGGGACCGCGGGTTCCGACGAATCGACCGAGACGGAAGATAACGGCACGTTCGTATTCTTTAAGTATCCTGATGCTTGTCGTGAGTATGATGATACCAACAACGGCAAGCGTAAAATAGATCGGATCAATTTGTGGCATATTTTTAAATTTTCCTTGCGGTTCGGTCAGCTGAATTTAAATTTTCCTTGCGGTTCGGTCAGGTGAATTTGGGTATTGACGATCTCCTACGTGAGTCGCCTTCCACTTCGTTTCAGGCTCAGTTTTTTATATAGGACTTACGCATGCTGCTCTTTTGTGTCACAAACTGGGAAGTTTGTGCTACCAGAAGGTTATATTTTCCGAGAAATCTCATCTAACAGAACGGGCTGCAGTCAAAAGTGGGTAAGTCCTGATATTATCAAGCGTCAAAACCAGTAATCTCGCGAGCCTTCTCGAAGAAGGCGCGTTTGCGCGGTGTGTTGAGCTGCCATTGCACAGGTACGGATTGGTAGCCGTGGTGGTAATCGTTTTCACCCGGATCAAAGTAACCCCACGAGGCGTATTGGCTGACAGCAGCGACAAAGTTATTCAACGGTTTATCGAAATCGAAGTGGTCGTCCTCGTTAAAAAGGATCGGCATCGGACGGTAGCCGGGGACCTCGCGCGTCTGCTGTACCATCTCAATGATACGATTCGGGTCTTTGACACCGTTGCCGTGAATAAGCAAGAAATCAGAGGAACGGACGACATTTTCGAGCGGCACTTTACCGCCGCCGTAACTGGTCCCGACGAGGAATCTATTCCCGTTGCGGGTCGTCGCTTTTACACGTTCAATCAACTCATGTACCCGATCCGGTTTAAGGATATCGTGGGTATATGCTCTGACATTGCATTCGTTATTCACTTCAACGATAACGTTAGTATACCCCTTGTCAAAGAGCCAACCGGTTGCATTGTCAACGGCGTTTTTGACAGCGTCCTCGTCCTTAACCCGCTGATCTTGTCCGAAATAGAAATAGCCGAGGATAACGACCATACCGAGAGCATCCGCGAAGTCGATAATCCGTTCGAGTCGTGAGAGGTAGTCCGGATTGAGACTGCCGTCGGCTTCTATACCGGAGTTATGCCACGGCTGTGCTTTTGAGTAGCCTTCGGGACTCCCGCCTTGCAGGTTAATTGTGAACCCCAATACGCCGTGGGCGCGCCATGCGGGCATCGCGGATAAAAATTCGCGCGTATTCCGTTCCGGATCCCATACACCTGTATCGGGATATTCCCATCTATAAATGGTTTCTGGGTTCCGGTCATCAAAGATACCTTGCACCATACGGGTGTTGATGAGCAATCCCTCGACTTTGTTCCCTTGATATGAGCGTCCGGGATAGGTGATTTCGCCGTTAATGTAAAAAGCATCGTCAACGATACTAACTGCTGTCTTCATCTGCGTTTTCCTTTCGTTTGTAGGTCTATCGGTATGCGTTTCCTGTGAGTCCGCGTGAAGCCTTGGGTGACCGCTGGCGAGCAGCAGGCCTGCCAATGCGGTACTGCTGTTGATTAAAAAGTTTCTACGGTTCATAGTCATCGTGATGTAACTCCGGCAGTGCCTCCACGATCTTTACCGTATCCAGACTAACTGTAACAACCTTTCCGATGAGTTTGACGATGTATTGTGGATCGTCTGCTCGGTTTGGGTCGTTCACAATGCCGCTGCGCTTATCTATTTTAACACAATACTGATTAATTATCCACTCTAACGCGGAACGGTTGCCGAGCCTGTAATCGAAGGCTTTTTTTGGGATACCGTCGAGTGTAAGGAAATCGTTATAGACGATTTGTGTTTTGTCTTTCGAGAGTTTCATTTTCTCGACACGCCAATCGAGCGGTGTATCTGGGTTCTGAACTAATTTCAGTCCATCGTATTCGGGTTGCGATTCGTAGTTGACGTGGAGATCGGCTAAGCGTGCGCCTGCTTCTGCGAATCCCCAAAAATCCTTAGCAAACGGGATATGTGGTAAATCGCGTTTAAGGTTCGCCTCATACTTTTCGCGATAAGTGGGATGATGCAGGAGTCCGTAATTATAGTGGAAGATGTCCGACTTGGTGATGGTGTCGTCTTTGTAGTGGGATCGGAATTCTGTCAACGCCCAATCGGTGATGTTCTCGCGGCGGTTGGTGCCATCCTCGTCGTAGGTGTAGAACGGGAAGCATTGAAAACCATCGCTTGTTGAAAGTGTGTGTAGATCGGGAATTAGATTCGCCATTAAGGTACTGAATTCTGAGCGAAAACCGTGATCGCTGACAATTATGACTCGATTTTCAGTCTCGGTTTCTGGTGTCGGGAAAATCTGATATTGCTGATAACGCTCCTCATTCCAGAAGTGATCAAAGTAGAGATATTTCTGACAGAACGGACGATACAATGCTGCGCGAAAGTGCGTATCCTCATAGGTACTTGGTTCCAGTTTTTTCAGTGATGCTTTCACTTGACGAGTCCATTTTATACGCGGATCATCCGTATCAATGAAATTTTCAACAGGTTCTTTTGGATCATGTCGTTTTTTCCGATCAACAGCGGTGTTGTATATCTCAATAAATGTCCGAACACGTTCTTGTAACAATCCAGAATCAAAAGCATAAGCCAAATTGTCCCGATTTGTAGCGATACCTAAAGAGTAGAGCCTAAAAATCGTCTCCCCATCAACCTGTGTGCCTGTTATTTTTTTGCTACCCATCGGAATAAAGGTATCAAATTCGGGGTGGAGTCCTTCAGTGAGCCACGTTTGGCGTGCGTCAGGCAGAATCGACTCCCACCCGATATTACCTGTATACTGGCATTCACTGAGAAAATCGAATTTCTGCTTTTTGTTCCACAAGTCGTCGGTACGGTAATAGTAGATACGCGGTGATTCTGAGGCGTTGTCCTTTTTCTTTACAAACAGATTAATACTCACACCGACACGAATCCCGAACACATTCGCATCAGAGACCTTTAACCCTTTCCGCGCATTCCCGCCTAAGTCGAAAATATAGATAGCGTTGCAATCTTCAGCGAGATGTTTCCGCATGCCGTCAAACGCTACACCGTCGAGGAAACTGTTGTTTGTTACGAAGGCGACAACACCTTCGTCGCCAATTCTGTCCAATCCCCATCGAATCGCTTTGACATAAGGATCGTAGAGTTTGTTTCTGAGCGTCGCTTTGGAGTCTTTTGCATAAGTGTCCGCAATCCGCTTATCCATTGTCTCATACTTCCGATTCTTGTTGTTATCGTTCTCATTGATCTGTCCCATATTGTACGGCGGATTGCCAATCACAACAAACATGTCGGTCTCTTTCTGTTTTTCGACGCGTGCTGTGTTCGCTTGGGTAAGGAGTTGCAGCTGCCGGTCTTCTACCATCTCGAATGTATCTACCAAGGATATACCTTCGTAGGGGACATACCGATGCGTCGCTGTGTAGAACTCGTGCTCAATGTTGAGACTGGCGATATAGTAAGGTAGGAGCATCACCTCATTGCACTGGAGTTCCGGCGGGTCGGCTGTGTACTTCCGTTCTAACGCGATAGGTTCGAGTTCCTGCATGATACGGGCGATGAAATTCCCTGTACCCACAAACGGATCAATGATATTCACACCGGTATCGGAGAGCGAACGGTTGAACTCGGTCTGTAGGATATGCTCGACGCTTTTCACCATGAAATCGACGATCGGTTGCGGTGTGTAGACGATGCCGTGCGTGTCTGCGACCTTCACAGAGAAGCCTTGAAAAAACTGCTCGTAGACGGTGTTAAGGAATCCCTGTTTCTGTGAGAAATCGGTGATAGTTGCGGCGGTCTGCTCAATCGCAACGTAGAACGGGTCCAAACTCTGGAGGAACTGGTTGCGGTCGAACACCTGTGAAGTGAGTGCGTCGATGACGTTCTCGATTTCGCGTGCGATGATGTTGCGGCGCGTGAAGTCGCGGTTGTTGAAGACGGTGCGGAAGATGCGTTCCGTCAATAGGTGCTGGATGAGCATCTCCTCTACAGCGGCGATAGAGAGGTTCGGATTGATGGAGGTCTGACACTGCTGATGGAAGTTAGTAAACGCTTCCTGAAATCGCGGGTTGTTCCGGCGTTCGGTTTCGATGAGTGCTGATAACTTCTCGCCGAGTTCCGGGACGGTCTCTTTGAATTCGGAAACAGCCGTATGCCACGCCGAGATATTCTCTTCCTGATACGCGAAGAAGGTCTGGAGGACGTTGACGAGGTTTCTCGGTTCGGTGATGTCTAAATCGAGTTGGAGCTGCCCGTGCTGATAAAGCAGCGCGTGCGTCGGCGACTGGACGACAATATTTTTCGACGGGTAGCCTGCGGCGAACTTCTTATCTGCTTCGACGTAGAGATCGTCTTGTGTATCCTTTGCTTCCCAGTACCCGTAGGGTAGACCGAACGGATCGACGATTTCGCCATCGGGAGTTATCCGTCTATTCTCTGGTGTGTAATGTGTCTTCTCACAGACGAGGATGAGATCTGCCTGTCGGCAGTAGTATTGTAAGAGGTTCTGAAATGCGGTTCGGACAGCACCCTCATGTTCCGCGCCGACGCTGTCATATTCTTCAAGTTCGGCGTAGTAGTTTTTGATGGGTTTGTGGGTCGGTCTGATATTGGGATGTGGCATAGGGTTATAAGTTATAAGTTCATAAGAGTTGTTGGGATGCGGCGATTCTCCTCATAAGTGTCAATAGTGTCAATTTTAGAAATAACAACCGTCTCAGACCCGGACCCGGTAAGTTCGGTTTGATGAAGTTTAAAAATTTAACTCGGTAATGCATCAGAAATCTCTTGGTAGGAGCGAGTGTTTTTGCTGGGGTGTTTCTTATGCTCGCGATCTTTAACGATTACCGAAATATTTATTTAATCTTCATGCAACCGAACCTACCGGGCCTGGGTCTGAGAGGGTTGTTATTGCTAAAATTGACACTTATGGCACAGTTACAAACAGCGCCTACCAGGCCTGGGGGCCGCGACGGTTATGATTCGGTTAAAACAGCACCTACCGGGCCTGGATAGTTTAATTAATGCCTATGAAGTGCCTTCAGATTGTTCGTCAACTGTGAACTCAAATAAGCCGTGTCGGTACACAATCACCATCTTCTCGCCGATTCGCATGTACAACACATATTTGTCAAATTGCTGAATCCAACCGTTCAAGACATACCCGGCGCGCGTGACGATGTTCACATTGGATTTGTTATCCCTCGCTTGTTCAAGCAGTTCGTCATCAACATGGTACCGGTCTGCTATGGTCTCAATCGGTTGAAGGTTCTCTGCTTTCAAGGGTGCCCTGATTTTTATATGGGGTTTCAGGTCGGCCATCTTCTCTTTCGGAAATGCAAACAAAACGTGCACTTTCGGCATCTTAACCACTCCACCTTTGGCAGGCTTTCCCCATACCGTATACGGTTTCGTTCTGACCACGGACAGGTCCTTTATACCGGTATAAGTGACAAAGCGGACAGGTTGCTCGAAATGTTGGCTCAGCATCTCGTCAGTATTCCACGTACTGCTCTCTTCCGTGGACTGCTGAGGTTCTTCTGCTTGGGGTTCCGGTGCCTCAACGTTTGGGGCGGATTGTTGTTCGTCTGTACCTAATTCAGTTTGCATATTTATATCCTCCTATTTACTGCGATATTTGGAGTATAAGGCTCACACCACTGAAAACGATGAAGGAAAGGGTGCTGATGAGACCCCAATTCACCTGAAATTTTTTCTTTATCTCTAAAATATCGCCTGGATAGAGTAAAACGTGTTGCCGTGTTGCACCTTCAGTAGGATTGAATGTGAACGGCACTTCTATGATTGTACCGTCTTGACGGTGAATGATGACCTCTTCGCGGTTTGCCGAGACATCGAACCCACCCCCGAGCGCGACGGCTTGCAAGAGGTTCAACGGTCCACGAACGCGTTGCGGACCCGGGTTTCGGACATAACCGGTTACGTAGATAGACTCTGTTTTAAAGACGTTAGGAACAAACAGGACATCACCATCTAATAACGTGGGTAGCGGCTGATCGTTTGGTGGAGATTTCCAAAACTGGTCGGAGAGATTGAATTCGGAACGCTTACCGTTTTTTTCGACCTTCACGACAACTGTTAAGTCGGCTTCTTGTGTGGGACCACCTGCCCGCGCCAATGCATGCCCAACACCGATCTCACCCCGAAAAAAGATTTTTCCGGGGGTACGTACCTCGCCCTGCACCTCAATGCCACTCAGCGGCATGACAAAAACGAGATCGTTAATGTTGACGCGGATATCGCGGTAAGGGCTATTGGTCGAAAGATCGTAAGTTTCAACGGTCTCCGTGGTATCCTTGCGGATTAATTGGACACCTTGTCGGTCAGCATTCTCACCCATACCGCCTGCAAGTGCGATTGCACGGTATAGGTCGATGTCCGTCTCTGGTGATATGATATAACGTCCTGGTGTTTTCACCGCGCCGCCAACAAAAACACCGTTCTCTTGCAGCACAAGCGAGACCATAACAACGGGGTTCCTGACGTGGTTATCTCCTCGGACGAGAAACATGCGAATCAAGTGGTTGACGGTTGTCACTGTTGAACCCGCAACATCAAATTCACCACCGAAGTAGTTGATTCTGCCATCCTCACGGACTTGCACAGAATGCGTATATTCCGGCTGTCCAACAACAGCGATGAGGAGCGTATCCCCTTTTTTGATACGGTAAACATCACCAAAAAGCGTGGGACTCGCAATGAAGAATAAGAAAAAAATAAGACAAGCTTGCAAGCGACAACACGGTGTCAGGTAAACTTGCAAGCTTCGGAAATGACTGGTCATAGTATATCTCTAAGAAATCTCACGGATACGCTTAAGTCCTGTTAGGTTAACTTGAGGTGTCGTCATTCTCGAAGAGGCTGAGTTGTTCTGATAGGGTGTCAAGTTGTTGATGCGTTCTAAACCGCTTTGTCGGTGGTCTTCGCCAATGTTCTTTGACGTGGCTGCCGTTACACCTACGGTGTGCTCGGACATAAATCTTCCCGTTCATCCGAACGTGAGACCTGGCTTCTTTAATAAGATAGAGTTGCTTGGCTTCCATAGCGTCCTGCCTGTATGTATGTGTCACGCTTCCTTTAGTGAATCGAAATAGGCTTTCAGACATTCCCGCGCTTGTGGAACTAAATTCGTTGGCACAAGTATATCGCCCCATTCGGATTGCGTGGCGTTCCCTTTTACGCCGCCGTAATTAGGGACATCATGGCAGCGGACATAGACGGGGATATTGCTATCCTCTAAGACACTTTGGAGGATATTCGCGGCTAATTCGTTCGGGACAGATTCAATGGCGTACCAGTCCCCATATTCCGAAATTTCGGTTTGTGCTGCTTGCGGCACGAGGTCTATCTGACAATCCGGACATATCGAGATCGCTTCTTTATACGTAACGTTGCATTGTGAACAAAACGGCATGGTGTTCCTCCTTGTGGACAGGCGAGGTGGGAACCTTGACAGCAGAAGAGTATCGGTTCTTATGCTGCGCCACGCCAAGGTGCTTTTAATTTTAATTTTAAGGAGTCGCGCTGATACGTTTCTTATATTATGGTAACACAGTTACACAAATTTGTCAAAAAAAAATTGGATTGAAATGTTATTCTTTAAATTTCCAGAGTTGTCGAGCGGTTTCGCCTAAGACCCATTTCCGGTCCTCGGGTGTAAAGAAATCCATTTCATCGCGGACGACAGTTAAAGTTTCAGGATAACTGGCACGTTTGAGACAGACGGGCCAATCCGTGCCCCACATAATCCGAGACCCACCGAAGGCTTGATACACTTTCTTGACCTGCTCAAATGTGTCTGTCCATGGATACCCTGTTTTCGAGATTGACCAGGTATGGCTTATTTTGACATAGACGCGCGGGAACCGGGCAAGATTGAGAAGCAGTTGGAGTTTGTCCGGTGCGTCAGGCGAACAGTCCGCCATGTGATCTATGACGACATCAAGATCCGGATGCTGTTCCAGAAGTGGCAGAAGGTCAACGAGTCGTTCTGCACCCGTGAGAATCAGCATCGGTACACCGAGCGTTTCGGCACGTTCAAAGATAGGTGGCATCAACGGTCCTGTAAACCAATCGCCGGCGGTACCGACAGACGGGCTCAGGCGCACGCCGTGGAAACCGTGATCTTCAGTCCAATGGCTGAGATGGTCTGGGGCGTCAGGGTCTTCAGGGTTGATCCGACACACACCCATGAATTTATCAGGGTACTGTTTCATCACATCCGCTGCGTAGCTGTTATCCCATCGGTAGTGGATGACTTGAACGAGGACGGTTTTTTCGACACCGTTTGCCGCCATTAATTCCAAAAGCATCTCCGCGGTTGCATCTTCCTCCGGTGGACTCGTTGTCTCTGGTGCCCACGGAAACTGCGGATCGTTTTTCCAAACGTGAACATGTGGGTCAATAATTTGCATATCTATTGCTCCTTTGGTCTATTTAAGAACCCATATACGCCTAAAGGTAGACAGTAAATTAGAATCAAAATGTGTAGACTGAAGCCTGTAACAGTGGCTGTCTCTACTGACGTTCCGAAATGTGTTAGCAGCCAGACAAACGGAAACTCTGTTGTCCCGAAGTTAAGGACTGTCTGAACAGGTAACAGGTTGAAGACGTTGGTAAAGGCGAGTGCGAACAATACCTCGGTTATCGGCACGTCAACACCCATTTCAACGACGAGGTAGCACTGAAACCCGAAACGGATGACAAGGCACAGCACGGAATATCCCCAGACTTCCAGGAACCGGTGGTTTGAACGGAACGCTGTGAGTTCCTGTAGTACTTGCAACCCTTTGTTAATACCCCATGACACAGGTCGTTTCTCAAGGCGTAATAGCGGACCCGCACATAGATCGGCGAACCGTATACAGACGTTCGGCGCGACAGAGACAAAGACGACGACAGCGATTAAACCGCTGCCAATCAAAAGCGGCATAAGATAGAGGACGGTGCCTGAGAAGGTCTCGCGTAATGCATCGCGTAGGAGCCATGCCGTTGCGATTACCAGACCTATCAGCAGGATCATATCTATCAGGCTTGCGACTATAAGCGATGCGATCCCTTGTGTCGCTTCTACTTTCTGACGGCGTTGCATGAGGTAGACATAAGAGACATCCCCTGTCCGCATGGGGAGGATGTTGCCCCAAAAGGTGTGCAACGCTAAGATCGGAAAGATCCGATAGACACGGCTATCAAGGTTAAGGAGCGCACGGAAACGCAATGCTTTCGCCAGCACTAACACACAGTAACAGCTGAATCCGATAAGGAGTGCCTTGATGGATAGGCGACCGAGGGTTTGCGGTATCTGTTGGAGATCAATCTCTTTTAGGAGGAAGTATGTTATGATGACTGCCAGTACCGTTGGTAAACCGAATTTGGTAACCCGCTGGAGTTGTTTTCTGTTCAAAGGCACACTCGCTATATCTTATGATTGGTTTTTCTGCACTCAAGAATTCATATTATGGTATACATTACCAGTTTAAATGTCAAGGGAAATGATTTTTTAAAGACTTGCTTTTTAGTTTGGTGCGTTCTATAATGTCTATCTATTGTCCGATTTTAATAGAAATGCGGTATCAGATCATCTCATGAATAACAACCACGATTCCTCAAAAGCCTCCACTCGGAAACAGTTCTATTTCCTGACGTTCTTACATACCGTACTCGATTCCTATGCGACGCTTCTATCACACCTGCAACCGCTCCTACTGACAAAGTTAGCGACAGCTGCAACACGGAACAGTTTAGCGGGAAACTTCGTTTCAATTTACAGTGTATTTAGCTCATTCGGACAGATACTCTTTGGTTGGCTGTCGGATCGGGTGCGGACGGTGCATTTTCTGACGATCAGTGTGGCGTTTAGCGCGCTCGGTTTAAGTCTATTGTGGCTTGCGCCGTCTCCTAATATTGTGTATCTGTTGTTGGCTATTGGGGGTATTGGGGTCGCTGCGTTCCATCCGCAGGCGACGACCTATGCGGGGGCACTCGCTTCCGAGCAGCGTGGGATGGGTATCTCAATTTTTCTGACAGGTGGCAACATCGGACGTGCACTCGGGCCAGTGGTCCTCCTGTTCATTCCGTACCGTTTCGGTATGGACTATCTCGTTTGGGAGATGATACCCGGTTTAGTTGTGGCGTTACTGGTGCCAAAAATCCTAAAATTTGAGAAAGACCTCGATTTAACCGCTGGCACGAGAGGGACGCCAACCGATGCACAGGTCCCACAAGAACCGTTTTGGCGTGTCGCTTCACCGCGCCTGCTCCCTCTCATTGTCTTATTCGTCATCGCGGCGATGCGAACCGTTACACTCACCGGTATAGAGACCTTTCTTTCTGTCCATTTGGCCGATCAAGGCTACTCAGACCAAGGACGTTCTCTGGTCCTCGCACTCTTTATCTTCGCAGGATCTATGGGGATTTTGTCAAGTGGGTGGCTTATGAGTCGCATCAACACGTATGTACTGTTATTGGTGTCGCTTCTCGGCGCGCCACCACTTCTTTACTGGTCGTTGCACACTGGCGGGGTTAGTTTCCTCGCACTCCTCTTTTTAGGCAATGTCGTGCTCACAAGTTCTATAACCGTTAACATTGTCCTTGCACAGATAATGTTGCGCGGACACGAAAGCATCGCCTCCGGTTTTATGATGGGTGCCGCTTGGGGTGTCGGCGGGTTTTTGAATAAGATTGTGGGTGTTTTGGGAGATAAATACGGTCTACCGATTGTGTTAGACGGTTTGGTGATGCTTCCTTTGGTACTCGCTCCGCTCCTGATTTTGTTACGCGATCAGCCAGACTTGTCGAAACCGTCCGTTTAAAATTTAAAAATTCCACAACAGACTCAAAAAATGCGTGCTAATTAGGTCGCCGAAGAGGAGTGCATAATCGAGGCGAAATTGGCGGACATGGATGCCGATACCGCTTGTCAAACGGTTGTCTCGGTAACCGATGCGTAAAGCCAACGGTGTACTTATCTGATATTCTACGCCGAGATGTGACTGTCCACCATAACGTTGCTGCCATTGATAGGAGAGGATCAGTTTCCGATTGAAAATGTGATCATGAGAATATGCGACACCGATGTTCCAATTCGCTGGAATGGATTCCTTTGGCGCGGATAGCGTGTTCCATGTTAAGGTTGTCTTTGAGATGTCTTGAAGGTTTATGCCGAAGGACATACCACCGAAATTCTCAAGACCGAAGAGGGCGTTAAAGTCTGGCAGCCGAATAAGCAGCCCGGCATCGAACCCGTATCCCCAGCTGCTGTAGTTATAAAGATCGAGATCGCCGCCATTCAGCCTTTGCGATATCCATTTCGCGTTCAGACCGAACATAAACTCCGGCGGTAGCGAATCGCGACCAAAGTTATCCCACCACGATTGACTGACGATCCAACCGGTCGCGAGCGTCAGAATATACGCATTTTCACTGTCGTTGAGGTAGCCTGCAGGCGTGAAGTCGGATTCCCTCGGACGGTTTTTGGCGGTGTTTCGTCGTTCATCGGCACTGATATTCGGATCAAAAGCCGGTATGAGCGGGTAGATCGGAATATCGTCCACGCCTGCTCGAATCCAGGAGAGTCCGAGGTTGAGTTCTGGTAGAATTTGCTTCGTGCCGCTGATATAGTTGAACGCGCCTAATCCTGAACGCCGTGCAGCGTGCATAAGACAGAACTGATAATTGTCGGAGACACCGGCAATACCAGCGGGGTTCCAGTAGGTGGCAGTGGCATCGTCGGCGATACTGACATAAGCACCCCCTAATCCGAGGGCGCGACCGCCGACACCGTTTGTTAAGAAATCGCCAGCGTAATTCTCAGCGATAGCCGGTAAAATAGTGATACCGCTGCATCCGATGAATAGGAATATAAAGAGCGTGAGAAGATTAGGTTTTCGTTGTTGCAATTGCGTCAATTGATTTCTACTTCCTTTAAAAAATGTGGACAGCTACTTTTTTAAACTCTATTTAGGTCGAAGGCGTTCCAATAGTATTGGTACTGCGTCGATTTCCAATCGGTATAAATTTCGTCCCAAGGCATCCGATTGAAATGCGGTAATAACGAACCTTCCGTTACAGGTTTCGAGCACCCTTGATAGCGGTAATCCACGGAGAGTCGGATGCGATCCGGACTCTGGTTCGGTAGTGCCTTATGAACGGCGTGGCTGTGGAAGAAGAGCGCGTCGCCTAACTCGAAATCCGCTGCGACCCAGTAGAGCCCATCAGCCTCCAACGGTTCTGTATCAATACCGAGTCCACCTGCCCCGAATGCCGGTTTTACGGGATATACACCCGCACGATGCGATCCTGCAAGCACTGTTAATCCGCCCAATTCCTTCGGACACGTGCCGAGCGGTATCCATGCGGTATAGGTCTCCTCTGTACCTCGGATATGGATGAAATCCTGGTGTGCAGGTGTCGTGTATTTAGTGTTTTCTGGGAACATAATTCTTCCAATATTCCGCGGATGTACGAGTGTCTTCTCGCCGAAAAGTTTGTCGAGCATATCCAAGATCGCTGGATGATGCGCGAAGGCGTGGAAGGATTCCAGGCATTGGAATTCGTCTAATACGGGCCAATAGCCGTCATCGCCTTCCATGAACGGACCGCCGGTGCGGATGCCATCCATGAGTACGTCTCCGCCTTCAGCCCATCCGTGCCGATGACAGATTTCCAAGAAGTCCCGGCGTAAATTATAGATAGCATCGGCATCAATTAAGGCTCGGAAAAAGAGGTAGCCGTCTTGCTGCGCCTGCTCCTGAAGTTTATCAGGTCGGTCTAATAGAGGGTTTGAAACATTAAAGGGTTCAATTCTTGCCATAATATGCTCCTTGCTTACAAAAACGAAGGCGTGGTTGTGTGGTTTGCATTGTAGATATATTATAGCAACAAAACGGGTGGCGTGTCAAATGTGAATAGTTGTCAGTACGATTTTTCTGCGAAAAATCTTTCAGTTGTCAGTTAACAGTTGTCAATACGCCGTGAAACAGAAAACCAGACGACAAGCCGCATCTATCGCGCTCGAGCAGCAAGGTTTTTGACTCTCTTAGTGGTAAACAGCGAAAGTTTGCTTCAAAGAATCGGGTTTATCGGGCAGCAATATTTTTCACGGGATTTGTGGAAATGTGATATAATTACGCAATCGTATCATTAAACCTTGGAGGAACTTATGCTTAGCATCAAAAATCTCGAAGCGATTCCGTTGAATGTGCCTTTTTATCATGAACGGGTCAGTCGGCACATGCACCGTGCCTCGACACATGGAGAACGGGTTCACGTCTATCGCGTTGAACTTAGCAACGGCGTTATCGGATACGGTGAAAATTTGGGAGATGAATCGGGGAATATTGAGCGGATAATCGGACAGAACGCGTTCGCTTGTCTGAACGACGACGGTGTCGGATTCGGTATCCAGATGTCGCTTTTCGATGCCATCGGTCAATCGGTAGGTGTTCCTGCCTACCAACTGATAGGCCCTAAGGTTCGCGAAAGATGTCCTATCTCGTGGTGGGATATTGATATGCCGCCGGAGGATTGGGTGGCAGAAGTCGAAGAATCGGTCAAACGGGGTTACACGTCGGCGAAGTTGAAAGCGCGTCCGTGGCGCGACATCTTCGCGCAGGTGGACGCTGTCGGTGATGCAGTGCCAGCGGATTACCGACTCGACATCGACTTCAACGGCTTCTTACGGACAGCAGACAACGCGATCCCTGTCTTGCAACAGTTAGATGAACATCCGAACGTCGCTATCTATGAGAGTCCGTATTACCTCGGTACGGATGTAGCGGGTGCGGCGCGGTTGCAAGCGGCTGTCAAGAAACGGATTGTTGAGCATTTCAACGAATCCTGTTTGCATGCCCGGTGTTGTGGCGGTTTTGTCGTCGGGGGTAGTGTCAACGCATTACGTCGTACGAACGCGCTCTGCTCTTCGTTTGATCAACCGTTCTGGCTACAGATGGTCGGCACGGGTATCACAACGGCGTACTCGGTACATCTCGGTGCTGTGCTATCGCAAGCGGAATTGCCTGCGATTACGTGTCATGAGTTGTGGGAATCGGACCTGCTCGAAACGCGGCTGCCGGTGGTTGATGGAACGATTCAGGTTTCTGAAGCACCCGGATTGGGGATTCGGGTTGATGAGGCAGCGTTAGCGGAATATCGCGTGGAGCTGTCTACACCGACACCGCAGCAGCTGTTCCGTCAGAGTACGTATACTTGTCGGGTGCATATCCCAGACGGTAGCGGCGGCGAAACGGTTCACGATTTCAGTGGCGAGGATGTCTATTATCCGGCGTTCAGTGAAGGGGAGTATCCGGGGTTCGTGTCTGGGGTTTGGATGGAAGTAGTTTGATAATTATTGAACCAGTGATAACGCACCGGATCCCTGTCCTAAATTGACGAAGGTTGTTGCTGTACCACAGGAATCACATAGCTCCGAATTGTCAAACCGTCTATTGTCTCCGTCTCAACGCGCGGCGTAGGATTGTTGCGATGGTCGAATACGACATAATATCCTTCCCGCGCGTTTTCTAATTTGAGATACGCAGCGAGTTGTTTCTTGCCTGTTTGATAGTTGATTTCACCTCTCCAAACCTTTGTCTCAACGATGTATTTTCGCTGATTGTGGGTAATAAGGAGGTCTATTCTGCCACGCCCGGTTTGTACTTCAATATACATCATGCCTCCGACGAGTCTTACAAACTGTTCAATATAAGCGAGGAGTAGGTGTCGACCGACAGATTCTTGCGGCGTATCCGGTACTTGTAGAATTTTGAACCCTGCGCGGGCAATAAAATCTCGGAAATTGTCAAGCAACGCCTCCATTTCAATCTGTCCTGTAGAGGTAAGATAATCACGAAAACCATCCGCAGTGTCTTCGGGAAAATATTCTTGCTCCAACCCATTCACTGCCGGTTTAAAGGCTTGCAAGATAGCATACAGATAAATCGGGTTGGCGATTTCACACATTCCATCATCCCCTTCAGAAATGACGCCATAAATGGCGAGTTCATCAATGGATTCATCACGTAGATTAAAATCCAGACCATCATCGTAAGCTGTGATTCTCATTAAAATTCTTTCAAAGTCGGCTTTTTTACGAATATTAGTTATCAAATGATCAATATTAGTATTCCGTTCCCGAAGGATTTGGGCGTGCGCCTTTGAAAAGTGCGACATCACGATCGTTTCAGTTTTGGAAATGTCCATTTCCTCGGTGAGAATTTGGGCACACCGATTGACGAGGAACGGTTGCCCTGCTGTCTGTTTGTGAATAGCGGTGATAACTTCAGGCGTGAAACCTTGTCCTACTTCTTCGGTGTACTGCCCAAGTAATTCATGCACCTGTGCCAGCGTGAAATTAGGCAAATGAAATTCATCTTGGATATTGAAAGGCGAGATGGATCGGTCGTAGTTGAGTTGTGTGATGTTTTTGACTCCTACAATGCCGACACTATAAGGACATCGAGGACTTGATTGGTCAAGATAAATGTATCGGAGCGAGTGAAGGAAACCGCGAACAGCGTCTGGAGGAATAGCATCAAACTCGTCAATGATGAGGATAACCTTTTGGGAATTATCATGCTCTGGTAGGAAATTAACCAGATGCTTAAAGAACTCCATCATTGAAATTTGATCTGTTACCTCTGTGTTATCCAAAAATTGGCTTAACGTTTTAGAAAGTGCAGTGCCACGTTTCTCGAAAACGTCATTAATTTCCTCTTGCAGTCTTCTATAGAAAGAGAGATAAAAATCGGAAGCAGAGATATCCACATACAACTCAAAGTTCAGTTGAATTGGGAAATATGCTTCAGCTATGAGAGCATCTATAGCAGTACGGAAAAGGGTCGTCTTGCCAGTCTGTCGCGGCGCGAAGAGAACGATGTATTTGCCTTTTTTCACACGGTCAACAAAATCCGCTATCTCATCAGTGCGCGAGACAACGTAGTTTTCTTTGGGATTAACGGGGCCTTGGGTTCCAAATGTTCTCATTTTTTTCCTCTGTTGCTAACGCCTTTAGGAACTTTCGGAGTTCTCAGCAAAAAATTCTATGATTTATTGGTGTCAATAGTTTGAAAAGTGTGTTAAAAGTATAATGCATTCAATCTATTTGTCAAGGAATTTTCATCTGATGGGTGTGTGAATATGCTAACAGCACGACCCTATCGAAGCACTCTAAGACATAGCACTCCGCTGGAGTGCATTTATCGCTGACATCTGTGGCTATAGATATATCACGCCTCTGGCGTGAGAAGAGCCAACCTCTCGAAAAGCCTCTTTGCTCCAGCGGAGCAATATGTCTATAGATATGATTATAAACTGATGCTCAGGGAGACATGAATGAAAATATAGTAGATTTTCAACGCAATGTGTTATACTATATTTTAAGAACTTATCAACAGGTCAATAACTGAAAAGGTAAAATATCTCTCAAAACCATTCAAAATAGAGGGTAATCTGGATGAAAACAATTTTGACGATAGGGATCGTGTGGAGTCTGTTGATAACAGCTGCCATAGCACAAGAACAGGTGATACCAGCAATAAGACTCGAAGAAGCCATCGTTCCGACACCTGAACAACGAGAGAAAAATCTCGAGATATGTATGCAAAACTTGATAAAACTTGGTAAGTCCATTGAAGTTTACTTGGAAGTTAATGGTGATTATCCTGAATGGCTCTCAGACCTCTACCATCCGAAATATTTACCGGACCCAGACGTGCTGATTTGTCCTGCGGATAGATCAGGTGGTATTGCCCTTTTTTCAGCGAATATAGATCCGAAGATGCCCGTGAGTTATGGGTATCAGTTTCACCCAGCATACCGAGCGCGGAAAACCGAAGCACGCCTGCTATATGGGGATGTTATCCCGCTTGTCAGGTGTCGGCACCATGCAGGTCAAGATACTTCTTGCTTAAACTTGAGTTTCTCCCTTAAGATTACGCAATCCGTGAGTCGTTGGGAAGATGCTCCAGAACAACTGTATGAAACGCCGGAGCAAACTATCGCCGCTTTAGAAGCAGGTCTTGAACGGCACCCCTATCATGAACGCTTGTCCTATTATGTATATCCTGTCCTTGCGCGTCTTTACATCGAATCCGAACACAAGGAAAAGGTTGAGGGTCTTATTAAACTTTTCAGATCAAAGATGAACACAGACAGTGCTCGAGACTATTTTACCCTCGGTACGATGCTCGGACAAATGAATCGAAATGAAGAAGCGCTCCAACTTTTTAAGGAACTTGAGGCGCAGACACCAAATGATCCTAACGTTCATCAGCAGCTTGCTGGACTTCACGAGAAACTTGGCAATACTGACTTAGCGAAGGAACACCAACGAAAAGGTGAACCTAAACCAGTGTTGCTTAGAGAACCTGAACCAGCAATGGAATTAATTGGAAAAGTTGTTCCTGATTTTTCAGCAACAGACCTTGACGGTAATCCGATTTCGCTTGAACAATACCGCGGCAAAGTTGTTCTGCTCGACTTCTGGGCAGTTTGGTGCGCTCCATGTATCGCGGAGATGCCGAAAATCAAAAAAGTCTATGATACCTACAAGAACGAAGGGTTTGACATTATTGGGATTAGCCTCGATTTTGATAAAAAAAGGCTGCGAGATTACCTGAAAGAAAATGATATTCCTTGGCGACAGGTGTTTAGTGGGAAGATTATGGATAACCCTGTTGCTCTACATTACAACGTACGTTCCATTCCGACACAGTGGCTTATTGACAAAGATGGCAGCCTCATCTCACATCAAGTCAGAGGTGAAACGTTGAAGGAGATGGTTGCGGAAGCCTTGAAGGAATAAAATGCGACTGATTTCT
This sequence comes from Candidatus Poribacteria bacterium, assembly GCA_022823085.1. Classification (GTDB taxonomy): domain Bacteria; phylum Poribacteria; class WGA-4E; order WGA-4E; family WGA-3G; genus WGA-3G. Next base: position 119,659 of record JAJDXV010000141.1, read on the forward strand.
CTGATTCTATGCGCGATTTTTATGCTATTCGGCTGCGGTTCCGATGAAACGCCTACACCCATAGAACAGACACCACCGAATTACTTCCCTGACGCTGTCGGCAGCACATGGGTCTATCGAAACGCAGATGGATCCGAATGGTCGCGGGAGATTACTGACGGCTACAGTGCGGCGGAAGCGGATTATCAACGCTTCACCTACGTGGGGTTGGGTGCCGACGATGAATTCGACTATTTGAAAGCGAACGCTTTTCGGGTCGCAGAAAACCGAGTTTTTTTTCCCATGGGTGAAAAGGTAGATCAGTACATTCAGAACGAATTGCCGGTCTTGGTTCAAGATGAATTCGCTGGTTTGGAACTTGACATTGCCTTAGATCCGGCCTCGCCCCCGGATTTCGTCCTCTTCCAATTCCCACTCAGTCCTAACGTTGAATGGGAGGCTTTCAACACGGAAGTCAACGGGAGCCTTGTTTTGCAGAACCTCGTGTTGCTTCAGATACCGATTGAAGCACAGATAAGCGTTAAAGGGAAGGTCATTGCCGAAAGTCCGATTGAAACGCCTGCTGGCAGTTTCGATTCGGCGTACCAGATTGAATATACTTTAGAATTCACGCATACGCTTTTCCCGGAAGCCGAAGTCTTGCGGCAGCATCAGACGCTATGGTTCGCGCCACACGTCGGCATTGTTAAGATTGAAAATGAAAGCGGCGTAACAGCGTTAATTTCATACACTTTTCCATGAGAGTTGTTATTTTAAGCGACAACAAACCGGGACACTATAAGCAGTCCTTGGGCATTGTGGAGAGATTGCCTAACTGTGAGATGGAATGGGTTACGATAGAATTCCAGCATAAGTGGCGTGATAACCTGCTGCGCGTCTTTATGTGTGCCTTCGGTGGTATATCGCTCTCCGAGTCATTTATCCAGATACTTTTCCGCTGGAGCCTCACCGTTGAGACTTACAATACATTGTCAACGCTCCAGGCTGCCGACGTTATCCTTTCAACCGGTTCATCCGTCGCGGCGGTTAACTTACTGCTTGGTCAGCTGCTCAAGGCAAAAACTGTCACCTGTCGTAGACCTTCGCCTTTAGGTACTTGCCATTTTGACCTTGCGATCCTCCCGATGTTTTCATGGTACGGTAAGAGACGGACAGATAATGTGTGCAAAACAGTAGGTGTCCCTAACCCTATCTCACCCGACACACTCAACACCGAAAAGAGACAGTTGATACAAGAACTCAATTTACCCGACTGCCCACGTATCGGTGTCCTGATCGGTGGGAGAGACCGACACGAAACGATCACGACTGCAGATGCGGAGGCACTGCGTAAAGTTTGTGAAGTAACTGCTACAGCATTGAACGCGCAGATATTGGTGACGACCTCGCGCCGGACACCGACAGATGTCGTGGAACACTTATCGTCAACGCTGAAACACGCCGACTGGTGCCCATTTTTCATTGAACCGGACACGCCTTCAGCACTTACAGATCCGTATCAATCTATCCTCGCCTTAAGTGATCTCCTTATCGTTACTGGAGATAGTTTCTCTATGGTCTGTGAGGCGGCGAGCAGTGGTCGTCCAGTTATCGTTTTAACACTGTCGAAAGAAGCCGTCAGACAGCCGAAGCGGTATAAGGTCTACGCGTATATGGAACAACATGCCGTTGTGCGTCAATGTAGGCTTGATGGTTTAAAGCGATATATTGTTGATGGACTCACTTCGGATGTGTCGAACACACCGCTCCGAGATACCGAAACAGCAGCAGCGGCAATCCATCGTTTAGGATTGAGCGATTAATTGCATAACAACGAAAAACAGTGGAACCTTTTTTGGTTTTCGGTGTGATAATCCGTAAAATCTGAAAGTTGATACAATCAACTATAATCTCACCGAAGGAGACGAACGATGAAAGCGGGTGTGTAAAGTTTTTGGCAGCATATTGATTTTTTTGAAAGCGGAGTGCCATGTCTTAGAGTGCTTTGATAGGGTAACGCTGTTAGCATATTTGCACACCCACGCTTTGCTTTTCGCTTGACAGTTTTCTGGATAGTGTAGTACACTTAATAAGCGAGTTGCGTACATTTGACCGCTCTCCGCCCTAAAGGACGGAGATTCTTCTCTGTCCAAGATATTAGGGTTTAGCGTGACTGCCATCTGCAGTTTCTCGCTATGGAGCCATCTCCAACCACTTGGCGTTGGTTCTCCGATCAAGTCGGAGCAACACAGATGCGAATCTGCGGTGCGGGCCATGGGGCACTCTACGGAAAGCCTCGTATCTCGCGAAGCCGACCGATACTTTTGGCTGGTATATCCAGCTTCAAAACTTATGAATATATTTCGAGGGTCCATCTTTCAGGCTTTTTTCTCGATACTCACTTTTTCTGGGGCTATTAACCACCAACCACTCCAACCCCTTTGCGAGGGGTGGTAGAGAACAATCGCAAAGCGCGAAAGTCGCAAATCTCTACCAAGTGGTTGTCAATAGTATACCAGAAAACAACTTTTATGTCAACAAAAAACGCATTTTCTGCATCTCCAAGCTAAAGCATGGAGTTTTGAAAATGAAGAAGGTGATAAAAACTCCTGTCATACTCATCCAGACACAATTCCCATACATTCCCACCCATATCATGCAGACCGTATCCGTTCGGTAGATAACTCCCGACGGGGCGGGTATGTTTCCCGTAATATCCGTAGTTCGCTTTACCCGGATGACGGAAATTACCCCACACATAACGTCTGTTTGTCCAACCGCCGCGCGCTGTTTTCTCCCATTCTACCTCCACCGGTAACACGGACGACTGAGGCTTTGCCTTTTTCGGATGCAAGTTCCGCTGTCAGCGTTGGCAAGTTATCGGAAGCGTTCTGCACCCGCGCACATGAGAGGACGAACACAAAAGTTAAAGTGAAAAGACTCAATAGACATTAGTTAAAGTGAAAAGACTCAATAGACATTTTCGGCTACGTTTCATGAGAGAAACCCCCTGGTTTGAATATGAGAAACCCAAAAACGATTACAATTGCACCACAGTCCGCTACCGTTAGTGTGCCTGCACAGAGGACTATGCCTAAACTTCAGGCTGCGACTTCAAGATTCGAAGGGCATCCTGAGCTCGTCTACGTTGTCTCTCTGCTAACGGGTTTCTCGGATCTAACTTAAGTGCCTTGGCAGAATGGGTGATGACCGCCTGATAATATCGTTTTGCCTCACCGATGTCTCCTTCATCCGCCTTATCTTCGGCGATATGAATTTTTACCTCCGCCAAATTAACGTGTGCGATTGCATACTCAGGGTTAATTTCAATCGCTTTATTGAGATCTTCAAGTAGCCCCTGTTCGTCTCCAAGATTACCTTTTGCAGATGCCCGATTGTTGTAGGCGAAGATATGTTCCGGATTAATTTCAATCATCTTATCAAAATCCTTAATAGCACTTCCAAGTTTCCCAATGCGGAGTTTTACGATACCTCGTTTAGAGTAGATTTCAACCAAGTCTGGGTTGAGTTTCAGAGCGGCGTTATAGTCTCTTATCGCCCCACTATTTTTGTTTCGTTCTGACATTTTGTCGTCCGCTCGTGCTTCCAAAGCATAGGCGCGTACGCGGGGGTCCGCCTGGAACTCATCCAACCAGATAACTTCTCCTGCATTCGCGAGGAGCTCCTGAAGCACATTTGAAGATACAGCTGTCCCCATCATTGAACGACTATCCCCCGCGGAGGAACCCGTCGCGTAAGCAAATACACCGATGACTTCTTGCTTGCTGTTTAGGACGGGACTGCCACTGCCCGCACCAGAGAAGTGGATTCTTATATGAAGCCACCTATCATCTCTATATCTGCTCTGAAGATAACCTGCTGCGCCTGCACATCTTGGCTCATCTCGGTTTCCAATTGCATAAACCGTCTCGCCTATCTCAACGGTATCGCTATCACCCAACGGTAAGGGTACCCCTGTCTCCTCGATTTTGAGGAGCACAAGGTTATTTTTCGTATCATAAGCAGTAACACCTTCAATAGTGTACTCTTCCAGAACGTCCTCATTTGGCACAAGAATTTGGTTGCGCTTACGTCTACGGGAAGACCGATTCCTGCTACTGCTGAATGCCCTTTGAAAAGAGACCGCCGAAAATGCGGCAATACTGAGAGCTTTTGATAACGCATCAATAGTCGTCACGATCTTGTCGGGTGCCACAAAGAATCCGGTTGTCGAAGCAAGGTTAATTGTTGGCCCGTCGTCTGTTGAGAAGAATACAGTCGGTTTTTTAAGGTCAGGTTCTGTTAGAAAAAAAACAATAGACTGTTTATTGTCTTCAATTATCTGTCTTAACGACCTATCTTTTTTCTTTTTCATGATGGATATCCTTTTCCCGCTGATGATAGCAGTCAATGCGGTCTATTTTCCGATACCTGGGTCCAATTCCTTTGCCTTCTGGAAATCTACTATTGCCGCTTCGTGCTGATTGCGTGCCTCTTTTGCGTTTCCACGGTCGTGATAGTAATGATACCTTCGATCGTATAAACGGATCCTGTGTCAACGTGTGTTACAGTCACCTTTGTAGCATCGGCAAGACCATGGAAGCACGTCACGATTTTATCATGTGCGACAAAGAAGCCAATTCCTCTGCTTCCGACAATCCAGCCTGGAATTTCAAATTCGGTCTCAATATAAACCACTGTGCCGACGACCTCTTCGGCAGATTGTTGGTTTTCGTCATTTTTCGTATCCGTCACCATACAGGTCTCCAGGTATATCCATTACTTATTTCCGATATCCGGGTCTAATTTCTTTGCCTTCACAAAATCAGTGTCCGCTTCTTTTTGCTGTCCGAGTGCCTGTTTCGCAAGCCCGCGCTGGTGGTAGGCGTGCGCGAAATCCGGCTTGAGTTTGATGGCACGATCAAAGTCTTCGATCGCGTCCTCGTGTAGATCAAAGGCAACCCTTGTGACTGCACGTGTACAGTACGCATAAGCGTTTCGCGGATCGCGTTTGATCGCTGTCTCACTGTCATCCATCGCTGCTTCATAGAGTTCTCGCGCTGCTTCCATGTTGCCCTCAGCGGATTCGTATTCCGCAATGAGATACTTCGCATAACCGCGATTGTTGTAGTTTCTACTGGCAAGGCTCGGGTCCGGGGCGACCTGGCTGGCTTTCGTATAGTCCGGAATCGATGCATGATACAACCGGATGGCTTCTACCTCATCCCCCTGTGCGGCTTTGTCTAACCCGAGGAGGTAGTTCGCTAATGCACGATTATAGTACGCGCCATACGAATCCGCATCGCTCAGACCGATGCTGAGGGCTTTATCGTAATCTTCAATGCCTTCGGTGTACTGCTTCAGTCCCATTCTCGCCTGCGCACGATTGTAGTAGGCAGGTGCTGCATCCGGGTTCCGTTCAATGGCAGTGCTACAGTCAGCGATGCCGCCTTCAAAATCTCCTAAAGTCGTTTTCGCAGCACCGCGATTGAAGTATGCTTCCGCGAAGTCTGGATTACGTGCCAGAGCAGCATCCCAATCAGCGATAGCAAGTTCGTGGTGTCCAAGAAGATTCTGTAAAGCACCGCGATTGTGATAGAGTTCCGCCAAGTCCGGATTGAGTTTCAGGGCAGCCGTATAGTGTTTTATCGCTGCCTTATATTTTTTCTCTTTTTGCTTGACGTACCCGTGAGAAGCCTCGACATACGCGCGTATTCGGGGGCGCTCTCGCCATGTTTCAAGCGGCTCCACGGCTCCCACTTTCGCAAGCAGCGCCTTGACGGCATTCGAAGGAATCGCGTAAGCGAATTCCCGGACAGCCTCTATCCCGGTTGCAGTAGCGGATAAGCCACCCGAAACAGCAATACCGATAACTTCACCTGCTCTGTTTATGACGGGCCCACCGCTATTCCCCGGGGAGAGCACCGTTTTTAAGCGCAGCTGTGCGTCGTTAGACCGGACACCGTGCAGGGTACCTTCCGTGACGGCACCTCTCGCGCCCCGCTCCTCTACACCACCACCCGTGCAGCGGACCGCGTAAACGCGTTCACCTTTCTCGACGGTATCACTGTCGCCGAGCGGCAGCGGCACCCCTTCAGTCGCAATCTGCAAGATGACCAAGTCGGTTATGTCATCAAACGCAACTACTTCCGTAACCGGATACGGGACCTGCAGATTCACCGGTTCTACCAAAACCGTTGTCGTACCAACGACACAGTGAATGTTCGTTGCAATCAGGTTCGGCGCGACAAAAAAACCGCTTCCCGCTGCGATCTTAACCGCTTGTATCTGTTCGCCTCTGCGATGCCCGGTCGGTTCTACCTTCAAAAGCATAACGGAAGCACGCAAGGCTCTTGATGCAATCCGCTGGAGCGACCTGTTCTTATTATTTTTAGTTCTCCGCCTCCTCATCTTTTCTCTCCTAACACTGAAAAATCTTTTCTCTCTATTATACCTTAAATTTCAGGTTTTGCAAGCCAAAAAGATTTGACATCTCCGATAGAATATGTTATCATAATTGGTAAATCTGGCAAAATTTGTACAACATCACGCGGCATTCAAACGAGATATGGACAAAAAATCGCTTACCACACCGACATCGCAATATAGGGAGTCTGTGCGCTATAACACCCTTTCCCAAGAGAGCATCTCTGCTGTCACGGGTTCGCGCGCCATATTCATTATAATTGCTATTCGTCGCACTGTGGTGGGTTAATTACAGGAAAATAAAGATTTTATTCGGACGCCCATCACTGAAACGACGATTTCGGTGAGGGTGTTTTTTTTTGTAAATACACAAAGAGAAATGGAAGAAAAGACGGAAGGATGGAAAGGTGGAAGTAACAGGCTTCCAATCTTCCACCCTTCCAATCTTCCACCCATCAACCGTACAAGAAGAGTGGGAGGGGTTTCCCGATGTTTGAAGAGGTATCACCGCAATTTACGTTTGCTGACAAAGAGAAACAGACCTTAGAATTCTGGCGTGAAAATGACATCTTTGAAAAGAGCATGGAGATGTACAAAGATGCCCCGTCTTTCGTCTTTTTAGAAGGACCGCCATTTGCAAACGCGCCACCGGGGGTCCATCACGTCCTCGCACGGATCATGAAAGATGCCGTCTGTCGCTACAAAACGATGACGGGACACTACGTCCACCGTAAAGCCGGTTGGGACACACACGGACTCCCTGTCGAATACCAAGTCGAAAAGCAACTCAATATCAGAAATAAGGCAGAATTAGAGGCTTACGGCGTTCAGAATTTTATCGAAAAGTGTAAAGAGAATGTGTTCCAATACGAACAGGACTGGCGTGAGATGACAGAGCGCATCGGATTTTGGGTGAACCTCGACGATGCCTATATCACACTGTCAAACGATTACATTGAGAGCGTCTGGTGGGTGCTACGACAAGCGTGGGACAAGGGTCTGTTATATCAGGGGCACAAGGTGCAACCCTACTGCTATCGGTGTGGCACGACCTTAGCAAGCCACGAAGTCGCACTCGGCTACCAAGAGGTCTCCGATCCGTCAATCTTTGTGCGGTTCCGACTGAAAAATCGGGAGAATACGTCCCTACTCGTCTGGACGACGACACCGTGGACCTTACCCTCTAACGTCGCTGTCGCTGTCGGCGAGGCTTACGATTACGTCGCCGTTGAAGAACCCAACGGTCAGCACCTCATCCTCGCTAAGGAATGTGTCTCCAGTTTATTCGGAGATGAACCCCCGCAAATCGTCGAAAACTATAAGGGAACGGACCTTTGTGATTGGGAATATGAACCGCTCTTTGATAGCGGCGAACACACCGAAAAATCGCACTATGTTGTCACGGGGGATTTTGTAACGACGACTGAGGGGAGCGGCTTGGTTCACATCGCACCCGCTTTCGGACAAGACGACTATGAAATTGGACAGAAATACGACCTGCCCCTCGTGCAGCTGGTGGGTCCTGATGGCAAATTTGTTTCGGCGGTCAAAGAAGCGTGGGCAGGCGAATACGTTAAAGATGCTGATCCGCAGATCATCGAAAACTTGGATGGACGCGGACTGCTGTTCAAAGCCGCAGAATATACACACCAATATCCGTTCTGCTGGCGATGCGATAACCCGCTCCTCTATTACGCGCGCGAATCCTGGTTCATCCGAACAACCGCCATCCGGGACCAGATGCGCCAGCACAATCAGGAGATCAACTGGTACCCAGAACACATCAAGGACGGACGGTTCGGGAACTGGTTGGAAAATAACATCGACTGGGGGTTGAGCCGCGAACGCTATTGGGGTACACCACTACCGGTCTGGATCTGTGAGGACTGCGGACACCAACACTGCGTCGGCAGTATCGCTGAATTGAAAGAACACGGTATAGATGTACCCGACGCTATCGAACTCCACCGTCCGTATGTAGATGACGTTGTGCTCACCTGCGCGCAATGCGACGGCACGATGCGCCGCGTCCAAGACGTGATTGACTGCTGGTTCGATTCCGGTTGCGCGCACACCGCACAATGGCACTACCCGTTTGAAAACAAGGAACTCTTTGAACAGACGTATCCGCCCGACTTCATCTCCGAAGCGATCGATCAGACGCGCGGATGGTTCTACAGCCTTTTGGCAACAGGCACACTCCTCTACGATAAACCTGCCTACAAAAACTGTCTCTGTCTTGAGCTCGTCCTCGCCGAGGATGGACAGAAGATGAGCAAGAGTAAAGGGAACACGGTGGACCCGTGGACAATTTTGAATGTGCAGGGTGCAGATGCGGTGCGGTGGTATATGTTCACCGCAACCACGCCGTGGACACCACGCGCTTTCAAAATTGATGGCGTTGACGAAGCACTGAAAAAGTTTATGGGAACGCTTCACAACGTTTACAGCTTCTTCGTTATGTATGCCAATTTAGAGCAGATTGATGTCTTGAAAGACGCACCACCGGTTGCTGAACGCGCTGTTGTAGACAGGTGGATCGTGTCCCGCCTCCACACACTCATCGACGAAGTACGCGACGAGATGGAAAATTATCATCTCACGAACGCGCCGCGCGCGATTGAGGCGTTTGTAGACGATCTCAGTAACTGGTACGTCCGCCGAACCCGCGACCGGTTCTGGGGTGCAGAAGCCGGACCCGACAAGCAAGCCGCGTATGCTACACTTTACGAGGTGCTGGTAACCGTTGCGAAACTCGCAGCGCCGTTCGTTCCGTTCTTGTCGGATGAACTCTATCGCAATTTAGTCGGTTCCCTTGATACTGAGGCACTCCTGAGCGTTCATCTCGCCGAGTACCCCGTAGCAGATGCATCATTGAAAGACGCACAGTTAGAGATCGATATGGCGTTCATTCGCGATGTCATCAGCATGGGACACGCTGCCCGCAACCGTTCCGGTATCAAAACGCGGCAACCGCTCGCAGAGATTACACTCGGCGGACTCTCCGATGCCGAAAAAGCGACTGTTAACCGTTTATCGGAACTCGTCCACGATGAACTCAACGTCAAAACCATCGTCTTCACAGAAGACCTGAACGCGTTCGCACAGGTCACACTCAAACCCAATTTCAGGGTTTTGGGACCCAAGTACGGCAAAGGCGTTCAAGCCATCGCCAAAGCACTTGCTGCTGGAGATGTAGCGGCTCTGAAGACGAAACTGGAAGCCGAGGGCAGTTTACAAATTGAAGCCGAAGGAGAAACTTATGTCCTCGATACATCAGAAATCGACGTGCAAACGCAGAACCGAGAGGGTTTCTTTGTGGAAGCAGACGCTCGGAAATTCGTCGCACTCTCAACAGAACTGACACACGACTTGGTACTTGAGGGTTTGGCACGCGAATTCGTCAATAAAATCCAGAATATGCGGAAAGATGCCGATTTTAACGTCTCTGATCGGATTAGGCTTTCGCTAACCGACGCATCGCCGCTGGCAGACGAAGCCTTCCGCGTGCATCAAGCATATATCCTTCGAGAGACGTTGACGACCGAAGTTGTAGACGCGCTGAGCGACAATGCGTTTACCGTCGCACAAAAACTCAACGACGAATCGGCAACCTTAAGCGTCGAACAGGTTTGACCTGCTGCTTGTATCAGACAATGTACCTGCGAGACACTACTCCACACTTGTGTCTTTAGAGCAGATTTCTAACAGAGTTTATGGTACCCCCCTTGCAGGCGAGGTCTCATGAAGTTTAAGGATTTAATTCGGTAATGCATCAATAACCTCTTGGTAGGAGCGAGCTGTGCTCGCGATCCTTAACGATTACCGCAATATTTATTTATTCTTCATCAAACCTCCCCTGTGGTATATGGCAGTAGCGGATCCATAAGAAAAATCGTGTAACCCCTATCCAAAAATCCGCTTCAAATTTTACACAGTGAAATGCTACCATAAGCAAGTAAATTGACTTATAGTGCTACTATTTGCTAACAGATTGACATTTAGTAGCACTATATGTTAATATAAGTATATGGTAGATAGACAATTTTGGCGCAATCGCATCGAGACCGCTTGGAAACGCCGGTCAATCGTATGGTTGTCCGGGGTCCGACGTGTCGGAAAAACGTGCTTGTGCCAGACACTCCCTGATATTGAATACTTTGATTGCGAACTGCCGCGCGTCAGACGATTAATGGAGGATCCACAAACATTTCTCGATAGCATCGGTAGCGGTCGGATTGTCCTTGATGAAGTCCATCGGTTGCCGAACCCATCGGAACTGTTAAAAATCGCAGCAGATCACTATCCACAGATTCAGGTTGTCGCGACCGGCTCATCAACGCTCGGTGCAAGTGCTAAATTTGCGGATACGCTCGTTGGACGCAAAACAGAATTGTGGTTGACACCATTAATAACAGCAGACCTCAACGATTTCAACCGAGTGGATATCCACCACCGCCTTTTACACGGCGGGTTACCCCCATTTTTTCTTGAAACCGAACTCCCAGAACCCGATTTCCAAGAGTGGACAGATGCTTACTGGGCGAAAGACATCCAAGAACTTTTTCGACTTGAACGCCGCTACTCCTTTCAGAAATTTACCGAACTCCTCATGGCACAGAGTGGTGGCGTTTTTGAAGCGTCCAGCTTTGCACGTCCGTGTGAAGTCAGTCGAGGCACCATATCAAACTACCTCTCCATTTTGGATGCGACCTTCGTTGTGCATGTCATCCGTCCTTTCAGTTCCCGTCGCGCAACAGAGATTGTCGCGGCACCGAAGGTCTATGGTTTCGACACCGGATTTGTCTGTTACTATCGTGGCTGGTCGCAACTCCGACAAGAAGACCTCGGCCTGTTGTGGGAACATTTTGTTCTCAACGAGATGATGGCACAGACGCAATCCCGTGAAATCCACTACTGGCGCAACAAACGCGGATTGGAGGTCGATTTTGTGCTCACACGCACCCGGAACGCTCCAATTGCTATTGAATGCAAATGGGCTGCCTCTGGATTCTCGCCGCGCGCACTGCTCGCGTTCCGTAGACAGTACCCAGATGGCGTGAACTATGTTGTAGCACAAGACATAGACCGCACTTTCACAAGCGATTATAACGGTCTCCAAGTTAAGTTTGTGAGTTTGGATACATTGATCGCTGAAATCTGCGCGCTTGAGCGATAAAAATCTTGCCTTAAAACCGAATTTTTGCTATAGTACGGTTTAAAATAGATTTCCTAAAACCTGTCTCATACATACGAACTTCCGTGGCGAGGTTTTTGCCTCAGTCTCCACGAAGTAATTTACAAAATCCCAACTATAGTAACGAAAGGAGATTCCGGTCATGCGAGATTTTTCCTACATCGCAGCGAATACGATACCGGAAGCCGTTGCCCTACTCGACGAAAAGGGAGAAAGCGCACGCATCTTAGCCGGTGGCACCGATCTCATCGTTCAGGTCCGAGAAGCGCGCCGAGATGTCGATTGGATAATTGACATCAAATCCATCCCCGAGGTCAACGCCTTAGACTACAATGCCGATACCGGCTTGACGCTCGGTGCTGCAGCCGAGTGTTATAAGATTTACGCCGATGATGCTGTATGCAACGCCTATCCGGGTCTGATTGATGCCACCAAGATTATCGGCGGCACCGCGATTCAGGGACGCGCAGCGGTCGGCGGAAACCTCTGTAACGCATCACCCGCTGCAGACGGTATCCCCCCCCTGATTGTACTGAACGCCACCTGCGTTATTGCCGGTCCAAACGGTGAACGTGAAGTCCCCGTTGAACAGTTCTGTACAGCACCCGGTCAAACCGTCCTTAAGAACGGTGAGATGCTCGTCTCAATAAAGATACCTGCCCCCGAAAGCAATTCCAGCTCCTTCTATCTCCGGTTTATCCCGCGTAATGAGATGGACATCGCTGTCGTGGGTGCCGGTGCATCCGTGGTGCTTGACGACGCGAAACAGACGATTGTTTCTGCGCGTATCGCACTCGCTGCCGTCGCGCCGACACCGCTCTACGCCGAAGAAGCGAGCGCGTTACTTGCCGGTCAAGAGGTCTCTGATGAAGCAATTGACGCAGCCGCAGAAGCCGCAAAAGCGATCGCACGTCCGATTAGCGATATGCGCGGTACCGTCGAACAGCGGACACACCTCGTCGGTGTACTGACGCGACGTGCACTCAACGGTGCTATCGAGAGAGTTCGAGAAGCGACATAAACTTTGTCGATTGATAAGGATAATGACTTTTTATCTACGAAACGTGAAAGGAACTTATATTATGGCGAGAAGATCGCACGTTCAGACGACTATCAATGGCGAAACGGTGGAATTTCTCTGTGAACCCCGGCAAAGCCTGCTCGAAGTCCTCAGAGATGAACTCCACCTCACAGGTGCTAAAGAGGGATGCAACAACGGAAACTGCGGGGCTTGCAGTGTCATCCTCGACGGTAGACTCGTTAATTCATGCCTCGTCCTCGGTGTAGAAACTGAAGGCAAATCTGTCGAAACCATTGAAGGTCTCGCAGCACCTGACAAGCTGCACCCGATCCAAGATGCTTTCCTCGAAAACGCCGCGCTTCAGTGCGGGATTTGTACGCCCGGTTTCATCATGAGCGCGAAAGCACTGCTCGAGCAAAACCCGAACCCGACCGAACACGAAGTCCGATACTGGTTGGCTGGAAACTTGTGCCGCTGTACCGGCTACGATAAAATTGTCCGTGCTGTACTTGATGCAGCCGCAGCTCAGTGAAAGGAGCGTCCTTCGCATGACTGAGACAGTAGAAATTGCGGCAGCCGTTCGTACATTTCTATCGCTCGCATGCCGAATTGACGGAAAATAGGAATGCCTGAAAATAAAGACTACAAAGTTATCGGAACGCGTCCCATCCGCCACGACGGTGTCGACAAAGTCACCGGCAGGGCACTTTACGGCGCAGATTTTCAGATGGCGGGCCTCCTCCACGGTAGGGTGCTCAGGAGTCCGCACGCACACGCACGCATCATCTCAATTGACACAAGTCGTGCCGAAGCACTTCCCGGTGTGAAAGGTGTTGTCACGGCGAAAGACCTCCCAGACGCAGGTGATAAAGTTGCTGATCTCGGGGAAGGTGCCGTCAATCTCAAACATCTTTGTGATAATATCTTAGCGAGCGATAAAGTCCTATATAAAGGGCACGCCGTCGCTGCGGTCGCTGCAACAAATCCGCACATCGCTGAAGAGGCTTGCACGCGCATTGATGTCGAATACGAGGTGCTACCCTCTGTTTTAGAGGTCCGACAAGCGATGGAGCCGGATGCACCGCTCCTCCACGAACACCTGAAAACCACTTCACTCGGTGAAACAGCAGAAGAACCGAGCAACGTCGCCAGTCACATCCAGCACAAATTAGGCGATCCTGAGAAAGGGTTCGCCGAAGCGGATGTCATCATTGAACGCGAGTTCATCACCGGCACCGTCCACCAAGGCTACATCGAACCGCATAACGCCACAGCACACTACAACCCCGATGGACAACTGACGATCTGGTGTAGCACGCAGGGCGCGTTTACCGTCCGGGAACAGGTCGCCGAAATACTCCAATATCCGATCTCGAAAATTAAGGTCGTCCCCATGGAAATCGGTGGCGGTTTCGGGGGTAAGATTAGCGTCTACATCAAACCTGTCGCGGCGTTGCTCGCCAAGAAAACCGGTAAACCGGTCAAGGTGTTGATGAACCGTGCCGATGTATTTGAAGGCACCGGACCGACACCTGCATCTTTCATCCGTGTCAAGATGGGTGCGACGAAAGAAGGTAAGATAACCGCTGCGCAGGGGTATCTCGCCTTTGAAGCGGGTGCCTATCCCGGTTCACCTGTCGGCCCCGGCGCGATGTGTATCTTTGCACCCTACAGCATAGAAAATGTCATCATTGACGGCTACGATGTCGTCGTCAATAAACCGAAAACCGCGCCTTACCGCGCCCCCGGAGCACCAAACGCTGCTTTCGGTTCGGAGACAGTTCTTGACGAAATCGCAGAGCATCTCAAGATCGACCCGCTCGAAATTCGACTGATGAATGGGGCGAAAGAGGGCGACCGACGTGCAGATGGTCCCGTTCACCCGCGCATCGGTTTCATTGAGACAGTTGAAGCCGCGAAAGCGCATCCGCACTACACTGCACCGAATGGCAAGAAACACCACGGTCGTGGTGTCGCTTCCGGCTACTGGTTCAATATCGGTCTGGAGTCCAGCGTGACGATTAACGTCAACGCCGATGGTACGATTAACCTCGTTGAAGGTTCCACAGACATCGGCGGCACGCGTGCTTCGATCGCTATGCAGGCGGCAGAAGTGCTCGGCATCCCCGCTGAATCGGTTAACCCAAGCGTTGTCGATACCAACTCCGTCGGTTACACCGCTGTAACAGGGGGTAGCCGTACAACCTACGCAACGGGGTACGCCGCTTATGAAGCCGCGCAGGAGGTCAAACGGAAGATGATCACTCGCGCAGCAAAACTCTGGGAAGTTGACGAAGCCAACGTGCAGTTCGCAGACGGCGAATTTTCATGTATCAACGGCAAAGAGGCGCAGATCAGTTTCCGCGACTTATGCGCACGGCTCGGTGAAACTGGCGGTCCGGTTGTCGGAAGCGGCACTGTGAATCCGGGCGGCGCCGGTGGTGCCTACGCAACGCACGTCGTAGATGTCGTCGTGGACGAGGAGACCGGCAAGGTCGATATTCTCCGCTATACCGCAGTCCAGGACGCTGGAAAAGCCATTCATCCGAGCTACGTCGAAGGACAAATCCAAGGTGGGGCAGTCCAAGGTATCGGTTGGGCATTGAATGAGGAATACATCTATAATGCCGAAGGCGAGATGACGAACGCCAGTTTCCTCGATTATCGGATGCCGACCTGCTTGGATCTCCCGATGATCGATGCTGTCATCGTGGAAGTCCCGAATCCGGGGCATCCCTATGGTGTACGGGGTGTCGGTGAAGTCCCGATTGTCCCCCCGATGGCTGCCATCGCCAACGCCATCTACGATGCAATCGGCGTTCGGATGACGGAACTCCCGATGTCGCCGGATCGGCTTTTGAAAGCCATGGGCAAAATCTAAAACGCAAACACGGGTAGGCGCGCTTTGTCAGCGCGCCTTTCTCTTGACGTAACTGACAACTGATAACCATTAAAACATGCCAATCGTAGCCATCCCCTCCCTCCTACGCAATCTAACAGACGGCGAAGAAAGCATTACCGTTCCCGGAACGACGATCCGAGAGGTCATCGACAATTTAGAGGTTCGCCATCCGGGTATGAAAGCACGGTTATGTGAAGAAGATCGCATCAAACCCGGTATCGCTATATACGTCAACGGTCTCCTCACGCGCGGCAGTCTCCTTGAACGCGTCGATGCAGACGCAGAAATCCATTTCCTCCCAGCCATCGGTGGCGGTAATGCGTGTAATACGCGCGAAAATTCCTAAAAATCAGGCAGAAATGCCGAAATTACACTTGAAAAGACCTTTTCAGGAAAAAAAGTGACAAATTTCTGAAATTTAGGTCTCTTTTTGCTAAAATTACGCATTTTTCTTACAATTTTATTTGACAAAGCAATTTTTACGGTGTATAATTAACATTACCTTTCGACAAGGAAGGTGAATATGTTCTTTGAAAGTTAAATAGTGAACGTGACGTGCCTATTTTATAGCTTGTGAGTGCACTTCGATTTACTTGAAGATGTACTTCTCAAAACTTTTTTGGAGAGTATGATACCGGCTCAGGACGAACGCTGGCGGCGTGGATGAGGCATGCAAGCCGAACGAGAAGCCGGACTTCGGTCCGGTGGAAAGTGGCGAAAGGGTGAGTAACGCGTGGGTAATTTACCTCTGAGATGGGGATAACAACTCGAAAGAGTTGCTAATACCAAATACGATTCGGTTGACTTCGGTTGGCCGTATGAAAGGTGGCTTCGGCTGCCGCTCGGAGATAAGCCCGCGTCCTATTAGCTTGTTGGTGAGGTAACGGCTCACCAAGGCGACGATGGGTAGCTGGTCTGAGAGGATGGTCAGCCACATTGGGACTGAGACACTGCCCAAACTCCTACGGGAGGCTGCAGTCGAGAATATTTCGCAATGGGGGAAACCCTGACGATGCGACGCCGCGTGGGG
>JAJDXV010000098.1 GCA_022823085.1 Candidatus Poribacteria bacterium
CTCCATAACGTAGTTACTTTTACCGTGAACAAGGATGCGAGTAAACCCTAACGCTAACAACGTTTCAATGAGACTTTTACTGGCATACCAAGAATCAAAGGTGATCGGATGCTTTCTCAGGTCAATCCCTTGAGCATCGAAAATATCAAGGACTTCTTCGATCATCGTCCGAAAGCAGGTCGTTTTATCGGTGTTGCCTCTGCCTTGTTTGGCGACAATACGGAGGTTCAGCGGGAGAATGACATCGCCAACCTTCAATGACATCGCCAACCTTCAGTGTTATCACCAATATATTTCGACCTTTGATAGCACTTTTCCGCTGTGTTGACCACCAGTTATAGCAGTTATACAACGCTATTGCTTTCAGAAGTCAATATGAACGCTATCGTCAACCGAACCGAACCGAATATAACAGTTTCACAGCTCCCCAAAGAAACCGAATCCCTGATCAAAGTCTCAGTCTCGGAGAACACACTGAAAGCCTATTAACGTGCTCTACACAATTTGGAAACATGGCTATCCGGTCGAACCCTATCCGATGCGCTATTAGCCGAATACATCACCAACTTGCACAAAACAGGGAAAACCCCGGCGACGATCGGGCAAGCCGTCGCCGCAGTCAAATGGCAACTCAAACATCAATCGCAAGAAATCACTAACTTTCCTTTCACACACGCAACACTGGCAGGTATCCGCAGAGAAGGAAAGGGTAGAGGACGCGGGCAGGTAAATGGACTCACTTGGCAGGATGTCGAAAGGGTTTGCCTTCTCGCGGAAATGGAGAATACGTTGGCAGGCTTACGCGATGCCGCGATGATACGTCTGATGTCTGATTGCCTATTGCGCGTCTCTGAAGTTGCCGCTGTCAATGTTGGCGACCTAAAAGAAAAGACACTCACACTTCGATCGTCAAAATCCGATCAGAAAGGCACGGGTGAAAGTCTCTATATCTGTGGCGCAACACGCGACGTGTTGGATCAGTATCGCGAACGCGCTGACATTACAGACGGAGCCATGTTCCGACACATCCGCCGCGGCGACCACATCCAACCGAATCGAATTACCGCTCACTCTGCACGCCGTATCATCCAAAAGCGGGCTGCGGATGCCGGCGTGAAAGGTTTTATCTCCGGACATTCACTCCGAGTCGGGTCTGCTGTCTCTCTTGCGCAGGCAGGTGCGACTGTCATCGATATGCAGGTTGCGGGACGCTGGAAATCCTCACAAATGCCGGCGCATTATGCAAAGGCGGAGTTGGCGGAACGTGGTGCTATTGCACGATTCAAGGATGGGAAGACTCGGTAGGAGAGGCAGGATTGACAATCGGTACTTGACTTTTTTCAAAAAAGCGGAAAACGCTGGTCATGCCTGATCCAGAGGCGGAAGGCGAAACGCTCACATTTCCATACAGAGAGATCGATCCTGGGGGTTCGCTCATACTTCAAGATGTCGCGATTGTCACAGGCGTTCTCTACAACCTGAACACGAAAGAGTCAATGATTCTCTCATAAAAACCGGGGCAGAAGGACAGCTTGCGGAGTATTTACAGGTTGCCAGAAACAATGAGGAACATCAATATTATATTATCTCGTTAGGGTTAGAAAAGAAGGTTGAGGAAGTGAAAGAACTCGTCACACATCCAATCGTGCGCGCTCGGATCGCAAACGCCATCAAAGGAGGTGATGTCCTACGTCTGAGTACAGACGAGCCAACGGACATCAACATATTTCCTAAACAAGTTGAGGGACACGCATCCGGAGAAACGACACAGACGGATTGAAGCACACAATATCTCAAAATTGTGTGAAAAGTATCCGGGGAAATACACCGCACCCTCTGACTTTTATTTCGGGGACATAGATTGTGTGTTCTCGCCTTTCAAGGATGCCGAGATAGACTTGACGATTCTGCGCGTTGAAAGCGAAGTCGCACAAGAGGACTTCGACAAAAAGCAGAAAGACCGCGAGTCGCAGAAACCGATCACACCCCAATCGCCGGCTTATCAGAGTCCGTTAGTGAGAAGGGATCACGGGGATGATGATTGGTAGGACTGCACCTATCTCTATTGAAACCTTCCACATTTTTCCCTTGAAAAAAAGCCCAAAAACCGCTATACTATCTATATCACGCTGGCAGACATATCGAGCGTCACCGCTGGGTGGCGTGTCTGCCTCCCACTCGATAAGGGATAAAAGCGTGAGCGTGAGAGTCAACAGAAATCAGTCTCATGTTTTACCGAATCAGACTCGCTCTCAAAGAAGAAAGCGAACTCAAAGAACAGGGTCGCCAAGAAGCTTACCAAGAAGTCGATGATTGGAACACCCGTAGGCTCGAAGCTGAAGCCCGTGGTGAGACGTTCACGGAACCACCGCCGGGGCACGATTCCCTAAAACCCAGAAAGAAAAAACGCTTCATCTTCTTCTAATTTCTCTTGATCATCGGAACATCGCAATAACTTCAAACCATAAAGGAAAGAAACGATGAAGGAAATAGAATCATCTACACCAGTAAATGAGAGTAAGACCCCATCGCGCTATACGAAAACCCAGATGGGATTTCAAGGTCCTCCAATTGTTCAAGGTAGAGAGGGAAGTCAAGGGGAAATTCCTTATGTACTATCTCGTTTAGAATATCTGGAAATAAAAATGAATTCTTGGTGGGGTTGCACTACCTCAATAGACGGTGTTTCCTCTCATTATACCTCGAATCCAAGGGAAAATACTATTTACATAGAAGTCTTTTATCTTTCTGATGTGGCACCAGATCTTGTTGAAATGCAGGTGAAAAATGCGCAAGAAGCACTTTTAAATCAAATTGCGTCCTTAGAATGGGAGGATTGGGTAAAGATAAAGGTGAAGATAAAAAAAGTAGAGGCACAGTGAATAAACTCTATTTCGGCGATAACCTTTTCTTGGGACTCGCTTGTGCCAAGGGAGGTATTCATAGACTATTATTGATTATGAAAGGAACTTGATACATGAAAAACGAATTTCTCTACGAATTCAATTGCGTTGAAGATGGTGAGTGGGTAACTGAAAAGAAAACCTTTGAGGACGAACTCGTTAAGGAGCTACGACTTATCTGGAAACATCGCTATAATTTAGAGCGTCGGTGGATCCAGCAGCATCTTTTGGGTGATCCCGCCGCCATCTGGCGTTTCAAGAGACAACAAAAGAAAACGCGTAAGAAGCTCATTCGCGAACTACGAGCATACCGGAGTAATCGGGAATTTGCCCCAGATCTCCATCAAAGTTTAGAAAGTTGGTATCTACAGAACCGCAAAAAACGCATGGATATCGCTTGTATTGTTAAATGGCTGTTAACCTTCTCATGGGCGGAAGACCCGTCTTGTTTCCATGATGCCCAAACTTGGGAATCTAAGTTACAGACAGGCTCTGAGAAACTTTGGAGAACTTGATCCTACAGAGATAACCCATGAAGGAGCATAACTAAAGTGAAGTCTCAAATTATGAGGGGTGCCGGTGAAACTGTCACAGTTGTTCGTCTCTCGGCTAATAAAAATGGGGAAAAAATTGTTGCGGATGACCTATTGTGTTTAATATCCCCTGTAGAAGGGAAATATGAGTATTGGAAGGCGACCCTTGATAAAGCGAATAGGGAAATTTGTAAAGGAGATATTCTCAAACAGAACGATCGAGATCGTTAGGATTGGATAATATGCCCAGACAGTTATAAAAATTGAAAGGAGTATAAACCCATGAATAATGATCCAATAAATAATGACAAAGACATCTGCCAACAGATGGTTTCGATCGCTGAATTAGCCTCTAACCAACATAATGACAGAAGACAAATCACATTCAGAATTGCTATAGGTTACACAACACTACTTGCTCTGGGTTTTTATCTAACTATCAAGACCCCACGTCAAGAAGTTTTGCCTCCCAATTTCCATATACCCTGGATAATCTCAGGTCTGTTAGTATTCCTGACCTTCGTATACTGCTGGGCATTAAGAGTTCTCCATGTCGCATCGAATAATGATGTAAGAAGAAGGGATTTCTATCTGAAAAAAGCGGAATGTATTCTGCATCACATGTCTAAAAACGGAAGTTCACCCTTTACTCCCGACTCCAAAGATAAGTACATAATTATAAATTTGGGAGTAGGAGAGAATAGAAATCCGATAACTGAATGTCAATTATTCAATGAGAAACAACCTGATATTTTTATACCTTCCATGAAAAAGACTTGTCCTAAACTAATAGGCAGCCCTATGCGAATAATAGATTTTCATTATTTTTCCTTGATTGCCCTTCCTATATTTTTGACAATTCTGTTAATGATTAATTTGCTTGTAAGATGACCAAGTTGCAGGCACAGTATATCGAGATATTATCGAAAGTGTACTGCCTACGGTTTTTTAGACCACTCCCTAAAGGAAGATTGTGATACAATACAATCTCATTAGAAAGGAGTTATCCGATGGCGAAACGCAGAAACTTCACCCCTGAGTTTCAGGTCCGAAGTTGTCCTTGAGCCCCTCCGCGGTGAAAGTGTACTGCCACCGGAAATTCGGGCCACTCTCTAAACCAAAATTGTGGTATAATACCCATTTACTTGAAAGGAGTCTCTGAAACACCCGCATTCGGCGTTAGGAAACCATTTGACACCTCTCGAATTTCAACGACAAACCTTATCTTAACTTTGCTAAATTGTGGTCTAAATAAGCGTATGCACTACACAATTCTATATTTCTCAGGTCAGCATACCTCAGATTATTTTCCGCAACTCCAAGTCCGGTTTCTTTTAGTTCTATATTCCCTAAGTCGGGAGCCCTCAGATTATTTTCCGCAACTCCAAGTAAGGTTTCGAGTGTATAGCCGATGCCAGTGTTCCCTTTTCGCAGTGAAACAACATAGCCCATCCGGTTAATATCAGATAGTTTTTCTTTTAACTGGGTTATATCCATTGAAGCACCTCAATCTATTGTCAAAACTCACATCAAGATTTGATTTGTGGATCAACTCACTTGCCGCTCATCTCGCGCAGAATTTCAAGGTTATCGCCAAAACAAAGTTTATTCATGATCACATTCAAAAGCAATTAGAATCCGAGCCATCCATTTATCTTTCTGGTACTTGGACTTACGTTTTCGCGAATAATCCTGCTAACCTATCCATGAGATTACGGCAAATTTTACTGTTTCTTCCATCTAAATTGGATTTCCCAGTCCTTTATCTCCCAACTACGGTAGAAGGGTGGCAGAAAACGGTGTGGGATCCGTTTCGTAGTTGTGCCACCCAAACTGGATTTAGAGAGTGTATCAGATAGGTGAAAATGAGGCAAGCTGTTTTTTGGTTCGACGCGACTCCCTTGGCGATTGTTAAGCGATTGGCGGTATACCGCGCGACTTAAATAGCAGATTCAATGCATCTGCCATGACTCGCTCTTGGCTTTTTTCTTCATCTACAGCGATGAGTTTCACCTGTTTTTTCGCGTCAGGAGACAGCCACAATTCCACCCTACGTTTTCCGCGTCGTGATGGCGGCAGCCCCGATTGCGTCATTTTTTCAACTGCGGATGTTCCGGTCTCGGCATCGGTCTCTACTTTCCCTTTTCGTTCGTTGAAAACATCGGTAAGATTTTTCTTTTCAGCCATTTCAACTCTCCATCTGTTTTGCGATATACGCGTAGAGTGCGTGAATCTCGTTTGCGGATTTACTATTGGGTTCGAGTTCACCGACAGTTGCCCCGGAATTGTAGGCGTGAATGAACCCGACTCTATTTCCGATCTGACACGGGGCAACTGCGACATCGTAATTGGTGCGTATCGCCCTCCGTGCGTGAATGTCTAAATCGGTGTTTGCGGGGACTCTGCTCAGAACAACGTAAGCCGGTTTCTCTGCTATCTTGACGAGTGTCACAGTCGTCTCGATAGCATCAACATCCGCCAGTGAGGGTTGGCACGGGATCAAGACAAGCGAAGACACTTTAGCAATCTCGAGTATCGAAGATTCAGTGTTCGGTGGGGTGTCAATAATCGCAAGGGTTGCGGCGTTATTTTTTGCAATTTCTAACCACTGTTTCAATCGTGACGCCGGTGTTGCAACAACCGCGGGAGAATCTGCCGCGCGGTGATCTCCCCATTTCGCAGCGGAGGCTTGGGGGTCAAGATCGATTAAGGCAGGGATATGTCCATGACGCTCCGCCTCGACCGATAAATGTGTTGCTAATGTCGTTTTGCCTGTCCCACCCTTCTGGGAGACAATGGATAAGACTTTCATATTTCCCTCCGTGTCGGTATGCCGTTATATCGGTATATCGGTATGGTGTCATATCGGTGTGTCGGTATATCGTCAGGGTGACATACGAAAATCACAAACTGCCGGTTTCAGAAAAACTGAAAATCTCCGACAGTGGATACGATTTTCGCTGGCGCGTGTGTTTTCGTCAAACATTTGCGTGTTTTTCGTGTTTTTTTCGGCTTTTTTGTCCAAAAAAAGCCGAAATCTCTCAACTGGCTGCCCCGGAACCTGTTCGGTGCGCGATAGTTTTTTCCGTCGTGTCGAAAAGCAACTTGCAAAATGTTCGCCTTTCTGATATACTCTTAAAACCAGTTTGGGTGGCACTGCGAAGCATCCCGGCAAAGGATGTCTGCCACCCTCCCACCTTCGCAGGCGGATAAAACACTGGCACTGGAACCTGCCATGAAAACGATTTTGTTTTTCTCAATACTCTTGTGTGCAATCGCCATGCCAGCAATTGGCGAACTCACGGATGCTGACCTTGACAAAATCCGCTTACTTGTCAATGAGGAACTCAAACCTATAAAAGCAGATGTAGAAATATTAAAAACGGAAGTCGCCTATGTGCGAGGCAAACTTGATATTCTGGATACATCCGTTATCGCTTTGATCGCATTGATCGTCATTGCCGTTGGCGCACCACAAATCGTCATGGCATGGCGCAGTAGAAGAGACCGCACCCTCGAAAAACAGATTGAAACCCTGACACAGGAAATCGAAACGATCAAGCAACAGCAGATTGTAAGCCAAGGCACCCACACGTAAAAGCAAGGTACTATCGCTTGCCGTCTTTGAATCGCAAGATACCACAAGGCGACTTGAAAAGGTGATAACTGATGAAAAACGAACGCGAAATATTGGCAGCGATGGTAAGGGACCACGAGAAAAAACGGCAGGCACTCCTACGGGATCCCATTCTCCATGCTGCCGCTGGAATGCCTTCACCTGATTTTTGGCAACTCTCTGAACGGATAAAGGACAGCACAGAAGAAGAACCCTATTTCGACACAAATCTGCCCGACTTCTACGCACCCAAGCCACACGCGGAACAGATCCGAATGTTTCAAGGGAAATATCCACATCTCTTTGATACATCCCACGCGGCATACATCAGCGATGAACGCTTCCGCTGGCGACTCTCTTGGTTGGGACGTGCCTTTTTCTTACAATACCCGTATCGGATAGAGATGATGTCCATCGTGAATCAGAAACTACAGGTAGATATACCCGCAAGACTGGACGTGACATCTAACGGTATTCCGCTCGAAGGGAGTTGTCATCTCATCTGCACCGTCGAAAGATACGACGGCTTCACTGCAAGAAGTCTTGAGATTTTAGAGTTTATAGCCGATGAACGCGATGATTTTGACTTTGACACTGTTGAGATACCTGAGGGTCCAAAATACGCGTTAGATACCCGTCACAGCGTCCACACGATGAAAACTTACGACATCTGTTTAGAGATACCGATTCCCGCAGATTTCTATAAGCCGTATGGCGAGTTGACACTGGAGAAAGCTTTTTTAGGGTGTGATCTCATATTACAAACGTATTA
The DNA here is from genome assembly GCA_022823085.1 of Candidatus Poribacteria bacterium. Taxonomy (GTDB): domain Bacteria; phylum Poribacteria; class WGA-4E; order WGA-4E; family WGA-3G; genus WGA-3G. The sequence goes on from JAJDXV010000098.1 coordinate 7,825, forward strand.
ATTGTTAAATAACAATTGGGGGTTTCAGGGTTTTTGGGAAGGAGGGGCGTCTCTTTAAATTGTTGTTTAATAATAAAAAAATAAAAAAGAAACTGCCCTGCCATGATTATAGGTTGTTTCGTAGATATTCTAACCGAGGGTTGCGAGGATTTCTGCCTTTTCATCTTCATAGGCTGCGGTGACGGGTGCGATGAGGTCTTGGCAGAACTCTGCGGCGAGGATGGCGTTGATCTCTGCGGTGACCATGCCGCCTTTCTGGTAGGCCTCGATGGGGGATGGGTGTTCAAGGAGACGTTGCCGGACGATGTAAGACTGGATCCGCTGGGCGGCGGCATCAACGAGTTCAGGGTTTGCATGGACGGCTTGTCTGAGGAGGTTTTTGCACTTGACGTTGTATTCTTCTTCGAGTTCCTCGAGCTGCTTCTGTTTGGCGTTTTCGGCGCGTTCGGCACGCGCTTTTTGGACTTCCGGGTCTTGATAGTTTTCTCGGATGGCTTCAACGATATAACCGGCACGATTTTTCACCGACGCTGCAGCGAGCGACATCTCAATCTTCTCTGCGATGTAGGTAAGGAAGTCGGGGTAGGTGCCGGGGGGCGGTAATTTTTCGGGGCGGATGAAGTCCCACTCAGCGGACGCGATTTTCAATGCGATTTTCCGGTCAATACCGGCTTGGAGGAGTTCGATGGCGACAAGCGGGAGGTTCTCTATATCGGGGAAGAGCGATTCCTGAACCGGGATATGCTTGACGCGCGTGATACGGAACTTCAGGAATCCGATGCGCCGTCCAACACGTTTCTGTTCGACTTCAACGTGGTAGTTGGTCAGGTCGTTGATCTCTTTGATGGCGGGTTTAATCACCCACTGATTTAAGGATTTGAACGTTGTATAATCGTTAGTTTCCAATCCCATCAACTCTCGGAAGATTTCAAGGGAAATGAAAGGTGTTTCGCCTTGATCTCGGTCGGTATCGAAGTAGTCGAAACAAACCTCCCATAAAACGAGGGCATATTTACTGGAGAACCGATTTTGGAGACGCAGATTGAGTTTGGTATAGATACGGGGACTGTGAAGTTTCGTGCGTAGGTAGGGCGGGTAGGCATAGGTGCAGATGCCGTCTCGGATACGCGCCTCTGCTAAGAGACTGGCGACCCCCCATTCTTCGACTTTGTCTTTGTCAAGAAGGTTCCATTCCACCTCACAGGAACGAAGCGACCGTAACATCTCTTTGAGATACTCTTGATTGCCATCGCCGAAACCGAGTTTCGCTGCGAGTTCGCCGACGCTGATGCTGTGGATCTCTTTGTTAGGGAGTTCATTATAGGCGTTGGCGAGTAGGACGTTCCACGCCCGCCTTTGTAGGAGCGTCATTTTGCTCTGGACTTGAATCGCCGGACTGGCTTTGATAACTTCGTTAATGTTCGCTAAATTCATGAATCTTGCCACCTCTGGATTTTTGTTTATATTCTACCATAAAAGTATAAGTTTTTTCAAATTTTCTATACCTTTAGCGATATAAACCTATACCTTAAACCCCAAGAATCCGATCTATTGCCGCTGATGTGCCCGCCTATACGTAGGGGTTCAGAGGGTTCGATATAAACCTATGCCTTACCTATATAAACACTTACCTTTACGATATAAACCTATGCCTTTACGATATAAACCTATGCCTTTAGCGATATAAACCTATGCCTTAAAGTCTGGAAACGTAGGTGTAGCGTGGGCTGGTGGCACCCTTAAAACATTTAAAAGTATATATTAAAATAGTTAAACAACAATTGGGGGTTTCAGGTTTTTTGGGAAAGGGCAGGACTCTCTTTAAATTGTTGTTCAACGATAAAAAAATAAAAAAGAAACTGCGCGGGCGTATCACTGGTGGGCGGTGGTTCTAATTTGTATACGTACTGTGGGTCTGTGTCAAAGTCTATGGAGATTTAAAAGTCTTCGGAGGTTTTACCACAGGGACGTGATTTCAAAGGCGTTGTAGAGCATTTGGCGCACAGGCAGATATTTGTTTGCGACTCTCTGTAACCTGCCTGGATCTCTAACGTTTTATCTCAGTGATTGATTGCTGGCATGCTGGCACGCTGGCGTGATGGTATACTGGTTTGCTGTCACGCGGGTATGCTGGTTTGCTGGCGTGATGGCATGTATACATGGAGGTTTTTATGAAGACGTTAGCGATTCTCTCTCGGAAGGGTGGGAGTGGGAAAAGTACTTTTGCGGTGCACCTTGCGGTTGCCGCGGAGAAGGCGGGGCATACGGCTGCGTTGATTGATCTGGATCCGCAGGCGTCGGCGGTGAAGTGGAGTCGGCGGCGCGAAGGGGATTCACCGGTGGTTATCTCGGCGCACTCGACGCTATTGGCGCAGGTCTTGGAGACGGCTGAAGCGGGGGGTGTGTCTTTTTGTGTTTTGGATACGTCTCCGCATTCGGAGTCGGCGGCTTTGGATGCTGCGAGGGTTTCGGATCTGGCGGTGATTCCGTCGCGACCGGCGATTTTTGATTTGGAGGCTGTCGGTGATACGATCCAGATTGCGAATATGGCGAAGGTGCCGATCCGGGTTGTTTTGAATGGTGTCAAGCCGTCGGGGAGTGTTGTTCTCAAGGCGAGAAAGGCGTTGGAAATGTATGATGTGCCGTGCGCACCGTGTACGCTGGGGGATCGTGTGGCGTTCTCGTATTCAGTTGTCGATGGTGTAACCGCTCAGGAATACGAACCGACGGGGAAGGCGAGTCGAGAGGTTGGGGCTTTATACAAATATTTATCGAGAGAATTGGAGGGTGTGTAGTATGTCGGGACCGAAAACGGATTTAAAAGATGCTTTACAGCGGAGCGGTGGTAAGTTGCCTGCCTCGGAACGGGAGGTTCAGGAAAATGGAGCGTCTCCTGGGCTGCGTCAACAGAGTGCGTCTCGGATGGGGAAAAAGCCTGTGACGGTGTATTATGAAAAGGCGGCGCATTTGCAGTTGAAAGTTTTGGCTGCGGAGCTGGAGACGACGATTCAGGGGCTGCACGAGGAGGCTTTGAATGGGTTGTTTGAGAAGCACGGTAAGCCGCCGATTGCGTAATAGCAGTTAGGGCGTTTCGCTGTGCTCCACTCTCAGTAGTTAGGGCGTTTTGCTACGCTTCGTGCCTCTTGCTGTCGACTGCGGCGTGAATTTATGACACATGGGAAGCTTTGATAGACTATGAAACATCATCTTGCAATTCTAATACCCATTTGGATAGAATTGATTCTTGACGGGAGTAAGACAATCGGATGTTGGTTCACCAAAATTCGATGTGCGCCCTATGGCAAAGTCAATACAGGTGACGTCATTTATATGAAAGAGAGTGGCGGTCTTGTTAAGGGCATGTTTACGGTTTCCGAAGTGAAAACCCTGGATATCTATGCGAATTATGGTCAGCAGATGTTTGGCATGCGTCATTTTTCTCAGGAGTGGGATGCGTTTTATAAATCGGGGTTGTTAGCTGAAGAGTTGAAGAAATGGGATGCTTCAAATTACGCAACATTCCTTCATATTGAAAACCCAATTGTTTTTTCCAAACCGTTTGCGTATCCGAAAAAAGACCCGCGGGCGTGGGTTGTTCTTGATGCCCCGCTTCGGGTTTCTGAGTGAATACATAGGAGAAGTCCCAGAAATACGTTCTGAGGGCATTCTCGCAAACTTTTTTCCAAGGAGAAGAAAGTAAGTGATGAATAATACATTTACAAAAACCCTGTCTGACTTGCCTGAATATGAACAAGAGTTTGCAAAGGCTATCATTGATATTGTTGAGAGTAGACATAAAATGTATGTTCGTGATCGTAATAACTTGGGAGAAGATATTCCGTTGGAAAACATACACTTCGGTGTAGAAAATTTCGAGAATAATATAGGCATACCTATATTGCAAGAGATAGCTAAAAGACGCGGGAACCATAGCGGGAAATTGGAGGGAACAGCCCGACACATGTTAGGCGTATACTGCCGGATCGGTGAAATAGAACCGGATCAAGGATCTTATACACTTACTAAGCATGGGGAATTATACAAGCGTTTAGGAAAAAAATTAGCGAGTACACTATGAAAGGTACAAGACCTCTTGATAATCAAGAAATCAGATTAGTCTCGGCGTGCTTTGACGGTAAGTTTGAGTCGCGCAATCGCGGGCTTTTCATGCTTGGGGTTTCCACCGGTGGTCGTATCAGCGAATTGCTAAGCCTACAGATCGGGGATGTCTGGCAAAATAAGAGAGCCGTCGGCGACCTGCTTTTTGATAAATCCGTTGTCAAGGGTGGCGAGGTATCGAGAGCCGTGCCGGTGAATTCAGACGGCAGACGCGCCATAGCGGATATTATTGCTTGGCATCGTGCGGCATACAACACTACCCATAAAAGTCGTCCGCTGTTCCCATCGCGTAACGGACAAGGCACGAAACGGATGTCTCGCCGTACCGCGCACAACGTTTTAAAAGCTGCTTTTGAGGCAGCTGGGCTGAACGGGCATCTTGCGACACATTCCCTGCGGAAATCGTTTGCGCAACGTCTCTACGATCGCACCGGTGATATTTTCGCTGTCCAAGAGATGTTGGGGCATAAGAGTGTCGCGACAACGCAGAAATACTTGGGTGTCAACTATGCGACTGTGCGTGAGGCGTTAGAGGAAATGTCCTTGGATTCTGAACTGCACGAAAGAGGTATTTTGGGCAGTTCGCTAAAAACAACCGCAGACGAAACGCTGTTCTTGGAGCTCGCACTGCGGGGTTACGACTTATCGCGGTTGCGTGATAACGATACAACTGGTGAGATTATCAAAATATCCTGACAAAAACGATGTGTTTTTTTGACTGCCCCATCTGTACGATAGTAATTGAAACATATTTTGGAGGTAAACATAATGAGTACTCAAAACGAAGTAGATGAACAGTTGTGTAAGATTATCACTTTTAACGGACAAGGGTGTTCGGGGAAATCAACGCAATCAGAACTGCTTGCCAAATCAGATAAGGAAAAGTATAAACTCATTCATAGTTATGAACTTCGGAGGAACTTCAGAGATAATCTTTATAAAGAACTGGGGAGTATGAATACATGTATCAAATACTTAGATGAGAATAGGACTTGTAAGACGCTATACCAAGTGGAGGTTATCGGAATTCCAACGCTCGCTTGGTTGACGGCTTATTTTTACAAGGAAGTCAAACCGCGCATGTCAGAAGGTTCCATTGTTGTTTTAGATCACTATCTTGGAGATTATTATGTCGATATGTTAGCCGGTGTTGATATTGAAAAATTTCGATGCTTCGTTCGGGAATATTTGGCTATACCTGACTTTGATCAAGGTATTCATTTCTATCTTGATATTGATTATGATACCTATCAAAATAGGTGGTACAAGCGCGAAGGAACAGATCCTCCAGTGACTTCAGGTCTTTTTAAAGAACGTCGTAGACGCTATCTGGAACTTTATAAGAAAGGGTATCTGAAATGTATTAATGCTACTGGTACGAGTAAGGAGAGGGTTGCTGAGGAGATACGAAAAAAATTATCTCAGTGAATACTATCTGGAGTTTCAAAGCTGCTTGTCAAAATGATTGAGTTGATTTTCTATTGGCGGGGCTGACGGCGATCTCCACGATTGAATTGAGGTGAGGTATTGCATCTCGGCTTCAATGATTTCCTTCCCTGTTCCCTCGCTTCCGGGTGCGCTGGAGTGCTTCCACTTCTCGATCAGCGTTTTCCATGCATCCGATTGGAGATACCGACGGTAGCGTTCCCTTGCTTCTTTTCCCCAATACTTTTGCGCCCAGCGCATTTGATACCACTTCATGAAATAAGTCCTTTTTGAATCCTAAACGCCGATTGCGCTCTGCTTCAGTATGATGGATTGAGTAGGGCTTCCCAATACCGCAAATGTGTTTCTTTGATTTCTGCTTTCTGTTGAAAATCTAACTGAAGATTTTTCGAGTAACCTTCTAAAAAAAGTTGGGGACCACTTAACAATCGCAGATAATATTTCAATGAAGGAAGAATACCGTTGACAATCACCTCGCACCCGTGCTGTTTGTGAATTTCACTTACTAAGTTGTTTACTGAATCTACATCTTCAACATTTGGCTCTGCTGTGGTGAGGAGATAGTACCGAGAAACAGGGGTCTGTGCGAATTTTTGATAGGCATCTTCAACAAGTCCCAAGGAAATGGGGATGTTATGTTTGATTTCGACGCCCTCAAAAAAACTATTGTTGTGCATGACCTCGATATCTCCGATTGCGCGTATGCCATGAGATTTGGTATCTGCTGTGGTATGGCTCTTCAATGGCGAGAGTGTTTTCCCTTCATAGCGCTGAATCTCCATCAGCAGCTCATAAGCGGAATAAACAGCCAATACTGGTAGCCGTGAAGCACCCGCAACGCCATAGTCGTGCGAAAAGTGGCGGCTGAGAAGATCTACTATTTTTTGAATCGTTACGGTCTCTGTGTGTTGTGTTTCTTTTAGAAAGTCGAAGCGTATCTGTGATCCTTCCATCAAGGTAATTAGGGCAGAAAAAATCGCTCGGAGATATTTTTTCGGATCGGCTTTATTTTCTTCAATGTCGTTGAGAATTTGAAGAAAGGCATTTTTCACGGTTTTATTACGAATCTTACCCTCATAGTCTAATGTGTAAGGGTAAGGCTGCTCAAGAGAGCGGGTCAACCATCCACTTTCTGCCATAGCAAACCGTCTAAATTTCTCTTTCATGAAGGGGGTTATATGATCTGTGTCTAAGCCTCTGCCTGAATAACCATTTGGGAGTTCTTTTTGATGATAGCGGACATCTTGGGTCGGGGTCTCAATTTTTTTGACGAGCGATGTAATCAGGACGGTCAGAACGGCTCTAAAGGATTCGGCTTTTTCGATGATGGTGTTAACCCAACGTTCCTGGCTTTGGGAGAGAGCAGAATAGGCAGTATCGCTTGATTCTGCGAGTTGATAGGTATCTTCTAAAATTGAACGGATTTGGTTCATGAATTCGCCTCAAATCTCAAAGAGGTGCTGCTGCGACACACCCGGCGTTTGTAGGACACGCTGTCGGGCATCTTCACAGTATTCGGCATTAATATCATAGCCGATATAATGCCTTCCGAGTTTTTTGCAAGCAACTGCGGTTGAGCCGGAACCTATAAATGGATCGAGGACCACTGCACCGGTGGGTGTGAGGAGATGTAAGAATTCTTCTACGACTTCTACGGGATAGATGGCTGGGTGTTTATTCCCCTTAAGGGTCGCAACGGGTGTTTCAATCACATCGGATGTTTCGATCAGATCATCGGTTTTAATTACATCTCGTTTGAGTTTGTTGCCGTGAATCCGAATGATTGTAAACCCTTTATTTCTGAGCTGCGATGTGCGCCCGCCTTCTTGTCCACCGAATGGCGCAGCGTGGATGCCGCGTATTTTCATCCGAAAACTATGGATTTTCCCGCTTTTTGCCTCTTGAATCACTTGTGTTAATTCTGTCCGTGCGAGGGTTTTTTCTGCGTCGGAGAGATCGGATTTATCGATCAGTTGAAAATATTTCTGCCCGACAGTGGTGCCATTTTTTTTCTTTCGGGGCTGCGGGGCATGGGTTTTTGCGAGGAAGGCTTTGGGGTTGTAGAAATAGCGGTCTGATTTGGCAAAATGGAAGAAGGGTTCTGTACTACTGACGAGGCGGCGACTGAACTGACGAGGCGTTGGATTCTTTTTGACCCATGTAATTTCATTTACGAGTCTAACTCCGCCTGTATCCATCGCTGCGAGCGCAAAACGATAGGGAACCAGAAGTAAATTGCTGTTCTGATATTTATCGCCGATATTGAACACGATATTGCCATCATCCGCCAGAACACGGACGCATTCTCGGAAAAGACAAAGTAGGATGTCGATGTACGCATTAACATTCTTTTCATTTCCCATACCGCTGCCGTAATTGCGTTGCTGAAAGTAAGGGGGTGAGGTAATAACCAATTGGATACTACGATCGGGTAATTGCTGAATAAGTTCGAGATTATCCCCACACAGGATTTGATCAATGGGTACGCCATTATCGGTAGCGCGCATACTTGAAACTCCTTTCCTGGCAGCGTCTGTAACGGTAGCGTCTGCTATTTTTGTCATATTGAATTCCAGTCCCAGTCTCTTTATCTCCTTGCTACAGGGGAGGGTGGCAGAGGCGGAATTGGGTTACCGCCTCGTAGCAATGCCACCCGAAACTGGTGATTAAATTATACCATAGATGCCTCGAGAACGCAACGTTTTTGTGCTGTTTCTCAGGGGATCGCGTTGGTTGGCGAAGTGGGGTATTCACAGAAAACAAGACCGGCGGAATTCACAGGTACCTGGTGGATTCGGCGAGTATTTTTTCTTTTTCGTCCTCATAGGCTGTCTGTACGGGTGCGATGAGGTCTTGGCAGAACTCTGCGGCGAGGATGGCGTTGATCTCTGCGGTGACCATGCCGCCTTTCTGGTAGGCCTCGATGGGGGATGAGTGTTCGATAAGACGTTGCCGGACGATGTAAGACTGGATCCGTTCTGCGGCAGCATCAACGAGTTCAGGGTTTGCATGGACGGCTTGCCTGAGGAGGTTTTTGCACTTGACGTTGTATTCTTCTTCGAGTTCGGCAAGTTGCTTTTCTTTGGCTTTTTCGGCGCGCTGGGCGCGTGTTTTTTGGACTTCAGGGTCTTGATAGTTTTCTCGGATGGCTTCAACGATATAACCGGCACGATTTTTCACCGCGGCACCCGCCAGCGACATCTCAACCTTCTCGGCGATGTAGGTGAGAAAGTCGGGATAGGTGCCGAGGGGTGGTAATTTTTCGGGGCGGATGAAGTCCCACTCGGCGGACGCGATTTTCAATGCGATTTTCCGGTCAATACCGGCTTGGAGGAGTTCAATAGCGACAAGCGGGAGGTTCTCTATATCGGGGAAGAGCGATTCCTGAACAGGGATATGTTTGACGCGCGTGATACGGAACTTGAGTTCGGCGATGCGCCGTCCGACCCGTTTTTGTTCCACCTCAACGTGGTAGTTGGTCAGGTCGTTGATCTCTTTGATGGCAGGTTTGATGACATTTCGGTTGAGTTCCTTAAACAGTGGGTATTCATCTTTTTCGAGACCCATCAGCTCCTTAAAGATTTCAAGGGAAATGAAAGGTGTTTCGCCTTGGTCTCGGTCGGTATCGAAGTAGTCAAAACAAACTTCCCATAAAACGAGAGCGTATTTACTGGAGAACTGGTTTTGGAGCCGGAGGTTGAGTTTGGCGTAAATGCGGGGATTGTAGAGTTGTCGGCGGAGATGGGGTGCGAAGCCGTAGGTACAGATACCGTTTTCGATCTCGGCAGATGCCAAGAGCGAGGCAACGCCCCAGACCTGTTTTTTGTCTTTGTTAAGGAGATTCCATTCAACCTCACAGGAACGAAGCGACCGTAATACCTCCTTGAGGTACTCTTGATTTCCATCGCCGAAACCGAGTTTTGCGGAGAGTTCGACCATACTGACACTATGGATGTCCTGATTTGGAAGTTCGTTGTAGGCGTTGGCGAGCAGCACGTTCCACGCTCGGCGTTGTAGGAGCGTCATTTTGCTCTGGACTTGAATCGCCGGACTCGCTTTAATGACATCACTGATTTTTGCTAAGTTCATGAACACGATCTCCTTGAGATATTTGCCTATATTCTAACATAAAGGCGTATGGTCTTTCAATATAATTTACACCTTTAGCGATATAAACCTACACCTTTACCACTGCTATCAGTTGGTTTCCAAAGGCTCTCTATAGACACGATATAAACCTACACCTTTAGCGATATAAACCTACACCTTAAAGTCTGGGAATGTAGGTGTGTCGTGGGTTGGTGGCACCCTTAAAACATTTAAAAGTATATATTAAAATTGTTAAACAACAATTGGGGGTTTCAGGGTTCTTTGGAAAGGGTGAGCGTCTCTTTAAAGTGTTGTTTAATGATAAAGAAATAAAAAAGAAACCGCGCGGGCGTATAACTGGTAGGTGGTGTGAGGTTTGTGTCAAAGCCCATGGGGATTTAAAAATCTTCGGAGGTTTTACCACAGGGGGTTGATTTCAAAGGCGTTGTAGGGCATTTGGTGCACGGGGGATATTTGTTTGCGAATCTCTGTAACCTGCCTGGATATCTAACATTTTATCTCAGTGATTGATTGCTGGCATGCTGGCACACTGTCACGCTGGCGTGATGGCATGCTGGCATGCTGGCATGTATACCCCGCTTGTAACTTTTTTCAGAAATTTCAGCCCCCGGCGCGTCAGAATTGTCCGTTTTGCCCGCAGAATACCACACCCAACAGACGGGAGAGAACCTGATCGAAAGGTAGTAGACACTGACACCACAAGCAGATAAGATGGCTTCTCGCGTCTTTGCTCCGTCGTCTGAGCCGACGCACCCTGATGCAGTTTCGATCGCAGAAAACGCCTTCAAAAAACGTATTAAACGTAATAATGAGAGAAAAAAACGCTAAAAACGCTAAAATAAACAGCGAAGGTGACAAAAGATGTTCTGTAACTTTCAGATAACACATTTTTACTTATCAGGTATCACGCGTGCATAATTCCCATTTCGTTATAAGTACGCTATATAGCGTTTTGGGAATTTTGCACGCGTGCTAAAACTTTCGGTTTTCCCCCCACCGTTTGACTGTCGTTCTGTGAATCGGTTCCGGTAAGCCTTCAGACAAACGCCGGGCAATCTCTGTCAAGCTCACTTTTTCATCATACCAGATAAACGCCTGTGTTTTCTGCGCGGATTTTGTGCGCGTACGTCTGCTTCGTGTCTTGCGATAAGCCGTGCTTTTTGATACCCCGGCGTCGACGAGTTCCGCAACGCTTGCATCTTCTCTTTTCTGTAGATTCTCAACAAACGTCGCCCAATTGCCATCAAACCCGTTGCCGTCGGAAAGCGAAAACGCTACCGGTGTAACAGGAATATCGACAGGTTCCGCCGTCAGAAACACAATAATTTTCTTCTTGTGGATGTTCGGACGCAAGCGCATGGCAGCTTGCATCAGCCGTTGCCGGCATTCCCGGTTATAGACGGATTGAACCCTCGTGTCGATGTAAACGTTCTTTTTCAAGGTTACACCGTTCACAGTGACCTTCTGTCTCTCTCTCGTGAAATCAAGGGGCTGCTGAACATTCCGATAGAGGCGTTTGGCAATGTTTTGTATCTCATGATGTTCCGGCTCGTGGTGGAAGACGAAAACAATATCGTGGTCCTGATAATCGTTGCGTCCCTCGGCGTGATGGTGATTGATGAGATCGCAGTCTAACGATCCGACGGTTTGAATCTCTTGAAACGCTTTCGGGGCGACAACCAGCACCTTTAATCCCGCCTCGATACTCGGTCCGATAAAGCGATCGACCATCTCTTGGGCGCGGGGCTTCAGTACCAATGCCTCACCGTCGCGACGGATCAGCGAGTGCCGCGGCAGATAATTCCCGGTTGAGAGTTGAAAAACAAGCCGACTTTTCCAAATCGGTGGCGTTCCCGTATGCCGAGTGATCTCGATACCGCTACCCCGATAGGCTTCGCTTATCAGGTTATCGGGATCGCTGGCGGTGTTGAATATGACGCGCCTGTGGTTGAGCGTGGGGTTCAGGTGGTAGTCAAACTTCTGTTCCTCGGGGTCGAAGGTGAACGGCGCGGTCTTCGGGTTCGGGTTCTCGTCAAGGAAGGTTTGAAGCTCGGAGAGAAACGCATTAAACCGCCGCGGTGGAGCCTCGAAGTCAACAAGCCCGACCTTCAGAAGGACCGAGAGCGGGAAAAATGAGAGTTGCCATCTGTCTGTCTGAATCGGTGTGTCGTCTGAAATCTCAAGAACTTTCGTATGAATAGCGGTTTCATGGCTGACGACAGGAACGGTTACCTCTTTACCGCGGTAATGCATCGTGGCTTCAAACGCATAGTTCTTTTCTCGGGGCGCCGGGCGAAAGGCATACCCGACAGGATATTTCTGAATCTTATCGTCGAACCCGTCCAGATCGTCAATTGCGTCTACCTGTGCTTTGAGTCCGTCGAAGAACGCTTTTTCATCTTCCGCAGTGCTGATCAAATTGAGGAAACCCTTGAGCGTCTCAAACTCGCTAACGGTGTGAGGGTCTCTAAACCGTTCGGTTAAGTCGAAAAGCATTTCCCTTGTCAGCTTCCGGGATTGTGTCAGGTTCGCAGGGTTCACCTCGTCGAGAATCAGGATATCCTCTTTGGAGCAGATACGTTTGACGCGGTCTGAATGTTTTGAATCACACGCCACGACTTCGTCCCATGAATAAACGACTTTCATAGCATTCTTTTCGCGGTGCTTTTGACTCAAATAGCCGTCTTTCTTACAATCGGAAAACAGCGGGCAGCGGTGGCAGACTTCGTGCGTTGGGTGGCCACGCGCAGCATAAGTGTCGCAGCGTTCTGGCGAGATACAGGGTCGATCGTTTTCGGTTAAGCCAAGGGGTAAGGTGTTCCAGTTCTCATGGTCACGATTGAACATTCGCGATCGATGCCGGTGAACATCATCTTCACGATCCCAGAGCGTCTGAAAAACTTGATCTGCCTCCTCAACAGTTTTCGAGATGTAAAGCAGCCGCGCCGCAGTTGTTATCGCGACGGTCGTTTTACCTGTCCCGGCAGCACTCCCCAGCACCAGCAGATGTTTCCCCTTTTTTTCTTGAGTCTTCTGAAGCCACTTCACCAGGACATTCTTATTTTCCGTGCGTTCGGTGTCGAGAGTGCTTGTCTCGTGCTGAAAATCGGCGTTGCGATGATACCGTTTGCGATCAAGGCGAAAAGGGTCACGTTTAATGCCTTTCTGCTCAAAGAACCAGCCCGACTTCTTATGGGTGCAATGTGAGTGCGAACAATGGTAGATCAGCCCATTCTCAGAAAGCCGTATAAAGCTATCGGTCTTACCTTGTAAACCCCCGGTATGTTCCGATCGGTTCAAGCATTCTACAAAGAACCCGCCCCGCTGTCGTGTCCCGAGGATTTTCACATCTTGAGACTTCAGAAATGCGCGAAGGCTGGTGGTGTCAGCATCGGTATGCGCATAATCCTCTAAATCGGAGGTATACAGGTAGACATCGTCGGCATCCCATTGAATAGGGATTACGTCTTGATTGACAATCGCGAGCGGATCATGCGCGAGATAACACAACCGATTGCAATCTGTGCCGCGGGGATCTATCTCAAAACCATATTCATCCGCCAACGCCTCAAAGAAATCAACGCAGGCATGCCACGCCGTTTTATGCTCGGCATCGTTTTTGGGTGTTGGCGATACAGGCACGACGACCTTAATCCCTTTGCCTGACGGTGAGATAAAGGAAAGTTTCACCTGTTGGAGTTGTGCGAGTTCAGAGAGAAGGACCGGCATATCGAGTTCGCAGAGATGATCTATATCGAGGACGACAAGGGACGAGTGGACAGCAAGATGCGCGGCAAGCCGGCGGTTTTTCGGAAAGGTCCCAGCGAAGGTTACCGCTGGCAGTGCTTTTGCTTTATAATCTCGGTACGCCTCTTTATTTGTTGCGGCGAGCGTGTGACTGAAGTGCCACCGTTTATTCAGACCAAAAAATAGTAAAGTTAAGACAAGTTTTTTTCAAATTCGATAGGGGTCAAATACCCTAACGCCGAGTGCAGACGTTTCTAATTATACACCTGTGTGATAAGCGGATTCAAAGAGACCTGCCGCATTTTCAACGAGTTGTTGCTTCCGCTTCGAGAGTTGATTTTCGTTCAGATTGTATCGCCGACACAGTTCGGAGACCTGCTAACTTTCACCGCGGGGGGCTCAAGGACAACTTCGGCTTTAAATGCAGCCGTGAATCTTCTTCGTTTCGCCATCGGATACTCCTTTCAGTTAGATCGTCATTGTAGCACGATCTTGGTTTAGAGAGTGGTCTAAAAAACCGATGACAATACACGTTCTATTTCGCGGTGGGTTTCAGTTTATATTTTGGGGTATGGTGTTTTGTGGTATTCGGCGGGAGAAGATTTGAGAGGATCCTTTTCTTGTCAGGATCCTCTTCTGAACGTATCACTGAGTGTTAAATGGATTGTCAAATATCAGAACGGAAGAACTTCAGAAACGCCCCGGTTGTCAACGCCGCTAAAAAGAAACAGAGCAGAAGTACATCCACGAGAGAGTGACTCAACGTCTCAACTAACGAGGGAGTTTTTATGGCGGGGGGCTGCGTGATTGTAACAACATCGTCGGGTCTCATGATTCTTATAGAGACGTGATCTACGATTTTACTAAACAGCTCCGCATAAAGCATGCCATAATAATGCACGCTGGTGTCAAAGTAGTTGTTTCTTTTTACCTTTCCGGTCTGTGTTAAGTTCGTGACAAGATAAATAAGCGAAGAAGTTGGGGTGATGCGCGAGAGTGTCTCTCCGACCTGTTCTTGTCGCGCGATTTGACGTTTGTAATCCCGTTCAATTTTATCAGAGTGGTTTTGAAGTTTCGATCGATATTCCTCTTCAAGAGGTTTGACACTTTCATCAATTTTTTTCAGTGCTTCCCCTGAGACTGCAGTAACACCTCTCTCATCGGGGGGGATCTCTCTGATAATTTTCATTTTTTCCTTGTTGATTTGCTCATTGAAATCATCTCGCATGGCTGTTTTCTCCATGTAGATACTCTGCGCCGTTCGTGTGGGGACAATAAGTTTAGCTGTCAAAAATCCAACCCGGGGTGTAATTAACGCGGCGAACACCCAGACGGTAAAGGCAACGATGAGTGCTGTCTTGGAAGTGTCTAAGTAGGTAGAAATCACCGTGCCGATGGCGAAAAACACCGCGATGTAGAGCAGCGAGATAAGTGTCAGACTTAGGACTCGCGGGAAGATATCGGGTTCGCCGAGAGGAAACCCCTGCCAGACGATTAACAGTAACCCGAACAGAAACGACACTAAGAAGGGCACCACAAACACAAGGTATCCGCCAATGAGTTTGCTCCATAAGAAGAGGTCCCGCGGGAGTGCGTTTGACAGGTTAATCCGCAACGTTCCGGCTTCTTTCTCCCCGGCAATAGCATCGAAGGTAAATAACAGTGCCAGTAGACTGAAGACTGTGCCGACGACGAACAGAAAATCGAGATGCCCTAATAGATAGGAGACCGAGGAAGACAAGGCAGGTGGGCCTTGGGTGATTCCATTGCGAGTCATGCCGAGATAGCTCGGCAGCGTCTCACCTAATCCGTTTGCGAAGACACTCATGAGTGTGGGTTTGAGAAAAAGTTTGGAGACTTCGAGTTCGGGTTCCAAAGTGTCGTTGGGGTTCACGGTGGCTTCTTCGATATTTGCCAGTTTAACGGCTTCTTGGTAATCCACTAAGTTCTGGCGATAATTTTGGTAACTGATAGAAAGGGTCAGCGGGATGAGCAGGAGACACATCAAAAGGAGGGCGACGAACCTTGCACTCAGAATATGATGCATCATCTCTTTTTGAATCAATGTCATTAACATGGTAACTTCTCCTCTATTTTTCATTGATGAACGGCTCTATCTTTCGCAGCAGCGGTTGTAGATTAGGATGTGTTGCGGAATAGAGCATCAAGGGGACAACAACGCCGATAGCTTTGGTTCATGTTTTGCCGGTTGATCTGATAGTTCCACGGTGCGATAAGGGCGTTCTTTCATCCACTGTCTAGGGGTCCAAGTTTTTGTAAAATCAACCTCCGTGAAATCAGCGGCATCAATAATTTTAATATACACTTGGTCTGTTCCAGCAAATATGGGACTCTCATTGAGTTGATAGCCGAGTCGGATCCAATGCTTGTTAAGATAAGCTTCAACTTGACTGTGTCCGACAATCGTAACTTGATTGGGAGCCGATGGTTTCTCGTAAGAAAAGCTGCCAGCGACTCTTTCATCATTCAGGTTTTTAACCAGTCGCTTCCATTCACCTGTGCCTTTGTAATAATATATCAGGGGGACTCCCATGGTTACACGGGCAGGAATGCCGACGGCTCTCAACATTGTAGCAAGGAGGCGTGCCCGAGAAATACAGGCACCATATTGTTTTCGCTTAAACATTGAGTCACCAAAGTAATTCACCGCTAAAGCCTCTGTGACCTCTGCTTGGGTTACCTCCCTGCCTATGCTCTCAAAGAACGACCAGTCGGTAACGAGTTCTCCGTGCTGTTTATAAGTGTAAATAAAAGGGGCGTAAAGAGGAAGGGTTAATTTCATTTGCCCAACTTCGTGCATGAGTTTAGCTAGGACGTCTAATGTATTCGTTGCAGTGGATAGCATTTGCTGAATCTCCAGCTGCATTTCTGGTGAGTAATTCAGATCATAAGCAGGTGCAACATACTTTCTGAAGGATCCAGAGGGGGACTGATACGGATATGGTTCTGGAAGTAGAACGGGGGAAGCATACGGATAAACAATAACCTCTACCTTCTGATAGTCGGACTGCGTACTTTCCATAAGTCGTGCGTCTTGGAAAAGATCGTTCATCGCATCAATATTCCAGGGCGGTTTTATATCAAGAACTGCCCTGATATTATAGGTATACTCTCTTCTCTCATCCCAATCTGTGTCGGATATCCCATCTCTATCACTATCAGCTAAGGTTGGATCTGTTCGATATTTGCAATACTCTTGATAATCTGTCAATCCATCCGCATCTGTATCAGAGGTTGTGGAGAGCGTGCCGAGTTGGGCTTCGAGTTCATCATCTAAGCCATCTTTGTCTGTGTCGCGTAGGGTTCCTGCATTAAATTTCTCGATGCGACTTTGCATTGTATGCGAGGGGGCGGTCATAAACGTCAAGACATATTCATTGAGAGGTCTGCCCCATTTCCCTTTCATCAAGCCAGGGTCGTGGGATGTATTGTTTAAGTCGTCGTTCAAGACAATGCCATAAAACGCTTCTGGTTTTAACGGTTCTGTGAGATTCAAGGCTAAAATTGTTCGGTGTTCATCCATCCATTTGGGTGTGCCTTTGATCCGCATTCCTCGAAAGGTAAGGTGTTTTTCTTTTCTCATGGACTGATTAAAGACAAACCTAATTTGCCGTGTCTCAATTGGGACATGAGTTGCTGACATCGTTGGCACGGTTTCGATAACTTTAGGGGCTGGCAAGAAACGTTTCACCAGAGATGGCAATAATGCCACGCAAAAAATTAGGATAAAAATAGTAAGGAGAAGCCGTTCTATTTTGATTTTAGGCATTTTCTTTGTCCTGTTTTCTCAAGAAATACGAATTAAAGAGTGAGTGTAGACAGTAGCCTATCGGCTTTATCGGCATCTTGGAGCAGATACCTTAGGACTGTCCGAATTTCCTCCGAGGTATGATCTGTCAGGAGTGTTTGCGCGACTCCTTCCTCAACGCGCTGCTTAAAAAGTCCGTCAAGTTGCATCGCCCCTGTTTTCGTGACATTCTGTCCCTTTTCGTAGTATTGGGCGAAAGCAACATCGGGATATTTTGGTTTTGTGCTTTGGTTTCTTTTCCTGTTAAGTTGAGAAAATAATGTGACGAAACGTTGTGCTGTTCGATCCCAAGAGTAGTTCTTGACGACTTGTCGGGCCTGAGTTGACAAAGTTTCCCTTCTCTCCTGATCCACGATTAATGTGTGAATCTGTTCTGAAATGGCGGTTGTTGGCATCATAAACTTACCGGTCATGTCCTCTCGAGTAAGTGGGACGGATATTAGACATGCCGCCAGGTCTTCAGGTAACTTCGTTGAATTGAGAGCGATCCCCGGTACCCCGCACGCAAGTGCCTCAAGCACTATGGAGAAGGACGTGCCAATAACTGTTGGAAAAATGATAAGTTTGCAAGCGTTGTAAATCCAAGGGAGGGCGACGATATCCTCTGGTTGCTGAAGATTAATATAAAAGACATTAGGGTAGCGTTGATATTTCTGATGTGCGAGGATGGGGTCAAGAACGATGAAAACAACATCCTTGTGTAGGTTTGCCAACTCCGCTATCAGTTCTACGCTATTTTGGGGTTGGAAGCCATTGAGGATTCCAACCACTGGTGCCTCCAGAACGCTTTTCTCTCCAACAATTGAAGCGACTATCTCTCTGGCGTGTTGATGCTTTTTCGGGGAATAAACTTGCGTATCCACTCCATTAGGGATAGTGTGCAGTGCTTTGGGAGGAAATGATTGGATCGCGGCCAACTCATCTTCTATCCAAGGCGTGTCGGGACAAATTTGGTCGAAATCCCGCCGGAGTGCTTGATGGCTTAGCACCCTGTTAAGCGTTGCTTCGCGCAGATTTCTATCACTATAGATGCGAGAAACGACGGGTATAGTATTGTGCCGAAAGTAGTTCAACTCTTCGTAAGGATGCGGGGAAAGTGCGAGAATTCCGTTGCAGTCCCTGACGATGAAACGATTCGAGGCATGCGTCACCTGATTCGTTGATTCAAAAATGTCGGAGACGAATTGAATGCCGAGTTCCATGAGTTGTTCTCGTTGTGCCAAGGCTTTCGAGTCGTTATCAATTTCTACAAATACTTCGGCATACTTTGCGAGTGCCTTCAACAGATTATAAATCTCAACATTTGTATTTGGACTCAAAATTCCTTTATAGTTCATAAAACTGTGAGGAACAAATATCCTTAATCTATCCTCGGCTGATGTTGGTGGGAAAATCGGCACCCTTTCAGGTTCAAACAGAAGGGTTTCTATGTCCCCGCTCAATGCATTCAGACTTCCAAGAATTTGTCCTTCCGAATATTGGTTCCCGAGTTTTTCAAGGATACGTGCGTTATCAGATGTGCCGCAGAGTTCCAGAATTTCTGCGGCGATGGCATCGATTTGAAATATTTCTCCTGTTTGAAGATTCGTGACGTACCAAATTCCGTCCTTTTCAAATTTGTAGATGTGTTGTTGAAGTGTCCTTGGAAATCTAATCATTTGAAATTCCTACCCCTTTTTCTCTTCGGTTGGCTGCTGTCTATGAAGCTAAGGTTTCCCTAACGTTTAGGTTGTGGGTGCTATGACCGGTAATCTATGCCAAGGTGTTAAGAAAATTCTGGACCCGCTCAACGACTTGGGCAGCCTTTGACGTATCGTCTAAGACGTGTGTTAAAACGGCTTCGACCTGTTTGGGTGTGTGTCGTTTCAGCAATGTCAGTGCTAGGCCCTCTTCCATCGTTTGAACGTATGCCCCTTTTTGCTGTAGCGGTGTCTCCAGAGATGGCGTCAAATTGAGGAGGAGTGCTCGGTTTTCGACTTGATTCTGAAAAGCATCAAAATAGGGAACGAAAGCGACAGATAGATCAGGCGATGTTCTGTGATTTTGTTTGATTCTATTCAAATTTTGAAAGAGTTGAATAAGATGTTTCACACACCGCTCCCAAGTAAAAGCCAATGCCCGGGATCGTGCCTTCTCACCAAGTTCATGGCGAAAATCATCTTCAAGCAGAGAAACAATACCTTTAGAAAGTTCTGCCGCTGACACAGCGGCGGCGAACCCCGCCATGTCTTCTGAAAACTCCTTCGCAGGGACAACTATTCCCGTTTCCCCGACAACCTCCGGCAATCCATCAAATCTCGGAACAACAGGAGGCACACCACATGCCATCGCTTCCAAGAGTGTGAGTCCGAAAGTCTCTTCTGCCGCCATAGAGGGGAAACAGTAAATATCAAAAGCGTTGTAGAGAGTCGGTAACTGTTTTCTGGGTAAAAAACCGGCATAGATTAAGTTATCTGGCAAGGGACCAAACGAAGGTCTTAGTAAAAAATTCCCGCCCACCAAGAAAAGCAGATCGGGATGCATTTCAGCCAATTGGATAAAGACATGTGCCCCTTTCTCTGGCTGAAACCGCGAGAGAAAACCAACTGTTAACTTCTCCTCAATTCGCGTATCTTCAAGAAGTGTGGCGATCTCTGTTTTTGCCTTGGATTTATTTAGGGGTCTGAAGGTATTGGCATCTACTCCATTTTGAAGCGTGTGAAAATGAGATGTATCCCCAACAAATCTTGCGTAGTATCTGGCAACAGAGTCTGAAGGTGCTGTGAAGGCATCATAGGCACGCATTATGGAATGATAGAACAGTGTCGTGCTGATTGCTAACCCTGCGTGTCCCCTCGGTGCATGATTCTGTAGGATAATGGGTAGATCGACTTCTCGGAAGAAAGGAACGAGGTCATAACTTCCCCAGCTTTGATGTGCCAAGATGCCGTTGACGCCAAGCTGATTTAACCTTTGGTTGAATCTTCGGGGTGATTGCAGTATTTCCTCTGCGGGCAGTCCCACTGTATAGAGGCCTGGAGCGATTTCTCCTTCTGTTTCCCCGGATAGGTAGATATCAGCAAACTTTGAGAGACTTCTCGACATGTGATATAAAGCAACGTTGGTGCCTGCTTCAACTGTTTCGGGGTTTAAAAACCATGAGTCTTTACTTTGCGGGACATATATCTTTAACCGCTCGCTGTCCGCTGCAGGAAGACCGCCCCATGAAGGGAGAGAAAAAATTAATCCGTTACTTTGAAAATCACCAAGTAATTCTAAGGTTTCGAGAACCAAATTCCTATCGTAGGTTTGACTCAACTGATTAATTAATTCTTGTGTTTCCAATATAGGTGCCAATTCCAGGGCATCCCAAGCAATTTGATTAATTTCAACTATCATGAAGCGAGAAAGATCTGCAACATAGAATTTATCATCGTGCTTGAATTTGTGAATGTGACATGTCTGGGTTGGGCATTGAAGCATGGAAAACCCTCTTATGGAAAATGTTGATGCTATTGTGTTCAAATTAACTTTTCTATTTTCGATACACTCGTTATTGAAATCACTTTGCTCTGAATATCAGTTTACGATAAACAGAAGCAAAGTAATTTCAGTTAGGAATGTTAGATTGCTGTAATTACAGTCCCATCAGGAAGGACTGTCGTGCTAGCTTGCGCGAGCGACTCGCTGAGTGTGAGTGCTGCTGCAAACGCTCCGATTGCGGCGGCGTTTTTGACACCGACACTACCAGTTTCAGAGCGGACGAATTCAGAAATGGTCTTTTTACTGACTGCTTTGATTCGGTTCAGTTCAGTTACTTTCACAGGTTTTTCTCCTTTCATTTAGATTTTGAAAATCCCGTAGTCAAGGCATCGCGAATGCGTTTGTTGACTTCGGGTTAATGTGGATTGAATCCACGTCCTTTCATAATTAAGGACACAATTTTGCGGTGGAAAGGGTGCAGAGTCGGAAGAAAAATCAAAAGGATCAGAGGATTTGACTGATATCGACATCCCTGAGAAAAGAATGAACCATTCCCTTGGCGAGAAAGTTCACCAGTGCCCCTGCAACAATCATGAAAGCAAAGGGGATCTTTTCTTGAATGAGCAAACTATTTCCAAACTTCAGAAAGCAGCCTTGCTCAGCAAGTCGCTGCAAGTCTGCTATTTGCGCCTGTGTCAATCCTTCGGAGGAAACATCGACGACAATATTATCTGCTGCTGGATTTGCAAAACCGACTGGGACCTTTACATGTATATCGGTTGCGTGTGGGCCTGGCATCCTGAGGATGCGTTCTGCGGGGATCATGTTAGGTTTAAGGGCTTTGATGGGTGTTGGCTTTGTAAACAAGGAACGGACGTAAGAACTGAATATGAGTAGGCACAACGAAATTAGAAAAATATAGAAGATTAAACTCCCAAGGTCGATCAGCGATCGAATCAGTAAAAATATTGCCAGCGGGACAAAGAGCATATCAAATGCAAGTTGATACTTCTCTGGGATATGCCTTCTAACGCCCTTATTGAAGGCGAAGGCGATCATTACAAACAGGGCAAGTCGAAGGGCGAAGTCTAGCTCTATGCCGAGCCGTGATGGTATGTAAAAAGCCAATCCACCGACCGTTATATATGAAAACACTTCAAGGATGCGTCTCGGAAATTGTTTCAGTTGCATCCGAAAACTTTCCGAAATTAATTGCTGCTGTAGCCGCAACGGCATTTTGTAAACTGCTTTCACAGTGACATAGATAAAAAACAGCAAAAAAATATTAGTCAGCAAAATCAACGGATAAAACTGCGTCTCTACAGTTTGGCTGAAGGCACTTGGGGGCATCAGTAAGATGATACCCCAAAACAATTTCGCATCTCCCGCTGCCCATATTCCTGTGTAAAACATCGCGAACGAGATCCCGAATCCGCCCAAAACGGTTGCGCAACTGTGAGCCCAGGTTATCTCACCTGCGGTTATGAAAAGTGCTTGACTGATACCGCCGAGAGCGATCAAAGTTAGGGTGTAGCTATTGGCAATTTTCCCATAGCGGAAATCGGTATAGCCTGTATAGAGCCCACAACTGAGGATCGCCAAGAATATTAGGTTTTCGTGTGTCAGAAGTTCAAAAATATTGATGTCCATATCTGTGGGTATACTCCGTGATAATGAATGTTAAAAATTGTAAACATATTTTTAACTGTTTTGATTGAAGGTCGCTCCTACAAGGAGTGTTCTGGTTCGAGGTTCGTTCTTATTTAATCCATTGCATGGTTTCTCGGAGTTTTTCCTTGGCTTGTGCGTAATCTCGGCGTGTCTGATAGTAGACGCGTTGTGCCTCTGTAAATTGCGCCTGCGCTTGAAAGGCATCGTTGTAGGTCAGACCTTGATAGCCGGGGATTTCGACGGTGACTTCATCCAGGACGCGCTCAATCGTCCGCAGCTGCTGCTCGAAAATTCTCACCCGCTTTTCTTCAATCTCCATCCGTTCTCTCGCATTCGCCACCTCACGATAGTCACGTCGCACCTCTACGCGGATTGACTTCGTTTTCTCAATGTACTCCAACTGCATTCGCTCGAGTTCTGCGACTTCTCGGGAGCGAAGGTTCTTCGTCTTATTCCCATCGTATAACGGGATGTTGAACTTAAAACCCAGTTCCCATCCGTCTTGGGTGCGTGGATTTGTCTCAAAGAGACTCGCCCCATCTCGTTCACGGTCGAGTATCACCGGGTCATAGATGGCTTTTGCGTCCCACGTCTGGTTCCCTGCCTGTTGCTCCAGGAGTACACTGAGATCCTTATAGCGTGCTTCGGCAGTGAGTTCAGGGAAGCGACTCCAGAGGGTCTCTCCGGCGAGACGTTCTTGACGCAGCATATCGCCTTGTAAATCGCGTAGGTCAAGACTGTTTACGATTGCGAGTTCAACGGCAGCTTCGAGCGTCACATCGTCGTCTGGAAGCGGTCGTGAAAGCACAACTTGTGTGAGTGGGTCAAGTCCAGTGAGACTGATGAGTTCAGCGGTGTCTACGTCGAGTTGTCGTTGGAGTTCATTGAGTGCAAGTTGCTGTTCTGAGAGTTCCAATTCTGTATTGAGTTGGCGAAGGAAGGGGATCCGCCTTTGGGTCTGCTCAATTTTTGTGCCTTCCAGTTTTTTTTCGAGTTCCACTGCAATGGCACCGCGTTCTTTAATCTCTTCTTGTGTGAGGATAATATTATGCCAGAGATTCCGGGTAGCGTAGACGATCTCCTTCTTGGCGCGTTCGTATTCAATCTCGGCTTTGCGGACCTCTTCCTGTGCGTCATCAAGACCTCGGGGGATCTCCCCGAATTGCGCAAAGAGCATGCTCATCTGTGCGCGCGTGAGATAGTCTCTATCATCAATGTCGCCATCTTTTTGGCGTTGATATTCACCAGTGAGTCCTACCTGTGGTAGGTAAACGGCTTTCGACACACGAAGGTTGGCTTTTGCGCGTTCAACGACTTTCTCTGCTTTTTTGACCGTCTCGTTGTTTTGCAAAGCGAGTTCTATTGCGCGTTTTGGCTGAAGCGAAACGAGTCGCTGTGCTGAAACGGTGCCCGAAAGGTACAAACTTATAGTTTGTGCGACAAGCAGATACACCGCAAGTGGGGTCAACCTTTTGTTCATTGTGATCTCCATTTTAATAGTTATCAGCAGTCAGGTTGCTGCGCTTTCAGCGATCAGTAGATTGTGTGGCGGCTGTGGACGTTTGTCCCTACCCGAAAATCTCTTTGCTGAAGGCTGGCAGACCACCGACAGCCGAGAGCCATCACTACCGTCGACTGATGCGGATTGTGACGATGACAATTCCAACCATGAGAAGTATCAACGCACCAAATAGCAATGTCGTCACCGACATTTGGGTCTTTGATTCAACCTGCACAGTGATCGAGCGGTCGCGTGCCTCAAACTTCCGGTTATCCACAGTGACTTCGGCGTTCAACTTCGCCTGATATTCGCCAACGCCAATGTCCGTAGGTGGACTCAGCGTGAGTTGTATTTCTGTTTCCTCATTCCGCTCCAACGATTTGACAACTTCAGGGACAAAGGTGTATTTCCAATCGGTGTTGACATCAACGATCATACGGATGTTGACGAGGTCGCGGGTGCCGATGTTCTGTAGCGTTGCTGTCATGTTGACTTCTTCGCCTATCTTGATGGTCTGGAATGCATTCGGCACGAATACTTCAATCTCTGGAACACCTTTTGGAATCAGTTCAAACCGCTCGACACCGCCTTGTATGCCTGCAATCCTATCGGCAGGTAAATCCAAACGATTGTTGACGCCGCTGAGTTCGGTTGCCTCCGTCTCATCTAACACAGCGACATAGAACTCAAGCGTGCTGTCGAGGTAGGAGGCATCCAATTCTTCGGGCAGATAGACAATCAGTGACAGATCCCGTTTCGACTGTTCTTGTGTGAACTTCACCTGTGACTGCCGAGACTTCGTTTCTGGGTCTTGGAATTCAAAGGAGAGGCGGTTGAGTAGATTAATGACGCGGAGTTGGAATGTGTTCTCCGTCTCTGCCAACCGATCGAGTGTCAAATCGTAAGTGACACTGCTCCCTAAGTTTCCCTCTTGCGAAAAGCGGAGCGAACTGACGTTTACGACATCAAGGGCAGACTCTTTTTGTAGATAGATGAGGCGTGTATCGGGTTCGGCGAGTTCGGGGTAGTTCAGCGATACCTTCAGACTCTCGACATCTTTCTGGAGTTGGAACGTCAATTCCACGGTTTCGTTGTAGCCGAGGACTGGGATTTTCTCTTCGTAGGGTTTGACGATATTTGTGTCATCAGTGACATCGAGTAAGGAGACATAGATTCCTCGAATCTCGTTCGCTGCTGCGATCTCTTCCGGCGTGGCATTGCTCGGCATCGCCTCTGTGGTGGAGGTGTTCTTGAATTGGAGCGTCACCATCATCTGGTTCTCAAGGCGAAACTTTTTTGCACTGAGGATAGAGATGTAGCGGGTATCCTCTTCAAGGTGTATGTTATAGGGGTGGTCGGTGTCAAGGTATCTGAGATTGACGATGAGACTATCAATATTGCGGCGAAGTTCAAAATCAAGGTTTTTTTCCTGTCCATCTTTGAGTGTTGGAATTCGGTATTCATAGGGGAAGCCGATGATGGCTTGTGTATCGTCTTTAATGGAGACATAGATGTTGTTGATTTCTTGTGCTGTGTTGGTTTCTACTTCTTCTTTACCGCCATTTAGTGCTCCGTATGTGACGACAAGTTCCAATCGTCGCCGATCCTCTTGCTTGTACCGCCTTGCGGAGACAATGGAGATATGCGGATCTTCTTGTTTGAGGTGGATATTCTTTTCCTCAATACGGTCGGAGTATTTTAGTTCTACAACGACATCCCGGACATCCTCTTTTATGAGTTCAAACTCCAATGTAATAGATTCACTCTCTTTAAGGGTCTCAATACGTTGTTCATAAGGTTCGGCGATAATTGCCCCGCTTGTTCCAAAAGCTTCTTGTTCTTTAATCGAGACGAAAATATCGTCAATCTGTGCGCTGATGATTATGTCTCTCCCTAACACTTTGGAACTCTCGACGAGTTTGACGGGGAGGGAGCTGTTCCGCAAGGTGATTGAGAACAATCCCTTTCCATCGGGTGATTCATACAAGTTTGTGTTTTCAACGCTGATATGCCAAGCGTTTTGGAGCGAGTTAAGTTCGACCTCTTGTAGTTTTAGTTTTGCTTGTTCGTATTCGGAGACGGCAAATTCATAATCTTCCTCGGCTTCATTCACCTCAGAGACGGTGACGATATTGTTTTCCTCGCGCATCATTGCCTTGAGATTTTCAAGTTCAACCAACTTTTTTTTCATTAAGTTTTCTTTCAATTCCATGTTCAAACGCTCGACCTCTATCATAATCTGGCGGCTCTGTTCATCCTTGGTTCTTGGATGGTCGGCATCGGCAAGTTGCGGATCTTCTGCAAACGCCATCGGTGTGAGAAGAGACAGGAGCATTTTAATGGCGATCATAAAAGCGATCATACGCATTTTGATAATCTCCTTGGGGGTCCGATGCGCCAATGCGCGGTTTGACGCATCGGAGGTGATAGAGTTTATGCGGCGGTATCTGCTTTGGGTGTGTATCCGGCGACGTACTGGAGATACAACGCCTCAAGGTTTTCTTTCAGGATTTCCTCGCGTGTGAGTTCCAGTTCGAGATTGCCTTGGACGAGAATACCGATGGTGTCGGCGATCTCCTTGGCGCGGAAGATGTCGTGTGTGGACATGAAGATGGAGGTGCCTTCCTCTTTGAGCTCACGCAGCAGATTCAGGAAATCCGCACCGCCTTTGGGGTCTAAGCCGGAGGTCGGCTCATCAAGTAGGACGGCTTTTGCGTTCTTCATAATTGTAATGGCGATACCGAGGCGTTGACGCATCCCTTTGGAGAAGGTTTTGACGCGTCGCGTAAACGCGGCTTCAGGTAATCCGACGCGTCCGAGTGTAGCATCGAGTTCTGCATTTGATACACTTTTGCGTCCGCCGAGTTTGGCGAAGAAGGAGAGGTTCTGCCGCGCTGTGAAGTTGCGATAGAGTTCTACGTTTTCTGAGACGTAAGCGAGGTGCTTCTTCGCCTCGAGCGGAAACTTCGGGATTTCGATATCGTTTACGAATGCAGTGCCGCTTGTCGGCTCAATGAAGTTCAGGAGCATGGACATGGTCGTGCTCTTTCCAGCCCCGTTGCCACCGAGAACGACATAGATTTCGCCGTCTTCTACTTTCAGGTTGAGTTTGTTGACGGCTAAAACGTTTTCGTTGTAAACTTTCGTGAGGTCACGGGTTTTTAACATCGGGTTTCTCCTCGGTTTTGTTTTCTTTTCTGTAGAGGGTGAACGGAAATTTTTAAATTTGAAA
Source organism: Candidatus Poribacteria bacterium (assembly GCA_022823085.1). Lineage (GTDB taxonomy): Bacteria > Poribacteria > WGA-4E > WGA-4E > WGA-3G > WGA-3G. The sequence goes on from JAJDXV010000098.1 coordinate 34,942, forward strand.
CACTACGTCATATCTCGCCCTACATAATTAAAGACACAATTTTGCGGTGGAAAGGGTGCAGAGCAAGTTTTGTTAATTTTTCTTCAAAAGGTATGTTTTGCTGAAAAGTTGCTATTTATGGATTTTAGAGTTACTTAGACATTCTTGCTTTATCCATCTCGGATTTAAGAGTTCGCTTGTAGTCGTGCGATTCATCGCCCGTTCGTGTTCAACAACGGGCAATAAGCGGTTTCTCTCCTACAAACCAAAGCAGATACCGATACTTTGAAAGTGAATAAAGTGCTATGAGGGCGAGATTAGGAAACTTCGCCAACGGAAATGGAGCGTTTGTGACGACTAAAGGAAGGGTGTGTGGTAAGTGTTGCCCCTCAGTTTTGGATGGGGAAGTGCGCCAGAAGTTTCTCAACAGGGTATTTTGTTGTGTTTGGTGGGAGGAAGTTTGAGAGGCTCCTTAATACGTCTGGCTTCATCAGGCGGAAACGCTTTATACATCGAAGCCGGTTTATGCGTATTGAGATTATCGCAAACGAGAATAATCTTTTCAGCCACCGGGAAATGAACATCTATTAAGTCTCGACAGATATGCGCAAAATCAACAGCCGTGCGTTTGTCAGTAACTTCGACATGCCGAAATCCCTGAAGGGGTGCGAAAATCATAAACAAATTGCTGACGCCATTGCGTCGATATTCCGAATCATATCGACGTGGCAGCCCTTCAACAATAGGGAGAGGCTGCCGGGTTTCTTGAAGCTGTTGTTTACTTGTTTCATCAACGCAGACGACAGGAGCCGTGGCATCTTCAGGACGTTGATAGATTTCTAAGACATCTTCCATTGCAGCAACAAACTCCGCTGAGGCTACGGATTGGTGTGGATGGGACAATTAATCTTGTTGGTCCTCACCGGCTTGGCGCAAATCTGAGGCGAGTTTCTCAAGTTCAGATGCGACTTTTTTTACGTCAACATCTACGCCTTGAAGGACGAGTTGATAACAGAGGTCTTCCCACTTTTGCCCTCGCGCCCAGGCTATTTTACAGATCGCCAGCCAAATATCAGCACCAAGGGGTAGCAGGAGTTCTTGGATTTTATCAAAACGGACACCTGCCAGAATACGTAGGGTCTCTCTAAGTGACTGACCCTCTTTAAGAACGAGATTAACAACCTTGCGACATTCCTTTGCAGTGAGTGCCTTGGTCTCTGTAACAGCGATAGCTAATAACCATTGGTCTTCTTCCCGCTTAAGTCTGGCGATTTGATAGCCTTGTTCAATACTGATTTTCCCCTCATCAATTTTCCACCGGATGCCGCCTGGCAGTCCGAAGATGCGATGTCGCACAATCCAGAACTTGTCGGATCTCCCTATTTCTTGTGTGATGGCTTGATAGGTGCCGAAAGCCTGATATAAGACATCAACAGCGTCTGCAATTTCAGAGGGTTTTCTCTTCCCAGGTACATCTATAATGTTTTTCGCGGTTTTTAAATCCATCTGTCTCACCTGTGATACATACCAGCAACATCAGTTAACGGGAACATAATTGCTATCTAACTTAAGTTGCTACCTTTGTAGCATAATCTGTTAGATTGTGCATCTTATAGTAAAATTTGAAAATAAGTTTACATTTTGGAAAACCCGCGCCCTGCTTCACAAACCCTGTAGGAGGGAACCCTGATTCCCGACGCTTCTCCGGGTGTATAAGTAATTACGGGCTCTACTATAAGCCCGCAGACTCACAGTCTACGCTACGAAATGCGTCTGAATCACGAACAGTCTTGAATGAAAAATAAGGTTCATTTATCTAAAATCCTATAAGTAGCAACTTGGGGCCCCTAATATACTGGCTCAAGGGATATATGGAACAGCCCGCGCCGCTGGGTAACACCATAGAGCTTATTGTTTAGGATAGCAAGAGATGTAACGTCCTCTGGAATGCCTTCTGAGGAAATCTGTTTCCATTGCCCATGAGTCTCCAAGCGATAAACGCCTGTCTCTCCGGCACCATAGACCGTGGCACCCTCCACAGCCAATTGGTTTATGACGGTCGGCTTATTGACTGTATCTGCTATCACTTGCCAATATTCACCGGTCGCCGAAATGAGGACACCCTTGTCTGTTGCGACGTAAACCGTGGATCCTGCAAAAACTATCTCTTTGAAGCGAGTAAAGCGGAGGGGTAGGGTAGGTGTGACATCTCTCCAACTGTTTCCGGCATCAATCGACTGGAAAAGTTTCCCATCGCGTTTTCCAACATAGACGGTTTCTCCTGAAACAGCTAATTCAAATCCTTTTCCCCAGCTGTCATCAGGCGCTTCACCAGCATCTAACAATCCTGTGTATGTCCATTGGGGATCTCCAAGTTTCCATTTGAAGAGCCCCCGCTTGTATTCCACGTAGAAGACATCGCGACTGATTGTAAGCGTGTCTTCTCTCATTTGTGCTTCAGTATAGTGTGATAGAATTTCAGATAAGGGAGCGGATTGAGTTCCTTGACTCCCTTTCTTTAACTCAGATGGTAATGCTCCACTATCCAGTGTCGGTATGTCTTGAATCCGGATAAACATGTTCCCGTCTGCAGATAATCCGAAAATTTGTGGATCACTTTTAGTATCAAAAGTAAAATAAAGTATGTCCCCTGCAACCAGCAGTTCCGCGCCAGTACTATTGGGAGCAATATGACCTAGCTTGCTCTCATATTTACTAATCTCATGATTACCCATCATCTGAATAGTTTTCCAAGACACACCCCCATCAACGGATTGAAAAACTTCATGGCCATTATATGCGTATAATCTATTGTTGAAGGCAACCAAACTCCTTATCCGTGTTCCCAGAATCCCATTCATAAAGAGCTCCCACGACTTGCCGGCATCGGTTGTCCGATGGATGCCAAATCCGCCGACCTTGTAAAAGGTCTTTTCATCCACCGCCACAGATGGAATATAATGGTGCAAAAAAGCCATTGGGTCGACCCCAAGATTTGTCCAATTTTTCCCGCCATCTGTGGAATGAAAGTGGGTAGCCCCCAATGCTAAGAGCGTTTCACCGGCGGCCAAAACCGTTATACCTGCGGGTATCACCATTGGGTAAAGGTTGTTTTTAGGTGTTATATCGTTCCATGATGTGCCTAAGTCAGCGGAGTAGTAAAGTCTGGATATATGCTGTGGGTCCCGCCTGAATGTATGGTACTTATTCAGTACGGGCGGGGACAAACGAAATAGGTCGGGTCCCATTCCAACATAGAGCCCCTTTTGAAACACCGTCAAGGAGTAGACAGCATCTGTGCCTACGGGCAATGGCTCCCATCTCCCTGAATCAAGACGGTAGAGTCCCTGGTTTGTGCCAGCAAACAGCGTGTCTTCAACGGCATCCAGTGCGGTCATCCTTTCACCGACAAGTCCATCGTTGAGAGGGTTCCATTGCATGCCGGCATCTGCAGATCGGAAAATCCCTTTATCTCTGAGAGCGAGATACATTGTCTGCGTGCGGTCTGCCTGTCGGGTCTGGGTAATGATGAATCCGACAGCGCGCCCTGTTGGCCGCGGGCAAAATGGGTGCCATGTCTCTCCATCATCGGTTGAAGCGAATATCTTGTCAGTGGATACGATATAAAGCGTACCGTGATGTTCTGCAGTCGGCATCAAGACATCGGTTGGAATAGCGGCGTTGAGGCGTGTCCATGCAGTGGCATCTGATGTGAGTTTATACATCCCTGTTAGAGACATAGCGTAGACATTGCCTTGAGATGTCGTAAAAATATCGCGGACCATCCCGCCTGGGGGGCCATATCCTTGCGTCCACTGCGCGTTAGAAAAATCGAGTTTATCTTCTTGTCCGTTGGCTCTTAGAGTTACCTCAGAAATCTGCGCGCCCGTGCCGCTGCTTTTGCCGGGGGCGGCGGCTCTTCCCAACTGCCTTCGGGTGCTTGGTTTTGATACAAAGTCAAGGACGATCGGTGCTTTAACGATCTCCACCTTCGGTTCAGAATGTGCCTCGAAACTATAAGGTCTCTGAAATCGGGCAAGATAGTGGTTCCCAACACCGAGCATCAAGACAATCACAGCAGTCGCAGCACCCAAAGCCGCCCATGGGACCAATGGCTTTCCGTTTCCAGGAGGGGCTGTTGGGTTAATGTCGGCAACTTCCCGCATGACGCGCGCTGTCAAATCAGTGGAGAGTTGCACGCCACCGAGCATTTCACGAACTAAGGGTTCTGACTGTTGTAAACGCTCTCGTCCGCGGCGAAGTCGGCTTTTAATTGTGTTCACCGACACACCTAAGTACTTACCAATTTCCTTTGCCGTCATTTCCCCGAGATAGTAGAGTGTTACGACGGTTCGCTCACTCTCTGGCAGGACTTCAAGAAGCTCTTTGACGACTTCAGAGCGGTTTTCAGCTGCTGCTGCTTGGCGTTTTTCGGTCATATAGTGTTTGTAAGAAGATTCCTCTATCTCTTCCACAGGTGTGTCCTCCAACGATTCCATCGTAGGTTTACGCCTTTGAATCCAATTCAGCGAGAGTCGACTCGCGATGACATACAACCACCCAGAGAAATGCTTCGGGTCTTTCAGTGTTGCGAGTTTTTTGTAAGCCTGGATGAAAGTATCTTGGGCAACCTCTTCGGCATGATGGAAATCCCCAATTTTCCGCCAGACAAGCGCATGGATCCCCTTTTGATGCCTTTCGACTAAGGTGGCGAATGCCGAGTCATCGCCCGACAAAACTCTCCGAATCAACTGAACGTCGTTTTCTAACATTAGAGTCCTCCATAGTAAATAAATGGATCCGCGCAACGGATCAAATATTAGATGAGCACGAATGCAAAATATGCAAGGTCTCCGAAAATGCCGCTGTCCGACAAGGAGTATACCAAATGTGCGGGATTATGAGGAATGTTTTAAATTTAAAGCACTCTTCTGCAATCTTACTCTATAATTAATGACACAATTTTGGCGTAGAAAGGGTGCAGAATGAAAAAAAAACAGAAAAAACGAATTTTAAGTTAAAAATTACGTGCGTTTGATAAAGGGAAAGAGGCGTTCCCACTGCAAAAAACAGTGGGAACCAGAACACAGGTTAACCCATAGGTTAGGAACATTCAGAACCCAATTCTCCGTCACATGTCCCGTCAGACCATCCTGTAGAACATGTGAGTTGGCACGTCTCGCCGTCTCCGCAGTCAGCATTACTATGACACTCATAAGAGGCTTCGGCGATGGGTGTATGCATGACTTGTGATAACAAGAAGGCACTGCCTGCTACCCCCAAAACTAAGGGGGCTCTGATGCCTGCGCGTCCAACTTCGGATGTAAGGAATTGCTTGATTTTGTTATTAATGTTCTTCTTCATTAGATTTTTATCCTTTCTGCTGGATGTCTCATCCAGCAAAGTTAGTTTCCCAAGACGTTTTGGGAAATCCATTTCCAGCACAAGTTAATTAAACAAACATATATACCATTGGATTGGGTGGATTCCCAAACCAAAGCCCCTATAGGAGCGTCTCAGAGGAAATAAGTCTAAACCTTATTTCTTTGTCATGCGTGGGAGTAACATTCTCCCGCTGGAAATGCTTGAAAACGAAAACGTGTAATTGTTTTCAAGGTGTTCGGACCTGTTTTGCCTTAACAAACAGGTCCATTAAATTCTTTGTTCATAAACGTCTGCTCATTGACAAGCTGTTCCGCTGGTTTGCTTTAGCAAGTGCGTAACTTGAAATCGGTGATTGTCTACCAAAAGGGTTGGTGAAGCCTTAATGTCCAGTGCCGCGGCACGCTGGATGTTTTCTCGGAAGCGATGCTCGGTTTCTGGCGTGGCAAACAACCGCTGAATCCTTTCAACATCGATACCGAGTTTCTCCGCGCAGTCTTCCCAGGTCTTGTCCAATTTTTTGCCGCGACATAAGATGTAGTCGAGATACCGGTGCGGGTATTCTTCCGCGATGAGGAGCTGCCGGATGTTTTCAGCGACTTCAGGGTAACCGTGTAGGCTCACAAATGGCGTTATATCCTGCGGCGAAGGGTTCTCCTTCTCAGCTGCGATAAACCGGAGCTTGAAGTCGATTTGGTCGCCAAACTTTTTCACGATTGGAATAATCTGCTCTTCCGCCTGAACACCGAAAGGGCAGTAGCTCATTACAAATAGTTCCAAAGTGGGTTTGCCCATGCGTGCGATGCGAGACCTCAAGAGTGCCTCCAAATTCATCGGCGCGCCGCTGTGGTCTATATCCTTGGTATGGAGTGCTACGACCTCAGCAAACCCGGGTGAATGTTTTGTATCGTGGCATTCTAAACAGGCAGTCGTATCGGCACCGTTGCGGATGTTCGTTTTCTTAGGATTGCCGATATGGTGTTTACCGGGCCCGTGGCAGGTTTCACATTGCACACCTTTGAGGGTTAGGTCGGGGTCACCTATCTGAAAGCCGGTTGGGTAACCAAACCCCGTGGTGTGGCAGGAGACACACCCTGCATCGAAGTGGCGTTGCTTTTTCAGAAGCGTTTGAAAGGCGAAGGCATGTCGCGTTGTGGACCACTGGCGATATTCTTGTTGGTGACACTTCCGACACGCTGTCGCTGAGACGTATCCGTTTTGCCCATCTTCTTCCAAGTGTTGCCCAGCGAAAAGCCGGGGCAGCGGAGCTGGCTGCCCGACAACTTGATAGAAATCGGTGAGGAGTTGACGCACGGATTCAGATTCGGGGACATCCCCGGTGAGGGCGACTTGTGTGGCATAATGGTGGTCGAGTCCTCCGTTTGGGTGTATCCAGAGTGCTAAGACTCCGAGTGTTTTACCTTCCGGCTGGCAGCCGACAGAAAGTGTCCCGTTCTTAGTTCTCACGGTGTGGATGTTCTCTGGCTGAATGAGAATATCAATGTACTTGGAGACCTCAGCGTTGCCGATCCCGACGATAATATCGGCTTGGGCTCTAATGTGTTGGGTTGCCTCTCCGGCGACCAAAGCAACACTATGTGGTCCGACTTGCTGAATAAGGAAGGGTTGAGTGAAATCGTTTGCCGTGGCAGCCAAGAATGGAAATGCCGCGGCAGCGTGTTGCTGCTTCAGATAGCCATCGTCATAGGAAAGATCGGTTTCACTCAAGGCGAGGGCGGTGTATTGCATCATCGCCATTGCTTTGAGGTTAACACTGCACCGCTGCGCATCCATCTTTTCTGTGCCATCAAAAATGTTTCCTGCGTCTACCAAGAGTGTCGGGAATCCGTGGTGTCGAATTTGCTCGACGATGTGGGCGCGCCTGGGCAGTCCGCCCGATTGTTCTTGATAACACCCGCAGGGCTCGAGATGGCTTTTAGTGCCCCCGGTATGCAAGATGAGGAGAGAAGGCGGTTTGTCGTTTCTGAGTGCTGAGAGAATATCCTCTAAGCGTTCTCCTAAAACGGGGCGCGCTTGTTGCTTGACCCGTTCTATCTGGCGGCGTCTTTGAGATTCCGACCACTGCGTGTAGAGGGGTGGTAATGTTACACTTACGGTTAAAAACACTAAAACAAAGATCGCACGTTTCATAAAAACGGACCGAATCAAGACGTGTTGATTTGGTTTCCTTTCAGGCGTAAAGTTAGAAGAGTTGCGTCAATTTGAGATAAAACGGACCTTGGCAGAAAATCGTCAGGAGCACACCCAGAGAAATAACGGGTGCGAAGCGAATTGCAGGTTGAATTTTTATTTCATTGTTAAATTCCGTAAATGCACCCTGTTTTGCGAGATGTTGTAATTGGGCTATCTTCTCAGGTGTGAGTCCTTCGGGATCGGGTGAAATAACGATATCATCGCCCTGACGACTTGAGAACTCGACGTGCTTTTTTTCGTAACGGGTACTGCCATTGTCCTGTGGAATCTCGACAATTTGCTCAGCAGGTATCATGCCGACTTGGAGACGGTTGACATCAACGGTGTTCTCCAATGCCAAACTCACTAAACTCAGAACGAATTGTTTCGCAGCAACGAAAATAAGGAAGGACAGCCCAAAGAAAAAGGTGAAACCTGAGAGCAAGGTCATTACGGACGGCGTTGCTTGTATTATTAAGCAGACACATAGGAAACTCACAAGTCCATAATAGACCGGGGTTTTCGGCAAAATCGATAACAATTTCTGGACCAATGTGAAGCAGACTAAAATTACAGCGAGCCGCAGAAAGGGATCGGTATGCCATCTGGCGACCGCTAACAAGGACGTCAACGCCGATCCGACACCAATAAACACGAGTAGACTGAAGAATCTTTCGAGGACTGCTGCTTTTTGAAAGTTGCATCTCAGGAGATACCGCAGAAAATCGCGTTTATTTTCCATTGATACAAATTTGAAGAGGAGATAACCTAAGATACCTATCGCGTAAGGAATGATGATATTCAGTGCGAGTATCAAGGGGGGAAACCCCAAAACTCCGCGAAGGCTTTCAAAAAGCGATAGTGGGAATATTAAGCAGAGTCCCCAGAAAAGTTTGGCATCTCCGGGCGAGAAGATCCCGAACCAGTACAAGGCAAATGCCATAATTCCGCTCCCGAGGAAAAGCCCTAAAATATAGAGTGGTGTCGCTGTGCCAAGATACCACGCCATCAACTGGCTGAGTGTTCCTACATAAAGAAGTCCGAGAGAGCAGAAGTTGCGAATCTTCTGTGTCTTCAAGTCGGTATAACTTGCATAGGCACAGAAGGCAGGTGCTAAAAAAATCAGAAAGTATTCATAGTGTGACATTGGCTCAAAAGGTCCTTAATGCTTAGCAGGTTAATATCTCTGCTTTGGGAGAGGGGAGCCCGCTTTAAAATGTTTGAAAATTGACTCAATTTCCGTGGTTTTGTGCTGTTCGACGAGCGTCTCTGCCAAAGCTTTTTCAAGATGTTCATATCGGTTGATCCCTAACCGATATGCATCAGATGTCGTTTGACGTGTCTGCGGATTATACCGGCGGCAGAAGATCGGTGGGAACAAATTCTGAGGTGTTTGATAACTTTCCGTTTCCGAGCATTGGCTTTTCTTAAAGTGTTGAATAATCTCTGTGGCTGTCTTTTGCCAGGTATATTTTTTTTGTCAAACTTTTTGCGACGCTTTGTGCTGCAGCACGCATATTAGAAGGTACCAACCATTGATTTATTGTTGCTGAGAGCTGATGCATCGGTACATGAAAATTGCCAAAATTATCCCATTGGGATTTGATGCTAACGCCGGCACCCGAAACTTCTGGAGGTAGACCGTATTTGGTCATAGCGATACACGGTGTCCCATAAGCCATTGCCTCTAGAACCACTGAAAGGGATGTTCCCGGAATCGCGGGAAAACAGACCAGGTCGAGTGCTTGAAAGAAAATCGGTAGGATCGTAGCCATGTCTTCATCCGCTGCACTGAAAATTACGACGTTGTCTGGAACATTGCTATAATGCTGTGCTAACACGGCATCATAGACAAAAATGGCGAGGTCTGGGTTGGCTTCAGCGAACTCGGATATCCACGCTGCTCCCTGATTGGGTTCAAATCCGGAAATCAGTCCGACAACGGGGCGTTGGGCAAACATTGGTTTGTCAAAGAGAGTCGCGGTATGTTGTTTTGCTAAGGCTTTATCAATAGGTTCAACGGCGTTGATGCCATCTGGGATCACACATAGGTTTTTCTCGGGGATATCAAACTCGTTGAGCCAGGCTTTCATCCACGATGCTTTAACAACTAAGGTATCGTTTGCTTTCTGACAGGCCTGGAGATGCAGGAGGGTTTCAAGCAGAGAGTGCTGTAGTTTCTGGGTGTTTTCTATGCAGTGAACGATTGGTACATCGGGGACCTGATAGTACAAGAGGTTATCTGTCAAAAATGGCGATAAGAGCAAAATACCATCGTATCCTTTCCTTGCATACCATGCGGGTGTGAAGGTATTGCCTTGATCAACTTTTATCTGTCGCATGCGAAGTTTCCCGAAATTTTTGGTATGCTCGGATCGTTGGACGTTTCCTGTTTTGACTTTTGAAAAACTGAGTGTTTCTAACTCGGCGGCTTGTGTGAGCGTCGTCAAGAGTTGATACCGATTCAGATTCGTGATGTAGTCGAGGGCTGACTTCTCTTTGGTAAAATCAAAGGGAACTAACACCTTGAGTTTGCGGTCGATGTGTTGTGAAACATCAGATTTCCTGCCGGTGTTAGGTATTTGTGTTAAAAGTTGCCCGTGCTTACTCAGGCGTTGTAACCGCGCGATACCCTCAAAGACAGTTGTTGATTTATACTTTCCTTTCAAAGCTTCAACGATTTGATATGCTGTCTGAGTCGCATATCGACCAAGAATGTCCCATTCGACATCATTGACTTCAATGATGTCGTTGGTTTCAAGGTCGGCAACATATTTGCGTCCATCTTGTTGAAATTTATGATGCCGGTTCAATCGGTAATCGGTGTAAGATGTCATAGCTGCGTCCTTCTTTCAGGCGGTTGCCTGGATTAAGCCACAAACCCTTTTGAGGATTGCCTTTGCCTCGGTTTCGTCCTCGACCACGGCGGTAAGGAGTGCTTCGGCTTCCCTTGCTGTGTGATTTTTCAAAATGCTCAGTACAAGCCCATCTTCAACACGTAGGGGATATGCTGCATCCCGGATCAGACAACGCTCATAATGCTCATTCATTCCTAATACAAGAGACTTATACCCGATTTTCTGTTTTCCTTGATGGGTTGGTTCGATACCGTGTAAACCGTGGACTGCCTCCGGGGGTGTGGGTGCGAACACATTGAGGAGTCTATTTGGACTGACGAGTTGTCTTTTCTGATGAAGCCCTTCAAATAATTGGATAATCCGATGTGCGGTTTTCTCCCAGGTAAAGGAGCGTGCCCGTTCTCTGGCTTTTTTGGAAAGGGATTGCCGGAGTTGATCATTGGTGAACAGCAAGTTAATTTTCTCCGAAAAATCGAGGGGCGAAGGGTAACTGACAAACGTTGCGATATCCTGGTGAAAGTTCTCGGCATCGGCGATCAAGCCCGCCTCGCCGACGACTGATGGCACGCCATCAAAATTGGGAACGACAGGCGGCACACCACACGCCATGGCTTCAAGGACAGTGAGACCGAAGGTCTCTTCCCCTGACATTGACAGGAAACAATACACATCAAAGGCGTTGTAGACCCGCGGCAATGCTTCACGGGGATGGAAACCGGCGTAGACGAGATTGTTGGGGAGATCTCTTGAAGCATATCTTCCGAGACTGGGCCCTGCGATTAAAAATAAGAGGTGTGGATTCAATTCAGCGAGTTTCAAGTAGACCGAGGCACCTTTTTCAGACTCTACTCGAGAAAGGTAGCCAACGGTTGGGGTTGTTAGGATGCGATCGTCTCCAAGGTGTTCAGCGAGTGCTTGTTTGGCTTTTTGTTTCTCCATTGGGCGGAACAAAGCCGAGTCTACACCGTTGGGGAGGGTGTTGAAGAAACTGGTGTCCCAGACATAATCGGCATAGAACTCACGGACATAATCAGAGGGGGCGGTGAAAGCATCGAAATCCCGCATTGCAGCATAATGCCGGAGCATGGAATTGATTGCATCGCCACCATGTCCACGGGGTGCATGACACTGAACAAGGATCGGTGGGAGCTCAACATGCTGATACAGCGGTAAGAGCCATGTCTCATGGTCGCGATGTAAGGTGAGGATGCCGAAATAGGTGGCGTTGAGACGCCGGCTGAGTCGTCCAAAGTCAGCCACACTGATATCTACTTCATAGACATTATCGGCTAACTTTCGATTTCGGGTGCCAGCAAAATGCAGGTCTACATATTTGGTGAGATGTTCAAACATGTAAGAAAGTGCCATGTTGGTGCCGGCGGATAACGTTTCAATATCAAAGAAGGAATCTACAGGGATGCCGGGGATCACAACAAGTAACTTGCGCCGCTCGTTTTCCAAGGCGCGGGTTTTTGTGAGATTCTCACCGCGATTGAATAGCAAGCCTTCTTTTTCGAGTGCTTCAAAGCTTTGAAACGCTTCAAAAATATCGTCCGCTGTATAAGAAGTTTTCAGTGTTTGGAGGATCCACTCACGCGTGTGGGTTTCGGCGAGTTTTAAGATGTCGACCATCACAGCGGAAAGTTCAATGACACTGGCTTTCTCAAGGTCTGCGGCATAAAACGCAGCATCTTCTTCAAACAAGTAATGCTTATGTAAAGTTCTGGGAAAATCAAACAAGGTTTTTTCTCACCTTTCTATTGTTCACTAAGAGTGCTTTCAAAATTAAGGACACAATTTTCGGGGCAAAAAGGTGCATGATTTGAAAAAAATATGCGAACAGAATAGATCTAAAATGCATCCAGCCTTCAAAATTAAGGACACAATTTTCGGGGCAAAAAGGTGCATGATTTGAAAAAAATATGCTGCTACCTTCGGCTAAAATATGGCTCAAATCCCTGAAATAGCAGGATTATAGACGGACTTTATCTTTAAAAATTACATGATTTGAAAAAAATATGCGAACGTAGGATGGGACAATCGGATTGAAATTGTTATGTTTTTGATATTCAAAAACACATATTTATGCTGAAAAATTTGGATATAATATGCGAACTTGACACACCTCGAATCCCGGTAGCGGTCGTGGAATGTATTACTGACAAACACTTACAAGGAGCTCCCGCCTGCCCGAGTTTGTCCAACAAGCCGACATCACAGCCGTCCAGGAATCTCTGATTTCCCTCATTTTTTTTACGATACCCTCAAATCCTTTCACCAAAGCCCCTATAACGTCCGCAGAAGGACATCGCAGTGGAGATTCGCCGATTGTTATCTGTCCTTCCTGTAGCCCACAGATGCATAGATAGGGGTATTCTCTAAAGGATCCCTCCTCTTTTTTCTGTTCTTCTTGTTAAACAGCAAAAATCAGTGGCTTTTCTGCCTTAAGAAGGGCCCCGTTTGCCTGCCTGTTTTTTAACAATTTTAATATATACTTTTAAATGTTTTAAGGGTGCTACCAACCCACGCCACATCTGACTTCCCAGACTTTAAGATGAGTATTTATGGTATGAAAGGTGAGTATTAATATTGGCAAAACTTTCCTTTATGATAGAATTTACTTAAGGAGGGTATCTCTCATGAATTTAGCGAAAATTAATGAAGTTGTTAAGGCGAGCCCTGCTATCCAGATTCAGAGTAAGATTTCCCTTTTCCAGCGGCGTGCTTGGAATGTGTTGCTGGCGAATGCCTATAAAATCAAAACTATGCGCTTATCAAGGAAGCCACAAGTTAGAAAAAAAGACGCTAAAAGCAGCGATATTGCTTCACACGACGAATCAGTTCAATATAGATTAATGAGTTTGCGATGCTGTCCTGACATATATCAGGGGCTGCCAATCGCGAGAAGAGTTATAGAAAAATGGACTCATAATCCATACACTAAGGCACTGAATGCATTTGATGATTGATGCCTTTCATAATATAAGGACACAATTTTTTGACGGAAAGGGTGCAAGATGGGCAAAAATGAAAAGGTCTGATTTTTCGTCTAAAAATTGGCAGTGCTGTTGGGAAATTGTCAGACACGCTTTTTAGGTTGAAGTGCGGTAGGTAAAAAATGACAGATTTTATTATCCCTGCACCGGCAGAAAACCTTCGCTGGAACGAACGCATGCATTCGGGGGTCTATCACCAGGTAGAACTACAGTAGAAACGGTGGATGCTTGGGTCAAATTAGGGGCAGTTTTGACGACTCCTGAAATTCTTGGCAGGTATCAGCAAATCGTTTTATTTCTCTCGCAGTCCCTCTTCCCAGCGGAACTGCGTCTCTCGCCTTGCGCCGAGACTCTGAAGTTTTTCAGTTATCCGCATTGTTTGTTCAATGAGAAGGGCCTCGCATCCGATCGTTTCAACGTTGAGTCGTAACAAGGGTTCGGTGTTCGACTCTCGGAGATTGAACCGCCAACGGGTGGGTTTCAAACCCTTATGAACACATGAGTGGAAATCTGGGAGAAATCTGACAGATAGACCGTCAACTGGTGTTTCAAGACAGGGGCGGTTCCCCCAAGCGTCTATTGTTTTTTGGACGACATCCATAGCATCTCGCATCTGAGAGCGGGTTTCAAAGGAAAAGTTAATCTCACCGGAAACGGGGTATGCTGCTCGGAAGGGGTCTACAGCTTCAGCGAGGGACTTTCCACTTTCGTTGAGGTATTCAAGGACGAGTAGAAACGGGATCATGCCATTATCGGTATGGAAATTATCTTTGAAGTAATAGTGTCCGCTCGCCTCTCCTGCGAACAAGGCCCCGGTTTTTTGCATACGGGTTTTGATAAACGAATGCCCACATCGGTTGAGAATCGGTGTCCCATTTGCGGTGACAACGGCGTTTTCTACCGCCCATACGGCTCTTGGATCAAAGATGACAGCACCCTTTTCTTGTTCCCGGAGGCATTTTTCAGCGAGCAGTGCCGTAATATAGCAGCCCTCAACGAACATTCCATTTTCATCGAAGAAAAAACATCTGTCGGCATCAGCATCCCATGCCACTGCTAAATCTGCACCCTTCCGCTTAACTGCCGCCGTGGTTAATTTACGATTCTCCGGTCTGAGTGGGTCGGGTCTGCCTGCCGGGATCTGGGAGAATGTTCCATCGGGTTGCGTAAATAACCGTTCACAGATTTCGATGGGTGTCTCGGCTAACAAGCGGTTAGCGACCTGTCCAGCAAGTCCGTTATTGGCGTTGATGACAATGCGCCTGTTAGATAACTCCTCGGCGTTTACAAACGAGCGAAGGTGTTCCAAATAGACATCTAAAAACGAAACAGATTCAAGGGTGCCGCTACGGTGGGTATTTCCGTTTAGAGATAAAGTTTTCCTTTCAAGGATATCGCGAAGATCGAGAAGCCCTGTATTCGCGGATAGCGGTGCGGCATGCTGACGGACGAGTTTCATGCCGTTATATGCCGCTGGATTGTGAGATGCCGAGATGATAATACCTCCGTCTGTCTGGTAGTGGACTACAGCGAAATAGAGCATATCCGTAGAGATCCGACCGAGATTGAGAACATCAACACCAGCGTCAAGGAGTCCCTCGGCGACTTGCTGGTAGAGCTGGAAAGAACTCTCGCGGACATCGTGTCCCAAGGCGACGGTTTTAGGTTGAAAGCGCGCTGCATACGCACGGGCGATTTGATAGAAATCCTCGGGTTGGAAATCGACACCAAAAATACCCCGAATATCATACGCCTGGAAGATGTCACGGTTCATTAGAAAACTCCATTTTGGAAGTGTTGTTGGGCATACGCCAGCCGCGCCGGGACACCAATGTCGATCCAATCCGCATGGGCTTGTAAAGTATAAAGACCCCGAACATTGGGGAAAACATCGCGCTCAATTGAGAAGCTCTCCTGATCTTTCGGAAACGCGTCAGCAATCGTCTTGCTGAAGATGTATACACCACTGTTGATGTAACCCGGGCGACAGACGGATTGTTTCTCGCGGAAGGCTTTGACTTTTCCATCGCCATCGGAGACGATCTCGCCGTAGGCGTGAATATCGTCAACACGCACACTCAGTAGCACACCTAACATGTCTTGCTGAAACTTCTGTAACATCTCGCGCAGCGAAAAGTTAGCGAGGAGTACGTCGCCGTTGAGAACGAAAAAAGGCGATGTGCTGATATGTCTCATGGCATTCTGAATAGCACCACCCGTGCCGAGTCTCTTCTCCTCTTTGGCGTATCGAACACGCACACCGGCGTAGGAAGTACCGACGCGTTCATAAATCACATCATGGAGGTGTCCCGATGCGAGGATAACTTCGTCAACATTGGTCTCTTTTAGCAGTTGGATCTGCCAGTCCAACACCGTTTTACCTGCAATTTGAAGCAGAATTTTGGGGACTGTCTTTGTCAGGTTCCCTAACCGTGTCGCTAGCCCGCCACATAAAATGATCGCTTGCATCTGTATTGCCCCTCTGCGGACGGTCGAGGTTTCTTCGACTCTTGAAAAGAACTCGACCGTCCGAAAATCAGTGTTACCTATCTGCTAACCTACAACGCAGGCAGTTTTTAGCCTGATACGCGCGAAACCTCAAAACAACTTCACTCTTTCTGGAGTGCTTCAACCGGTGAAAGCGTCGCGGCTTTTATTGCGGGATACATCCCGAACGAAATGCCGATGATCGCAGAAAATGAGACGGAGATGAGGATCCACTGCCAAGAGATAACTGCAGGCCACTCGGGAACAATTTTGACAATTTTCACGGCAAGCATCGCCATCCCTTCACCGGCAAGGCTACCTAATCCAATACCGATGGCACCGCCTACACCACATATTAGCACCGCTTCTATGAGAAACTGAAGTAGAATATCCCAACGTTTTGCGCCGACAGCTTTCCGCAGCCCGATTTCGCGCGTTCGCTCACTTACAGCGACGAGCATCATATTCATAATGCCGATTCCCCCAACGAAAAGTGAAAACCCGGCAATGCTGCCTAAGGTTACTTTTATGATTTTACTGATTTTTTCGAGTTGTGCCATTCCTTTTCGCATCTCAAAGATTCCGATGAAGTCGTCTTGGTTTCTATGTCTTTTTCTGACAACTGTTTTTACCTCTTCAATTGCCTTGGGAACATCCTCAACCGTCCGTGCATAGACCGAAATATACTCAATGTAGTCGTTGCCAGTGAAACGTTTTTGGACGGTTGATATAGGAATAAAGGCAAGGTTGTCGAAACTCCATCCGAACCGAAGACTTCTACCCCTCGGCATCAACGTTCCAACGACTCTGAAACGCTCTGTGAATCGTATCCCTTTTTTCGGATGTCGCCGGTTATAAGAGTTGCTGTGCCGTGCGATTTTAATTTCTGCGCTTAAGGGAGATTTATCACCGAATAAGGCAGTGGCGACCTCGTCTCCCAGTACGCAGATTTTCGTTGCGTTTTCCACATCTTCATCCGTGATAAAACGTCCTTCCTTAAGGTTCCAATCCATTGCGGTTGTATAATTGGCATCTACACCGTTCCAGCCTGCCCGGGTTTCAGTACCCCCTGGCCCTTGGATGAGTACCCCTCCCGAACTCCAGACTTGCGGCGTGATAGCCTTCAGAGACAGGCACTCTGCCTCCATTGCCAAGACATCTTCGTATTTCAGGTATTCACTACTACGGTTGCGGACCCAGCGGTTGTTTACGCGTTTGTACCACATCCGGTACATGATGAACTGATTCGCACCCCCTAGTTTCTGTGCGTCTTGTACCACAATTTCCTTAGCCCCATCCCCAATAGCGATCATTGCTAATACGGCGGCGACACCAATGATAATGCCAAGCATGGTGAGCAGGGAACGCATTTTGTTTGAGCGCATTGCAGCGATACCAATTGTGGTGGTTTCAACGATATGCATTTCATGCCTCCCAAGATTTCAGCTAAAATTTTTTCCGTATTTTTCCGATTGCATTCGATATAATGTTGCATACCGCCCACCTTTGTTCATCAGTTGATCGTGTGTACCTTCCTCAAGAACTTGCCCTTGGTCAATGACGAGAATTCTGTCTGCCATGCGGACGGTCGAAAAACGGTGAGAGATTAACAAGGTTGACACACCTTCCGTAAGAATTTTGAAGCGTTGAAAGAGGCCGTATTCAGATTCTGCATCGAGTGCGGCTGTCGGTTCATCAAGGATAAGGATTTGTGCATCTCTCATAAATGCGCGCGAGATGGCGATTTTCTGCCACTCTCCACCAGATAAATCGACACCGCCTTCAAATTGTCGACCCAGCTGTGTCTGGTAGCCTTCAGACATCTTTGAAACCACGGCATCCGCTTGGCCTTGCTCGGCAGCCTGAATCACCGCGGTATCGTTGTTAACTTGTGCTACATTCCCAATACCGATGTTTTCGCCTGCGGTCAAGAAAAAGCGCGAGAAATCCTGAAAGACGGGGGCGATTTTCTGGCGTAAACTATCAAGGCGATACCGGTCTAGTGGAACATCGTCAATGAATATCTCACCTTGTGTTGGGTCATAGAAACGACAGAGTAGTTTTACAAGCGTCGTTTTGCCAACACCGTTTTCTCCAACGATAGCGAGTGTCTCTCCGGCGTTTATTGAAAAGGAGATGTTGTTAAACACGGATTGCTTACGCCCTGGATAAGAGAAAGAGACATTCCTAAACTCGACAGATCGGCTAATGTGAGAAAACTCCTGGGGTGCCTCAACTGTTTTAAGTGCAGGCACCAAATCAAAGAAGGACCAGAAAGAACGAAGACCCGCCGTCGAACCGATAAGTTGTCCCGCCATCAAGGTCAGCATCCAGAAACTCTGTTGCATCGAGGCAACGATGGAAAAATACATTGCCAAGTCCCCTACAGTAATTTTCCCCTGGACCGAAATCAGCACGACGTAGGCGTATAAGAGTGTAAGTCCAATCCCATGCAAGAGTGAAAAAAGTACTGTGCTTCTCGTATGCGAAATTTTCACGGAACGAACGCGTTTGAAAACCGTGTCAAAAAGTTCGCGGTACTGGTTGATAAAGTAACCACCGAGGTTAAAGAGTTTTATCTCTTTTGCACTTTTTGTATCAACAAGGAGTCGGTTGTAGTATGCCAATTGCCGCGATTCGGGCATCTGGTCCCAAGTAACGTCAAAGGCATATCTGTAATGGTGATATTCAACCCACAGGTGAGGCAGAGCAACCAAGAGCATTGCAACAGGGATGAACGGACTGATTGTGGTCGTTAAGATCAATAGGGAGATTAAGGTAATCCCGTTGCTAAGCGTAGACGACATAAGCCATAATGTGCTTTCAGGGAGTGTTGTGTTCTCTTGGATAAATCGGAGTTGATTGTAAAATTGACTCTCATCAAAATGCACCATCCCTGGTAGTTTCGATGCCTTTTTCATAACCTTTTTATCTATGTCAGCGATAAGCAGATCCGAAAGCGTACTACGGATTGCCTCTGATGCTGGCATCAGAATGAAGGGAAGGACTTGACAGACGAGGTAGCTAATACCCCAAAACACTGTTATGTTTTCTAATGAACTTCCCGCCTTCAGGAGTGTCACCACGTCATTGACAAGTCGGTTGAGCAACGCAGCAGAAATCGCAGGGAGGCCGCTCGAAACAACCAGCAATAGCAGCAGTAAAGTGGTTAGTTTCGCTGAGCTGCGCCAGGCGACAGGAAGCATTCTCAGGCTTAATTTTGCCGCATCCACAACTTGTGTTGTCCAAGAACGTAATTTTTTAAACATCATAGTGCTCCGCTTGTAGGTTGTATAGTCTGGCGTATAGGCCCTTACGCTTCATCAGTTCGTCATGTGCGCCTTCCTCGATGAGTTTTCCGCCATCAAGCACGAGAATCCTGTCTGCCATGCGTACAGTTGACATGCGATGCGAAATCAATATGGTTGTTTTATCTTTCGTTAGTTCTTGAAAACGTGCGTAGATTTCGTATTCGCTTCGCACATCCAAGGCAGCTGTTGGTTCATCAAGGATAAGGATTTGTGCGTTTCGGATAAGGGCACGGGCGATCGCGATTTTTTGCCATTGTCCACCTGAGAGTTCTGTGCCATCTTCAAACTGACGAGAGAGTATCGTTTCATATCCATTTGGAAGTTGGTCGATGAAATCTGCACCTGCGTCTTTAGCAGCGGCTTTTATGAATCCCATTTGGGAAAGTTGCGCGACATTGCCGAGACCAATGTTTTCTTGGACGCTGAGTTGATATTTGAGAAAGTCTTGGTCAACAACGCCCATTTGGTGCCGTAAATTGTCGAGGTTAAAATAGTGGATAGGGGCATCCTCGAGCCTAATTTCACCATCAGTTGGGTCATACATTCGGGTAATCAATTTAACTAGAGTTGTTTTCCCTTCTCCATTTTTGCCGACGATTGCCACGGTCTCCTTAGGGTGAATATGGAAGGAAACACCATCCAAAATCTTCCGCTCCGTGT
Source organism: Candidatus Poribacteria bacterium (assembly GCA_022823085.1). Classification (GTDB taxonomy): domain Bacteria; phylum Poribacteria; class WGA-4E; order WGA-4E; family WGA-3G; genus WGA-3G. The sequence continues at coordinate 54,808 of JAJDXV010000098.1, forward strand.
TAGGGTATTGAAAGTGGACCTCTTTGAAGGCAATACCTTTCTCAAGGGATCGTGGGACACGTTTGGCGAATGCTTTCGGGACCATTTTAATCGCTGGCTTCCTTTTCAGAAAATCGTAAAGATGCGTCAAAAAGCCGCCGATCTGATGCATGAAAGCAAAATTAGCGAGAGATGTGTTCAGCGTCGTCCACGCGAGAATCGTAGCACCACCATAAGCGGTAAGTTCACCAACACTTACCTCACCACCGATTGTCTGTCGAAAGAGATAGACATAAAGAGCACACAAGCCCACACCACCTAACAGGGCATACAGTGAAAGCGAACGAAATTCACGCCATCGGACTGACCACAGCACGCTAAGAATGCGTTTAAAAGTACGCACATATTGTCCTAAAAAGAAATCGTGAAGCCCAAAAATACGCACATCTTTGGCTGTTTCGTTAAAAAGAAACTGGTTCCTGAAATAGTCGAGTTTTCTGGCTTCTGGTGCCTGAAATTGAATCGCGATTCCAGCAAGATTGGCGTAACGATATTGCATCAAGGCGTAGGGTAACGCGCATAAAATTAAAAGAATTGGTGCTAACGGGTGAAACAACGAAAGAAACAGAGCAGTTGACAATAATTCCCAACAATCTCGACCGGCTTGAAAAGCGTAGATAACTAAGTCAGCACTACTTCGCTCAATATGCCGGACCTGTTGGAGTTGGTCATGGAGTTTTGGATCTTCAATGTGGGCAAGGTCGGGATGTCGATTCGAAGCTTCCATAACAAGAAGTGTCAAATGACGGCGCATTCTGTCGCCAAGGATGCTTTTAACCGCAAGGAAAATCGGTCCTGTTGTTTGCAAGACGACGGTGGCAAGTGCTAACACCATCAAGACCGGAGCTACCTCACCGAAGTCCCCCTCGTTTGAACCAGAGATAGCGATGACCATGTCAATCACATCTCGGCTCAAGTAGAGAATCAGCACGGGTAGCAAACCTTGGATGAACATTAAGAAAAAAATAAGTAGGGTCTCAAATTTTCCGGCGGCCCATATCATTCCGAAAGACCGGAAAATCGCTTTGTAAACCGGACCCCATTCTTTTACAGGTGGATTCCACTGTTCAAGTTTGATATCAGATGCTTTGTGTTGTTTCATTTTTCTACAACCTCGCGTTCAGATGGCATCCTGTTGGTTGATTTCAAGGGCTCGCTGTAATTCGCCACCCCACTGTTGTAGTGTAGAGTGCACGTAACGCCGTCTCTTAGTATTCCAGCTGGGATGAATATCAACTGTCCATTTCCAGACACAATTTAGAGTCGCAGGAAACGAGCGAATCTGGAGATCTATTAAATCTCCTGCTCTAACAGTACAAGGTTTAAGGATTGGGAAAAAAATATTATCCCAACTTAGAACTGGGGATGGCGGTTCGTTGGTTAACCACGTGTTTTCCGAGAGTTGAGCATTAAACCAGCCACAGAAACCGTGTAACACCCCGTCGTTCTCAATTTGAAAAGTGACTCGTTCGTTCAACATAGAGTGTTCTGGCATGTTTGCGAAATCAATTGTGTGTAATTGCGCCGGTGCAGATAAGAAGTTGGTTTTATTAAACCGGTTGCTATACACTTCGTTGAGAGCCGTTTCTCGTGCCAAAGAAAAATCAAGATTATAGAAATCTGAAGACCAGACATCAATGGTGTTGTAAAAATCTGCGTCTTGGATTGGAACAATCGTCATTTCCAGCCAAGAGGGCAAGGATTTCCCACCGGGTTTCAGGAATCGTCGCTGGGCATCAGAGATGACATCGACTAAATTTTGACCTACACCAAACTTAGAAATCAACTCTGAGATAATTACATCTGCCTTCGTTGGCAGTTCGATCTTCCGAGAATCCTGATTAATAAAAACTACTTGATCCACGAGCCCGTTGGCTTCGGCGATGGCTTTGGCAATCTCGATAATTTTAGTTCTTTCAATCGCGTAGACCCGCTTTGCTCCGGCTTGACAAGCGAAAAAGGAGAGGACTCCGCTTCCGGCACCGATATCTACTACAGTATCCCCTTTTTTTACTGTTTCAAAGATACTCTGACGGTAGCGTTCATTTCGGAGCGTGTCAGCGACTAAGACCCCGTGAAATTCTGTGCTATCAAAATCAAAAGACAAAATCACTTCCTCCTAATTGAGATGTGATAAAATAATATCAGCTGCAGTTTGAGAGGCATTGTCGTATTGGTAGACGGATGCTGCCTCTGCCATCTCTTGCTGCTTTTGCGGTGAACTGAGAATTGATTCAACCAACGCAGCTAACCTGTTTCCAGTAATCTCATCAAAGTCCACAGGGGCCGTGATGCCTAATCGTTTCAAATTCATTACATGAAAAGTGTCGACGGCATTACCACCATCTATTATTGAAATCGACGGAACCCCAAATCGTGCGAGTTCGCAGAGCGTCCCAAACGATCCACGCGTAATAGCGAGCGTACTCACCGCCTGCAAGCGCAGAATGTTCCAATCCCATGACTTGACTACAGCGTACGGATAGTCTGTTAACTTTTGGCGATAATAATCCGCATCCTCTCCAGCAATTAGGATAAGTCCATATTGCTTTGGGTCAAGTTTCATGTACGTATCGACAGCAGATGCTAACATCTCTTTGCGTCGGGACTGGCTATTTCCGCCCATACTCACAAAAATTAGCGGTAAATCCGCTGGCACGCCTAATTCTTGCCTTACTGAGAGTCCCCCATCTTCGAGCGGTTCAGCTGTTCGTAAGATGGGTCCGATAAAAGAGACCGGAACTTTTAGTGTCGGCGGAACAGTATGCCCTGATTCTATATCCCGTATTACAATTTCCGTAGCGCAATTGAAAAAACGCGCCAATAAGCCGGTAAATGCTGTCATATCGCCCAACTCCTCAAAAAACCAGTGTGTAATAAGGACGCTGGGGATATTATATTTTTTTGCTACAGGTAAAGCATAAAAAACTTCATGTGTAACAATAATATCCGGTTCGACTGAAGGGATAATGCTCTGAAGTGCGCTCAATTCTTTCTGCGTGTACTCATCGTCGAGTTCCATCTCAAGATCCAAGGCACTTCGCCCATTAGACGAGATAGCCTTAAGTCCATCAGCATAAGAACCGAGGATGATATTTACATCCGGTCGCATGGATTCCAAACGATCTACGACCATTAGATCGGGGATTGCGTGTCCAAAGCCTCGCCCACGTGAAAAATAGAGAATTTTTGGCATAGCAAATGTCCTTTTATAGTGAATTCCAAAAATAAGTTTACATTTTAAAGTTCCCAAATTCCCCCCTGATAAGGGGGGTTAGGGGGTTCTTTTGTTTGGCAGTGTGCAATTAATTATGAGATCCACTATAATTAAATTCTGCCGAGTCGTCGCTGCTCAATGATGTGTTTTACGCCAACATCAAGCAGTGCTGTCGGTCCGTTATGTTTCAGACCTTCAATGTACATTTCAACAGGCGCAATTCCCGGATAGATCCGTTCCGCTGTAAAAAGCGCAACAGGGTGCCCCTTCGCTCTGTCAACTTCGGCTTTCAAGATGGCAACGACCGTTTCCCGTAACAGTGCGGTATTCGTCCAATTCGCTTTAAACACAACTTGACCGTTTCGGTCAACGATGAAACTCATGTTAGGACCGTACCCATATCGTTTGTGAGCATATTCATCCCATCCATCAACCCATACAGGGCGAGAAATACAATTTTTCGCCCTGAAGTCAGAGGCACGTTCCATTTTTTCTTCAAAAGAGAAAAGTTCAGGATAATTCTCACCCGGGTGTGCCTCTTTGGTATAGACGAATAACACTTCGACCCCTCGATGTTGATAATCCTTATACAGTCGATCCATTGACGGAGACTCCGCCACACAATACGGTCACGTCATACTTCCAAACTCAAGGACAACTAACTTTCCTCTAAGATCCGACAATTTCACGAATTTATTGTCAGTGTCAGTTGCTTCAAAGGGAGGGGCAGGTCCCAATACATTAATTCTTCTTCTCGGTATGCTCATTGTAGGATTGTCCTTTTTTAGAATTGCGTCAGTCCCCCGGATTGTATCTATCTAAAGTAACAAATAGAATCCCTTTCCGAATTGACCAAGTTCACTTGGTTGTGTATCGCCTCAACCAGAGCTCAAGCGATAATGTATTAACCACATTCCCAATTTTTTCCCAGTCCCCGAGCATCCATCGAGAAAGGATCCCTCGCAAGCGCTCCCGGTTGACGTATCCTCTTTTAACCACCTCAACCGCATCTTGGTCTAACTGCGTTATCAGTTCGGGTAATGCAAGCTTTAACCCCTTCATGGCATGTCTTCCCAGATTCGGTTGGCTAAGGCGGTTTCGGATCATATCGGGTAGAATACCTTTCATTCCGTTGCGGATGAGGAGTTTCCTTACGATTCTTCCTTTTGCGTCGACAGTGATTCTATGGTGCATTGGGACACCCATAACATATTCGACAAGCCGTTGGTCAAAGAAAGGCTGACGGATTTCGATATTCAGTGGGCAGTAGACGACTTGAACCGCCTGACATGAGTTACTTTCACGTAGATACCGATATTCAAGCCGCAGCGATTTTTTATGACAATCTCTATCAGGAATTAAACGTCGTATACGCTGGGTAACAGCTTGTTCCCGAGCAAAGCGTTCGTCGAGCCATTCAGGAATCATTGGACCCGTATCTTCTACACCGATATGATTCCAGAATTCCAGCGGCTTTCGGATAATTGCGCCCACGAAGGGTTGCATGAAATATGGGATGTGCGGTTTAATCCCAAACTCTGATAATGCATACAGATAAGACATGTTAGGTGCACGTGCCCATTTCGACAATTCGCCTCTGAGTTTTCTGAACTTTCCATCGCGGAGCAAATCTGCGATATTTAGCGCACTTCCTTGCATAATCTCGTCGCCCCCGATTCCAGAAAACAGAACAGTTGCTCCAAAATCGTTGGCGGCTTCAGGGGTTAGGTAGTGTTCATGACAAGCGAGATAAACGCCGTAGGGTTCATCGGGACACGGGTAAGATTCCGTACTTTGCATGAAAAGCCGATCATCCGTCGGGATCCTCCGATTGATGAGATTATACTTCTGTATAACTGATTGCTGATAGCTTGCTTCGTCTGCTTCTCTAAAGACGTCAAACCCTTTTGATAGCGTAAGCAATTCATTGTTCGGCATCTCGCCGCTTTGATAGATGTCAGCCGCCATTGAAACAATAGACGAGGAATCTAATCCGCCGCTCAATTCAGAAGCGATGGGTGCTTTATTACGCATCCTGCATTTTACAGCTTCACGAAATGCTTCCCTGAAGCCGTCAGCATAATCGTCTGGATCGGAATACTGTATTTCTTTTATCCCTGCCGTGGACCAGTATTCAACTGGTTCGGAAATGCCACGCTGATCTACCCAAATATAGCAGGCAGGAGGTAGACGCTTAACACCCTTAATTGCTGTGTTTGGCGAATTCAGCGATCCAGTCACCGGATTTAATAGAAAATCTGCCATATATTCATTATTGAGTTCCCTTGATATTCGCGGATGCTCATAAAATTGCGCGATTGTCGAGCCAAATATAAGGGTCCGATCAACAAGCGTATAATATAAAGGTCTCATACCTGCATAATCCCGGGCACAAAACAGGCGTTGTTGTTTTTTGTCCCAGATTGCAAAAGCATAGTCACCGATAATACGTTTTACACAGTCAGCACCCCACCGTTTATAGGCAGCAAGGATTAACTCAACATCCGTGACAATACGTTCTTTCGCATTAATACCGCAATGCTTGATTAACGCTTCTCGATTATCAACGCGTCCGTCAGAAACGATACATAAGGAACCGGATTCGTCTGAAAAGGGCTGATGCTCCCATTGCGATTCCTCTGTTGTATGGAATTGACACTGTCCCATGCCTATTTGCCTGTCAACGAAATTACTTATTTTCTTGCCGCCTCGCCGAACGCGCGTGACAACCATCATCTTTTGTAATAATTCTTGGTTAACAGGCGAAGCATCTAAATTAAATAGTCCTGCAAAACCACCCATACTTTTAACCCTCCTCGAACCTATTTCACAGAAACCTTCACATATCTTTCTTTAACAATATCTCCGTCGTTGACAACTCGCCCGTTACATTCAACCCAGGCATGAAAAGTAAGTGGTGGATACTTGCTACATCCCAAACAGAGCTGAGCAGGTATACCTTCGCGCCGCAGGAGAGAATAGACAACCAGTGATCTTTCCAGACATTCAATTCGACGTCTGATATACAGACGAAATGATTTTTTTGCAATTTTGACGGTTTTGGAAATCTTTTCCCAATCAACCTCCGCTTCCTGACTTCCCGTTGATTTTTGCCATTTGAGTATGGTTCTGACAACTTGATGAAACCCAAAAGACCACAAACCAAAGTCAATCAAAAATATCAGGACGTATGCACGAAGAAATGTTGAGCTGTCTCTTATAATCTGTTTAGCCATCGGTTATCTCCAGTAAGTTGTTCTCCTGAAGCGCATTAAACAACGCTATCAAATCCTCTCGGAGCGTTTCCTCAGGGACATCATACTCTGTCTTGAGTTGCTCAAGAATCGGGCCAAGTTTATTTTCTTCTTCAAGCAAGGAAAAAACGTCTGTTCCGACACTACCGACGCCATAAAAATCGCCCGTTTCAAAATTGAGCAACACCAGATCGTCATCTACGATCGCTTTTTCAACGTGTTCTGGTATTGTGAAAATCGATGTATCTGTAATCATTGTATTACCTCTATATTGTTTGGGATTGGTTTAGTCAACCGAGAAGAACTTTGCACAACAATTCCTTCTCGCAGCAGGTTCCGAAGTGATGCCTTTATTTCCGCTTCAGATCCAACGTCGGCTAACGCCGAGATAAGCGTTTGCGTTTTGATAGCATCAGAAGCATCCAAATACTGAATAATCGCTTTTTCAGCGTCGTCAATTTCGTAAGTCCGTGCCCACACAGGATCTTGCATCTCTATTGCATGAGCCTTTACATGATAAAAAAGCGTCCCGAGGGACAAGATATTTTCCGCGCAAAGTTCTTCGGTAACGTATCCTGAACTATAGGGGAGAATTATTTTTGAGTAAAACTCATAGTTTTGCTTGGTGTATCGAGGTCTCCTCGTGATCAGAGAAGTAATAGCACCTTCATTTTCTCGGTCGTATTGTGCGTTCATGAGGGCGTATTTCAAACCAAATCGGCTCATCTGGTTTCCATCCGTCGAATGCTTTGAGGTCTTCAAACAACCATCAACAATAGCGCACAATTTCTGTTCAAAGCGACGACGACTAAATTTTGACAGGACAGTCCGACGTGCTGCATCTCCTATCTCTTCTCTCTCTTCTCTTGACGCAATGAGTCTCGCAGAGTAATGAAGCACCGAGTGTAAATCCACGCGGATACCCCAGTCGGTTACAAAGGTATCGACCTGAAATCCAGTTTTTCCGTGCTCAATGGTATCCTTCAAACCACCCCAACTTGTACCTATGACAGGCGTGCCACAACTCATTGCTTCAACTTGGGTTAAACCAAAGTTCTCATCGTGATGTATCGTCAGATTCATGAATACATCGGCAATATTGTAAAGAATCGGAAGCGCCTCTTGGTCGATATATGGAAGCATTCTGACCCGTTCTTTTACGTCACGGTTCTCGTCCAATAATTTGGAAAAGAGTACATCCAACGCATTGGGACCCGATTCAAATTCCTCAAATTTAACATCATCAATAGGTCCGACGATTAGCAGTCGGACATTCGGATACAGCTTTACTAATTTTTTGAAGACGGACAAGATGGAATGGACATTTTTTTCAGAAGTTATACGACCCACATACAAAAACACGACATCATCAGGATCAAAGCCGAAGTGTTTACGATATTCTTCCTGCTGCTCGGTAGAGAGAGGGCTAAGCATCTGCTCATCAGCAAAGAAGGGTAACATCGTTTCCGTCGCCGCACATTGGTCCGACATGAGGTGATAAATTTCCCGATCCGCCGCACATGAAAACGCAATAGCATCGCCGGGCTGAAAATGAAAGAACGTACGTCTAAAATTGTAGGCACCCCGAGGGAACTCACCTAGCGGGAGGTACACGACAGGTTGATCCAACGCAAGTTCCTCGCGGAAAACAAAAAATTCCGGCAGATCCCGATTGACGATGAGATCGCATTCCTTTAAAAAGGCTTTTCCGATCTCCTCACGCTGTTTAACATCCAGAAATGGATAATATACAGGCAAACGTCTCACCGTGTAATGTTTACTGAGGATCTTCTCAATTTCCGAGAAGACGACTCTTAGACTTGAACCTGGAGATTCAGTTATCGTGTGGCGTGTTAGTCCAATTATTGGTTTAGTATCCATCTTGTCTTCCTTCAAGTGTATAAACAGTAGTCGGGCAGCCTACGGCTTTCCCAATATCCAATAAAATTTGGATTGCTTGATGTCCGAGTTTTCAATGATAGAACTCTATCGGACATTCGTAAAAAAAACGTGGGTGTATCGAAATAGCCTTTCTAACAATTGGTGTTTGCATGGGTTCGCCCACCACTGGAATCATATACAGTAGGAGTAGAACCTTTAACAAGGGTTCTGGCATTGCCATACTTGACAACCCGTGGTGCCGTGTAGGCTTTCTTCTTGGATTTCAACACCTTACGCATTGTTGTTATACCTCCTGGAATATATCAATTCAAATTAACGCTCACTTGACTTAAGCACTTAGCACATAAGTATCACTTTCAGAAACTGATTTGCCCTTCTGATTGTTCTTAGGCAAACACGGAACTACAAAATTTACTACAATCAAGCCAAAATGTCGTGGACAACATGAACTTGAACACCAGTAAGACGGAAGTCCCGACCTTGGAAACGGTAGGTTAGCTTCTCGTAGTCAATGGAAAATAAATGCAACATTTTGGCGTGTAAATCGTGGACATACACAATATCTTCCACGGCGTTATATCCAAGTTCATCAGTTTTGCCGTGACTCACACCGCCTTTGATGCCCCCGCCGGCTAACTATATTGAGAATCCACGGATGTCTTGTTTCTCATCAAATCAAATATTTAAGCGACGCTCCGGGCACAATGTTGGAGTGCCTTTTCTGTTTGACAACAATCAAACAGAAAAGGCATCTCTTATGTTAACAGTTCGGTGGGCAATACTTTCTACCGCCACCTGTCTCATACTGACAAGTGCTACTCCCTTTAACTAGAATAGTGGCATTGCCATATCTAACTAACCGGGGTGCTTCGTAGGTTTTCTTTTCAGGCTTCAGCATCTTACGCATCGTTTTCACCTCCTTTCATATATTAATTTAGACACTCGACTGAAAAGTCGCATTCCACTCGTTACTGAGTGTTAACAGTTATGGTTTCTACGAGTACATGAGCCATCATAGAGTGGGCTTCCACCACTTTTTACGAGCACCGTGGCGTTGCCGTAACTGACTAACCGGGGTGCTTCGTAGGTTTTCTTTTCAGGCTTCAGCATCTTACGCATCGTTTTCACCTCCTTTCATATATTAATTTAGATATGCGACGAAAAGGTCGCAAACCACTTATTAGAAACATTAGGTGTTATTCCGAGCACTTGATTCATACTGAACAATGCCAGAGCCTTTGATTAACGCGGTAGCATTGCCGTAGCTAACTGAGATACTTGATAGTCTTTCTTTGTTGACTTTAACATCTTACGCATTTTTTCTTTTTTCAAACTTTAATTTGCAAACATGACTGAAAAATCGAAAAACACTCGCTACCGAGTATTAGTAATTAGAGTTTTTGCGAGTACCTCCGCAATCAAGATTTTTGGTTCCACCATTTTTTATGAGCACCATGGCATTGCCGTAGCTGACCAACTGAGGTGTTTCGTAGGTTTTCTTTCCAGATATGAACATCTTACGCATTGTTTCTCACATCCTTTCATATCTAATTTAAAACTTGTTTGCGGTGTTAGGATCTGCGATCTACCTATTACAAACATTACTGACACGGCTTGCTTTCTATACTTAAGGACACAATTTCAGATTGAAAAGGATGCAGAAGCAGATACCACCTACAACCCAAAGACCTTTTATTCCTATACGCTCCTCAAAGCTTCAAAATCGGCGTTAAAGAAGTTGCTGGATTCATAGGAGAGTGGGTGCCCAACGGATTTCACTTCTTGAATCTGTATTTCTATACCATAATCTATCATCCGCTGGAGGGCATTTGTGAGCTGATATTTTCCATTTCGGAGGTGTCCTGCCTGAATCAACTCATCCAGACACGCAAAGAGCAATTTGCTTTCTCGAATGAAATAACATCCTGCAATCACTAAGTCTGTCCGTCTCGGTTTATGAATTAAGCATCCAACGATGCCATCTCTGAGTTCGACTAAACCGTAAGGTTTCTCATCAACGATACGCCGGACAGCAATTGTTGAGCACTGACTTTGCGTAAACGCTGTCCAGTTCAGATTTACGCCTGCTTCCGCCTCGACGATGAGCAGCGGTTCCTCAGAGATATGATTACTGGCTAACGAAATCGAGTGCCCTAATCCTTTTTCTTCCGTCTGTTCAATGAAAGAAGCCGTCATCTCACTATAGTTAGCCTCCATATAGGCTTGAATCGGGTTGGTTGGATAATCGGTGATAAATATAAACTCAGACACCGGCAGTTTGCACAAGGGTTGAATCAAATGTGTAAGAGTCGGGCGCCCCTTGTATTGAGGTAGCGGGTCAGAGATCCGATCTGTATGTGGTACGAACGGCGATGTGTTTTCTGTAAATGGAAAGATTACTTTCATAGTTCACCTCATCTAGGTGCGGCTTACGCGCCTCCACGACACTTAAGAGTTTCATACTGAAGATAAGGTTGCAGCTTATCGCGGAGTTTCCGGTGTGCTTGATATAAGTGGGTTTTAATGGTTCCTTCGGCCTTGCTCAAGCGCGAGGCAATCTCTTTTATCTTGAGTCCATCTTGGTAGCGGAGATTAAAAACGCGACGTTGGATGGGGGATAATCGACGCACGGCCACGCTCAAGAGGTGGTTGAATTCCTCCTTTTCAAGGATTTCATCGGGCGATGCGTGCGTCCCATCAATTTGAAGCCCATCCGCTACGGTCTCGGGTAACTCTGCGACTCCAAAAACGATTTCTCGCTTTTGTCTGCGGAGGAAATCAAGGCTACAATTGATAGCAATTCGGTGGAGCCAACTGTAAAATGCGGCACCTCTTCTAAAATTCGGTAGTGCCTGCCAGGCCTTAAGGAATACTTCTTGACAGAGATCTTCTGCTGTTTCAGAGTGGCGAACCCGCTTGTAAATCAAATTATAGATTCTTTGTTGGTATCTACACACAATTGGATTAAACGCCTGTGTATCGCCATTCTGGGTCCGCTGAATGAGCTCGGTGTCACTTAGAGCGTTGAACGAGTCACGCGTCGTTAATACCTCTTTCATGTTTTGCTCCTTAGATGATGCTATTCTTATCCTTTTATAATTAATGACACAATCTTGAAGGGAAAAGGGTGCATGCGGTGGAAAATGGATGCGATGTGCTCGGATCCACGGGTGGGCTTGCGGAGTAGATGGGGTTCCTAAAGGACGGGGTTTCCACACCGAAGAATTTGATAGATAAAAGGGTGGTATCTGATACACCGGGGATATAATAGCAATGCAAGTCAAGCGCGAGAAGCTGCGATCAAGCGGATCTTGGTCGAGGTCGGCATCTGTTAGCACTGACAGAGCAGGGGTCGCGAACGGGCATAAGAGTATTGAGGGTAAATCAGATTTGACCTATTTCAATTCCTTTCTGCCTTTTCGTCCTCATAAGCGGCGTTGATGGGTACGAGGATGTCTTGGCAGAACTCTTCAGCGAGGATGGCGTTGATTTCTGCGGTGACCTACCACCTTTTTTGATACACTGCGAGGGAGGCGTGTTCAAGGAATCGTTATAGGACGATGTAGGATTGTATTCTTTCTATGGATGTGATTCCGCTTGTCGATAGATAGGCCTTTGAAAGATACTGTACACCTTGATCGGAATGATGTATCTCAGGGACGCTTCGGTGTAATGCTGCTTCCAGGGGTTTCAACGTCAGCGGTTGCATCAGATGTTGACTGAGCTGCCACGCTCTAATCATCCGAGTGAAGACATCCATGAGTAGAAAAACATAGACGAAGCGTCCCTTGAGACGCACATAGGTAATATCAGACACCCAGACCTGATCCTGATGAGAGACATTAAGGGTTTCAAGACGGTTACGCCAAGGCTTCTCTCCCTGAAGCGATGTTGTTGTTTGACAGGCACGCTTGACGGCGACCAACAGATTATGGGTTTGTACTGCCATCGGAAATTAGGGCCACCCCCTAAACCAAGATTGTATAATACAATCTCACTGAAAGGAGCATCCGATGGCGAAACGAAAACGAAGAAACTTCACCCCCGAGTTTAAAGCGGCGGTCGTTCTGGAGGCCCTCCGCGGTGAAAGTTCCCAAGCAGAACTGTGTCGTCGACACAACCTCAGCGATGACCAACTCTCGAAGTGGAAGCAGCAGTTTCTTGAAAATGCAGCGTCTCTCTTTGCATCGAACGATAAGGCATCTGAAGATGCTGCGGAACGCATCGCGCACCTTGAGCAGCTCGTTGGGCGGTTGACTGTGGCCCTGGACATCGAAAAAAAGCCTCAACCTGGTTGAACTGACCTCGGCTGAGAAGCGAAACCTCGTAGAGGCGTTGCGGGACGATTATTCAGTTCGAGAGATTTGCGAGACACTCGGTTTCCACCGGAGCCTTCTCTATTATCCCCGAAAAGCGACCCTTCTCAAAAGGTGCTTGAAGCGGAAATAGAGCAGTTATGTGCGCGGTATCCGACATAGGGGTATAGGCGTATCACCCACTTGCTGGTAAATGCGGGATACACGGTTGGGTATCGCCGTGTTGCCCGATTGCTGAAAGAAAAGCATCTCTGGGTTTCCGGTAAACGGGGTGCCTGTCAAACCACGAGATCGCTTGAAGGGGCAAGGTTTCCGTGGGTCAATCGACTTGAAGCTCTTGACATCTGCAGACGCGATCAGGTCTGGGTTGGCGATATTACCTACGTCCGTCTGAAAAGACGCTTCGTCTGTGTTTTCTACTCATGGATGTCTTCAGTCGCATGATAAAAGAGTGGAAACTCAGTCAACATTGAAACCGCTCCAAGAAGCGTTGTGCCAAAGCGTCCCGGAGATCCACCATTCCGATCAAGGCGCGCAGTATCTTTCAAGTGCTTATATTTCCACCCTCACGCGTCATGGGATTGAGATTTCATTAGCACAGAGAGGCTGCCCTTGGGAGAACGGATATGCTGAACGCCTCATCCGCACGCTCAAGGAAAAAGAAGTTTACCTCAATGCATATGAGGACATTCACGAAGTGAGAGTCCGCATTGGTCGTTTTATCACATAGGTGTATCATTAGAAACGCCACACTCGGCGTTAGGGTATTTGACACCTGTCGAGTTTCAGCAAAAAACCTTGTCTTAACTTTGCGAAATTGTGGTATAAATAAACGTATGCACTACAGAACCTATTTTCTGGCGACATCGCGCGTTGCAGGCATGCAATATTTCCTGTGAGTTTCACTGGTGTGTGAAATACACAGAAAAGTGAATGGTTTCCCATAAGGACGCAACCTGCACGCGACACGATCCGTCCAAACTTTAGTATAAGATATACACAGAGGAAAACGGTATGAACATCCGCGTCGGTAACTTATCTTATAAAGCCACGGAAAAAGAACTTGAAGAACTTTTTAGTAAATACGGAAGAGTGGTCGAGGTTACAATTAATCGTCATCAAAGCGGTCGCTACAAAGGTCAATCGAACGGGACAGGTTTTGTGAGGATGGAGAACCAAGAAGAAAGTAAGCAAGCAATAAAAGCGTTGGATGGGCACATGCTGAGGAAACGGCCGCTAGCGTGTCAGGACGAGAAAGAGCATTTCTTCCACAATCCGTACACCTTTGTTCCGACCCCTCCGCGTCCGTTAAGTTGTATGTGTGCTGGTGATTTCGCTGGCGACTTCAACCCATTAAAGCATCCATGCGGGGAAGAACACAATCTATGCCATGCATCTCTCAAGAAGCATCTCTGGACAGGACATATCCCGATTAAACTGACCGCTGTCACACCCATCGTCTTACTTAAGAATGATGGCACGGAACGGGATTCAAAGGAACACCAGGTTTATGATGTACACGACCACATTCCAGCACCCTCGTTACGTGGTATATTGCGTAGTGCCTACGAAGTGGTGACAAACTCGCGCTACGGGTGTTTTGATACAGATCAATCGAAACAATTGCGCTCCCTTGACGAATCGCTGAGACCAGCAGAAAATATGGATCAACTGTCACCTGCGGATCGCTTGTTCGGGTGGACCCCACAAGGACAACAAGTTCATGGTGGTTATAAGGGCCGGATACGCGTTATCTGCGAAGAGGTGGTTTCTGCGAACGCTGCTCGTAAAGACGAGGAGAAACCAGAAATCATCAAACGCTTTGAAGGCGGAGACCTCCCTCTGACAATCCTAAGTGCCCCGAAACCCTCCTATGCCCGTTTTTATGTCGCTAAAGATAAGCAAGGAACACCACAGTATGATGGGATTCCAAAAAAAGAAATTGCCTATGAGGGTTTACGAGGTCGAAAGCAATATTGGCATCATAGAGGTTTGGAAATAGACCCATCCAAAAGCGAACACGATCAGGAACAGGCGACAGCATATTGGCATCCATCTGTTGAAGATCGCACGCAGATTAAGCATAACGATCGGTATCAAGAATACCGCCGACCTGATGGGCATCGTAAAGGTCAAAATCCAAGTAGGGAAGATCAGAATCCAAGTGGTTGGCAGCAAAAGAACAAAGACAACCGCTCTATTAAAGGGTGGATTCCGCCTGGTACTGTGTTTAAAGCGAGTTTGTACGTGCAAAATCTGGAATCTACAGAGGTTGGGGCTCTGCTTTGGCTCCTATCACTTAACGAGAAAAAATGTAAGGCAGATGACAAGCATTACTTTCGGATTGGGTACGGCAAGCCTTTAGGTTTCGGCAGTGTAACGATGGAAATTGATGAAGATCGATGCCTAGATGGGTATCTGCCACTCAGCACCGGCAAAGATTTGGAAAATTACTACGCGTCCTTTGACGCGGATATGTCTTCATTGGCAAAGTTAGATCAGAACCAACGGAGTTGTTGTATTCAGAAATTTAAGACCAGTATGGAGCAAACCTACCCTGATAGAGGATCTTTTGACAAGCTTCTGTTCATTGAGAGATTTCTACAGGTTCTACGCGGTCCGAAAACAGATCTCTCGATTCACTATCCGCGGCTAACTTGTAAACCAAGTACGGCGGGTCAGAACTTTGACTGGTTTAATGTGAATGACGATAAAAACAAAGAAAAGGAAGGTCTAAAACTTTCACTACCATATGTAACCGAGAAAAAAGGACTGCCCTATAATCCACACAAAAAGTGAAGCGCAGATGTTTGCTACCCACGTAAGCAATATGAAGAGAATCTTCATGTCTAAAAGGAGGAACAAGATGCAGATTGACGTTAGTAATATCCCCTTTAAAGCCACGGAAGAAGAGTTGAAAACGCACCTTGAGTGCCATGGTGAGGTTACCTCTGTGGAAATTGTCCTCGCAAAAAAAGGTAAATTCAAAGGTAAATCTACAGGAAAGGCAATCGTCAAGACGGCAACCACAGAAGATGGGTTTGCCATCATTGAAGCCCTGAATGATGTTGAGTTTCAGGAACGCTGTCTAACGATCAAACCCAGAAGCGGGACACAAGTCATTTTCACAGTTGGGGCCAACGCTTTGCCTATTTGGGTGGCTTGGAAACACTTGGTAGATTTTAAGGTTCTGGAGGAAGAAATTTGTGTGCCGCCACCGATTCAGGTACGCCTCGTGTATACAGAAAACACGAGTTTACAGAAAGATCGTATCGTGTCTTCATGTTCACTTCCAGCAACGCCAGGGTATGTCTCTGAAAAGAGGGATACTGTGAGCAGGGACATCCTAACGTCGCCGGGGGCACCAGAAATCATCCGCAAAGACATCCAACGATATATTTTTGGTAGTAATGACGATGGTTTACCAGATAACATTGATCATCTTCACGTCCACTACACCGGTGGTACCCAGGCGATGGGTGTCGAAACAGTGGCAACCATTGAATCGAAAGTAAGTAGTAATCAAAAGATTAACAATAAGGAAATCGGATTCAGTACCACCTACTTGAATGCCCGTGACGATAGCGACGTGCCAAAAATTATGGGACCGCATGGGGAACTTGTGGGCGACGCTCGCGTAGGTATTGATCTCGATCTTGAATTTATTGCTAAACTCAACGGCATTAAGATCAAGGAACCTAAGTCGACCTTGGATCACGAACGGCGAGAAAAGGCGTTGGAAGTTGTTAAAAATTGGGATACTGAGAGGAAGAACACCATTGTGTCTGGTGATCTCAAGGGTCAACCTTCTTTTATGGAATTGTTGGATAGTTCTGAATCCAAGATGTTTTGTAAAAAGGGCGACCCATTGGAGTACGCAGCGTATGCGACTTTTGATTCAGTTCTCCAAGAGATCCAGTCTCAAAACTCTGATCGTAAGTATAAGCTCTACCATGATGTAAAGCGTGACCGGGGATCTGCCCCCGATTTTCAACTGGATGTGGTGGCAGTATTAGGATATCAGATTATCCTTATTTCTTGTGGGGTTTCCGGTAAGAGAACTGAGATCAAATGCAAAGCCATGGAGGCCTATCATCGGACAAAACAACTCGGCGGTGATGAGGCACGAGCTGTGATGTTGTGCGGTCTCACTGGAGACAAGGCAGAGGACCTCCAAGAAGATTTAAAGGATGATATTGGGACTGACCACGCGCACCTCCAAGTATGGGGAAAGGATAAGTGGCCTACAAACACCGCACCTAATGAGTTGGTTGAAGCAGTTAGAAAATACTTAAACAAACTGGGTTGGCAGTGAACTGCTAAGGATACACCATATGTCAGTTTCTATTCACAAAGGTAAATGTATCGTACTCTTCGGGGCAGCGAGTCGTCAAAAATATATTTTTCAGAGCAACCGTTTGAAAGAAAACGTTGGCGCGTCGCATCTCGTTAAATGCGCTTTTGAAAAAGACCTGATCGATGCAATAGAACAAAAAACACCGTACTCTGTTAATACAGATGGATGGGATAAATATACGAAAGCGACTTGGGATAGTAATAGTGTGAATATCCCAGGACCTCAACCTATGCCCGGAAGTTGTGAGAAGGAGTTCGTTGAGGTCATCTACATCGGCGGTGGACAAGCTACACTACTCTGTGGAAGCCGAGATATTGCCAATGAAGTTGTCAAAGTGTGGAGTTGCAGACTCCTGAAAAAGGCACCCGGGTTCCGAGTTACTGTTGGTTACGGTGAGGTTGACGATGCCTATCCGACACTTGCCAAGGCGTATCGTCGAGCAGTGGATGACTTAATCCTTTGTGAGGAGGCGCTACCGTTCGGCACTACCTTTCACGGTTTGCCACCGGTTCGTACTTGCATCAGTACGGGGTTCCCCGCAAGTGAGCTTAGCACGGAACCAGAAGAGCCAGGCCAATGGATATCACGAGTTGCTCATCGGAAACGAGAGGTTTCAAAAGATGCTGTCACGGACGAGTTAGAATCGATTCTGGAAGAGGGCCAGGAATTTGTCATTCATTTTGATCAGTTAGGCGGTAGTGAAGGGCACTCCTATATTGCTGTGGTACATGCCGATGGCGATAGAATGGGTAAATGGCTTGACAAAGTTATAGACGCGCCCGAAAAGGATGACGAAAAATTTATTCATAACCTTCGTGCATTTTCTGCTTCCGTATCTTATCAGTCTCTGCGTGCTTTAAAGGCGACACTGAACTTCCTGAAAACCGAATTGGAACGTTTGAAAGATATTTTATCGGTCGATACTAAAAAACTTTTTCCACTGAGGCCTATCGCATACGGGGGTGATGACCTGACATTCGTTTGTGATGGGCACTTGGGTCTCAGTCTTGCAGCACTCTATCTACAAGAATTTGCTAAGGGTCAGATTCACGTTCTGGACAAGTGGGAGCCCGTGAGTGCTTGTGCCGGTGTCGCTATTGTTCCTATGAAGTTTCCCTTCGCCCAGGCTTACGCTTTTGCTGAAGAACTCTGCAGAGAAGCGAAAAACCGCCGTAGGAAGCAACAAGAGGAAAAAATATTTGACAAAGACGTTGGTTGTTGGTTGGATTTCCAGATCATACAAGAAGGGGCTACCAAATCGATTGATGAGCTCAGGGACGCGCAGTATCAGAGCCTTGAAGGTGCAACATTACATAGTAGACCCTACCAAGTGACACCAGAAGGTGAACATTCTCTGGCAATTGTTGAGGAATTCCAATGGAAGGATTTCGTTGAAATTTTGAAGGAATTCCAATCACCAAAGTGGCCCCGAAGTCGTGCTAAAGAGCTCTTACGGGCACTGATACAAGGTTCAGAAGCAACCCATCGCTTCGTAAACTGGGCTCGGTCGCGTAAACTTGAACTGCCACCATCGTTCGCGAGAGAAAAAGGTTGGATCGGTGGGGATCGCTCGGCTCGAAAGACCCCATATTTCGATCCCCTTGAAGCCCTTGATTTTTATCTGGACGTGAAACCGACAACTGGTGGAGGCGCACCCAAAAAGGATAATGCATGATGGATTACGTTTTGGAAATTACGTTACAATCACCGCTAACAGCGGGTTCAGGTGAACGCCGAATCGGTATTGCTGATCGCGAGGTTGTTTTTGATGACTTAGGGCTCCCTATCCTCCCCGGGAGGCGACTCAAAGGTTTATGGAGAGAAGCCTATCGCGATGTTGTTGAGGCGTGGCACCAAATATTATCAACAGATAAATCGTGTAGAATCGGGTGGCCTGAGGCCTATCGCAATGTTGTTGAAGGGTGGATATCGAATGGTGAATTGCCGGTGTCGGTAAAGAGTATTTTTGGCAAACCCGGGGGGAGTCCTGAGAAGGGCAATGCCTGTTTCTATGTGGCGAATGCAGAGTTGCAAGAAGCATCGTCCTTAAAGGAATGGTTGCAGTACTTGCAACATTCTGATAGGCAGTGGCAGCTCCAATCTGAGGATGTACAGCAACACTTTGCTACCGTGCGCGCCCAAACCGCTATGGACCGCTGGACAGGAGCAGCACGGGACGATACACTCCGCCTGACCCGAACGCTACGTCCCGACTTGGTGTTTCACGCACCTGTGCAATTTTCCGAGACACCGAGCGATAGTGTTCTCAGTGCCTTAGCTTTAGGGGCGGCTGCCCTTCAGCACATGGGTGTGTCGCGCAGCCGTGGGCTTGGGAAAGTTCGTTGTCGCTTTATTCGTGAGCGCGATGTTACCGCGTATGCCCTTAGTCAACATCCGCTCCCATCGATAAACGTGGTGAACACGAAGTCATCATCTCCAACATCAATAGGGCGAACAAGCAGCTGTCCCCGTTCCAGCAATGTCCCCTCCACCCATATTTTGCGCTATCGATTGGCGTTAACCGCACCTACTGTCATCCCAGTCTCAGAAGGAGACCCCAATACGGTAGTAACCCGGCGTTATATTCCTGGAACGCATATATGGGGTGTTGCTGCTTGGCATTACCTGCACCCCTTGAAGCACAAATCGACAGATTTAGAGTTTCGGCAGGCCTTTCTTGATGCCGGTTTGCGTTTTTTATCGGCTTACCCAGAAAATATTGACGATAAACCACAGCAGCGCCTAATTCCGCTTCCGCATTCTGTCCGTCAGTTGAAGGATGATGAAGGACTAGTGGATCTCGCAAAAAAGACCTGCAAGGATCCCATAAAGCGTCTCGAATACCGCTACGCCAGAATCAGACTACAGACACTTAAAACGCAGCTCGTCAAAATAGAGCGTAACTACCACCATGCCCGATCCAAAGATCGACGTAAGGGGCGCGCTCTTAAAACCGATGGAGCTATCTATAGGTATGAAGCTATCCAAGCCAATCAAACCTTTCAAGGGGCAGTTTTGGGTTCAGAGGAAAATTTAAGAAAACTCAAAGAGGAATGGCTAGGACCGGTAGATGTGATAAGACTTGGCAGATCTCGTAGTGCACAATACGGTTCAGCGAAATTTGAATGGATTGATGATACACCACAGGAATTAGACAAGATATCTAGCGAGTGGGATGGATTTGTTGAAACGAAAGATGATCATCTTCAAATTATGCCACCCTCTCTTGACAAATGTCTCATTATTATTGTTCTCTCTCCTCTGTTAAGTGTTAACCGCTATGGGCACCCGGATACGCGGTTTCCGGAGTATGAGTTGGCTCAAGCCCTACAATTACCTGTGAAGAAATTAAAGCTTTTGCGCAGCTATACCCGAACGGAGGTACTTGGCGGTTATGATGTCTACTTACGGCTACCTCGACAACAATGGCCGGCGATCGCCGCTGGTAGTGTTTTTGTATTTAAGTTAAAACAAGATATTGGTAAGGACTGTCTTTTGCAGCAATTAGAGCGTGATGGTTTGGGATTGCGGAAGGGAGAAGGATATGGTCGAATCGCTGTCAATCGCCAAGAAAGTTTCCCTGACAGCTACCGTAAAGAAAAACGCCTTGATGAGCCAGAGCAGCATTGGGTTCCACATCCATCCGAAGTAGAGATACCGCAAGAAATTATGGATCTGCTCCAGAATGTCGTTCGAACGCGGTGTATATCGCGGATGCAGGAGGACGCGATGGTTATTGTAGGCCAACTGTCAAAAGAAAATATTCCAGGCAATTCTCTCCTCGGGCGACTTCGCCAATTTCTCTCACATGATCACCCTGTCGGGAGTTTGGAGCAACTACGTGAACCCGCCAGAGAAAAATTGGAAAAAGGTACGATCAATATGTCTTCAATCCTACCGAAACTATCGGATAACATGACGCTGTATACCCTATTCCAGACAGCTCTGACCCAGCCACAGTCCTTAACTCGTGACTTAATTGAAAGAAGCGTAAATGAACTTGTCGAACCTGGGTATCCCCACATGGATCAGACCTTAATTGAAATGTTGGTGAAAGATGACAGTACCCCTCTGTGCAAAGATTTTCTGGATTATTTGCTGACAGTCCTTGAACGTAAGTCGCGCGGCAAGATGGCATCAATACAATAAGGAACAATATTATGACCAAAGTTAAGAAAGATACCGTTGTGCGGAGATTGTATGCGCGCGGCACTTGGAAACTTGATAGTGTTGCCCACTTTGGTAGCGAAATTGGGAGCGCAGAAATGTCCCTCCTTCGGGATGACAAGGGTAAACCTTTTATCCCTGCTGCATCTATTGCTGGTACTGCACGGAGTTTCTTAGCTCGACAACGTGAGCCTTGGGTGAAATATAGAAAAGGCGTTGAAGACAAAGCAATCAAACGATTCTTCGGTGGGGACATGCGGCTGGATCGATCACCAGAAAAGAAAGATAAAGATACTATGAGTGCTTTAATCGTAGCTGATGCCGACTGCCTCAGTGAGCAGGTAGAAACATCAATTCGTGACGGGGTGCGCGTCGATCACTCTTCTGGTTCGGCAGCTACAGGCGCAAAATTTGATGTCGAAGTTGTAGAACGCGGGACCGAGTTTGCGCTGAATCTGGAGTGCATCATTCGTTGTGAAAATGAACAACCCGGTATGAAAGATGGCAATGAGCAACCTAATCTCGAAGACTTGTTCTTGGCACTCTTACACGCGTTTAAGACAGCCGACATTCACCTCGGTGCGCGTACCCGCCGCGGGTATGGCCGCGGCAAGGTGGACGCTTGGGATATACGTGACTTAAGGATGAAAAATCCTGAGGATGTTATCGCGTGGCTTCGAGACGATCCCTGGTCCCGGCCTGTCCCGGATAATTTATGCCCGCGTCCATTGTTATCCACCGATAAACGGGAATCTCTTTACATTGAAGCTGATTTTGAACTACAAACCTCTCTCCTGATCCGCAGTTCCTCCGGAGATCCAAAAGCTCCAGACATGGTTCATCTACAGTCTGTTGGAGAACCCGTTGTTCCTGGCACCTCCTTTGCTGGTGCGTTCCGACATCGCGCTGCCTTGATTGCGGATATTCTTGGCTGGAAACCTCGAAAGACTCCGGATTATGAGGACGCGGACGCGGTTTGTGATATGTTCGGGCCTATTCATAAACAATCCCAATCTACAAATCAACAAAATGTGTTATGGGCAAGCCGAATCTGGGTTGAGGAGCATTTGGTGGAAAATGTTGAACTCCAGTGGCGGGATCGTGTTGCAATTAATCGGTTTACCGGTGGTAGTTTGGATGGAGCTCTGTTTAGTCAGAAACCTGCGTATCCGCTCTCCTTCAAGGACTTAGAAGTAAAACAACCGAGGACCAACCTCCGGCTCAGATTGACTCTGGAAAACCCCGACTGGACGGAGATCGGTTTGTTGTTTTTAACGCTGCGTGACTTCTGGTACGGCCACGCCGCCCTCGGTGGTGAGACAAGCAATGGTCGTGGCACACTCCGGGGTATCAAAGCACAGTTAAAATTCAAACGTTCAGGCGTATCCAATGTTGAGGTTTGGAAATTTTCACGCGGTGAGGACAAGTGCAAGATAACACTTGACGAGGGTGATAAGACGTTTCTTGAATCCTGTGTCCGCGCAGCACAAGGTTATTCTAATTGTCCTACCGGGTCCCGAAGACCTAAAGACAAAGGTGAGGAGGAGTCGAATGTCAAATAAAACGCTTAGAGAACTCAATAAGAGCTGGGTTTGTGAACATTTGTGTGATGTTACTGACAAAGGAATAGGATGGGTGTTACTACAGGAGCCCGGATTTATCGGGTTTGGCATCGTCATGAAAAACGATATTTGCTTTCCGCCATGTGTGGAGCCAGATTGGACACTTATCAGCGATCTACGTCTATTTGGTAAAAACGGTGAATGGCATGTTTGGCTTGATTGGAAGGGGGAATATCAGTATCGGCTGCTAGAATTTGATAAGGACGACAATTGGCATATTTGGCTTGGTGCGGATGGAAAAAATCAGTCCTGCTCAGAAAAATCAGGAAAAAAGTCAGATATACTGCCCGAATACCATGCCCTCTGGGGCACTGAGGTTAAATGTGGGCAGTCCTCGTGGGTAAAGTTGAAAGAGGATCGAGGAACAGAGTTTTGGTTGCCTCCACTGAAGGACTTAAGTCTGAGAAAAAAGAATCTACCTCTACGTCTGAAAATCAAACAAGTGGTAGGCTATGATTCTGACTATAACTTGGCGGGTATCGTTGATACCGCCCTTGTGGGCTTAGTTCACAAATCCAGCAGTAAATTATTGTTACCGAGTCTTATTCCATCTTGTGCGGAGCCAGATAAGACAGCCGAGGAAACAAGTTGCTCAAATGAAGATTCACTTAACGGCGGTTCCGATCGTTAAAAACCTATGTTGCCACACTTCAAAACTGTGGCCGCTTTAAAAAAAGATTGGAATTGTAAAAAAAGATTGGAAAAAATTTGACTTTCTTTGGATTTTTGAGTATACTTAAATAACATAAGTGCAATGAACAGTGTGTAAAGTATTCGCGTGTACCGGAAAAGATTAGAGTCTCTGAATGTGCTTTCCCATTTAAAGGGAATTGAATATCAGCGGTTTTTGCTCCTAGGGTGACGTCCTTGTTGTCAGAATGTGATTTCCCGTTAGAAGGGAATCGAAACGTCGTGAGAGGACAGCGTCCTAGCCGCTAAATAATTTTGCCAAGCACCTTCCCGTTCGTAGGGAATAGAAACCTTCTTTGCCGAGTTCCTTGGGGAGCAATCACTTGTCTTGCCAAGCACTTTCCCGTTTGAAGGGAATAGAAACTTCTGTATTACTGCTCCTGCTGGCACAGAATTAAGAGCCTGCCTGAGTGTGCTTTCCCGTTTGAAGAGAATAGAAACTTGTGCGTTTCGTGAATGTGTCGCCGGATCCCTTGGCGAGTTTTTGGATATGCTTTCCCGTTAGAAGGGAATTGAAACGATGGCGCCTTCAATGGCGTATATTGTTATGCCGACGTCTTTGTATTTGGTTTCCCGTTTGAAGGGAATCGAAACAGATTACTTGGGCCAGAACCAAGCGTCCTACCATTAGACTTTGTATCTGGTTTCCCGTTTGAAGGGAATCGAAACGCTAATGCCCTACACACTTCGCGTCTACATCTCGTCTGGTTGCACCTTCCCCTTTAAAATGCATAAAAACTTCATTCTGGGATAAGATAATTGGGTGTTAAAGCAGGTTGTCACCTATTGGCGAATCGTCCAAAACAAAAAAGCCCATAGGGTCTCCTAACCCTTGGGCTTTTCTGTGTTCTTGTATTGGTGACTTTCAATGAGTGAGAGGTGTGCCAGTTGTAGAAATGTGGGCATGTACAGATGTACAACTGCGGCACAGAGATTTGTGTGAGAAAAACAGTATTCCTGTTACGAATCCCGTCGTGTCCTAAGCCTACATCTGAGTTCTATAGTGCTCCTTGGGACTTTGGCAAGTTTCAAATGCCATGGAAGGATACCTATTTTTCTACTTTGTCGGACAGAGGTCTTGGAGAAGTTTTGTAAAATTCCATGAGGTCATCCTCCGAATTTTCTAAGGTTGATAAGGTATGCGTAGACTCGGATAATACGTCTGCGGACCCCGCTGCCCTTCAAAATCGTATTCGTACAGCTGAATGTTTGGGGTGATATGACGCAATGTATGCCCGAGGACATAAGCCAATGCAACGGGACCGGCAAAAAAGAGATGTACTGTCTGACACGTATCGGGAAACCTCTCGTGTAGTTGTTCCGCTAACTGATATCCGAGCTGCCATGCATGAGTGCCTCCAGATATAGCGTGGGGGCCGACACCATCTATAGGGGTGACTCGAATGTGCGGCAATTCGTTGTTTCCTTGAGTCGATAGATAGGATTGTACCTGTTTCTGAATGTGACGCGTCACGGAAATTTCCAAGATGACTTCCTCATTGACTTTTCCGACGTTTTGGAACTTCCACAAAGGGGCATCGGTGTCGGGCACTCTCTGTTCCCAAGGCGTGTAGTCGCTTTCCTTCGTTTGGGTTGGTATAATTTGAATCCGATGTTTCGGACTCACCAAATACCCCGCAAAGAAGGCAATGCTGAGATGACAATCAAAGAAGAGATGGATGGGTTGCAGGACATCCATCAATTTTGGGTCCAACATGAATGCCGAAATTTTTTCAGGTATCTCCTTTTTCCAATGGGCATCCGTGATAGGAAAACGTTCATCAAACAACGGGCGTAAATCCAGACGGGCGACTTGAAGATCAGTGGGGTGCCGGGGGAATTGTGTGAAGCTTTGGATGGAAACTTCGCTATGTTTTGTGGCGGGTGAAGCCATCAACTTTTCTTCATGGATCATCTGGTCAAAAGCCTCTTTGTCGAACGAATTGCGTTCCTGTGCGAAAAGTTCCCAAGCGAGGCTGTCGTAACGAATGTGAGTTACTGTTGGGTCAATGGGTTGTAGTCCTGCTAACTTCAGGCGGGGTTCCATCTCACTTGCGAGGTCTACGAGATCCTTTCCGAGCGTAAACCGAACAGTATTCAAGAAGGTGTGGAGTTCTTCTTCGGATATAGAGAGATGTTCTGCGAGTTTTGAACGCACTCGCCCCGCTGCGGATCTCGGTCCATTCTCATAAAAGGTTGAACGAATAGCTTCCTCATGCAAATGCTTGGAGAGTGCGTCTTGATGCGCCCAGTGCCAGTTGGAAAAAATGTACAACCGAAAAGCACCGGGCGCGAGTTCCTCTGAAAGATTTACATACGCGTCGTACAAACGTTTCAGCATTGAATTCTGGTTGTTGATAAACTTTGGATCGATGAGGTTTTCATGGGTAAACGCTTTGTTCTGTGTTACATGATACTTACACTGAAAGAAATCACGAACAACCGTTCGTTTCCCTGTCAGTTGATCTTTTATGGGTTCATTGTAGGAAACAACGACATCATCAACAAAAGAGACACGATCGCTTTCCAAGGTAACAGATTTGACATAATCATTGGTTCTGAGATCAAGCAACTTTAGCCAGAAGACTCTGGCTTGGTATTCATCCCCTTTTCTTCGTGCTGCAATCGCTTTTGCCATTATGAAAAGACCTTCTTGTATTACTTTAGATTTCGTAAATTCACTTGGCTTATGTCAAGAATGAGGGCAATAGTGAAATTTATACCAAGAGTTCAAAGGATCTATGATAAAATTGCCTTTACTTTTCACATGAGCCATTCACTTTTGTCCAGTTCACTGGACAAGGTGCCCTCGGGGTTAGGTAGAGTTTCCGAAGTGTGGGTAAATCCACTGACAGTAAAGGGCGCAATGATGGAAAACATCCTATATGAACGTTTTTCGTTCATGTTCCTCTAACGGGTTCCAACGAGAAACGCAAACTTCCGCTACTTCGGATTCCTCATTTTCTGATAAAATGTGTTGTAAAAAGTATACCTGATGTTTGGGTGAAAATCAAAGAAAGCAACTATTTTTTTAAACAAGCACGGTTCGTAGTAGCCTAATTCATTGCACGTTGCGTCCCTTTTACATAAAAGTCTGAGAGCTCCTGTTAAAGCAAGTTGCATCCGCGTTACGTGTACCAGATCCTATTGACCATTGCAAAACACCGATAGCAAAGCACATATCGAAAATCCGGATGATGATAGGTGTAAAAGTGCTGCTAAGTTTTTCGATCTTGAGAATCTGAATCACCAAGATGGATTTGCTAAAATTCTTGAAGAGGCTGTCCAATTTCTTGATTTTCTTATTTCTATCGTGCAAAACGGTAAACTCGGCGATAAAAACGGTGGAACTTCTTAAAAAGGACACCAATTTACTGATTTATAGGAATTCGACTCACAAAAGCTCAATCTACCATGCTCCAAAACTTCCGTTTCGCGCGCTACCGCTTCACCTATACCGTCCAAGAACCGCTGAAGATGCCATCCTACAAAGGCAACGTCTTCCGCGGTCGGTTCGGATACATCCTCCGCCACATCGCCTGCATCGGCGGCACACAAAACCCGTGCGAGAAAAAGTGTGAATTCCCGGATCGGTGCGTCTACTCCAAATGCTTTGAAACACCTGTCCCAGACGGCAGTCTGATGCTACGCGGCCAACCGTTCGCGCCGCACCCGTTTATCCTTAAACCGCCACGCACCGGGAAACAGGACTACGCACCCGGCGATACCTTCACCTGTAATATGACCCTCATCGGGGAGGCGATCAACCTGTTACCCTGGATAGTGCTCACCTTTCGAGAGATCGGCAAATGGCGGGTTGGGCTACGCGGCGAACGCGGACAGTGTCAATTGGAAAAAGTAGAAAGCCTACCTGCATACCGTAGGAGTGCCAGTCAGACGATTTACACCGCAGAGACGGAAACGCTCACAGAGGACGGGTTGATCCTTGCTATGGCAGATGTGCTGCACGATATGCCGCGACACACCGCCGAGATTGACTTGGAATTCCGCACGCGCACCAGTATCAAAGTCAACGGCAAATGGAGGGATCGTCTCACATTTGAACACCTCATCCGCAACTTGCTGCGGCGGATCCGTTTCTTGAGTTATTTTCACTGTGGTGAGGATTTGGATGTGGATGCCCACGCGTTGATTGAAACGGCTAAGACTGTCACACATGAATCCGAACTCCGCTGGCATCGTGTGGACCGGTATTCCTATCGCGCCGAGAAATCCGTGCCCATGGGCGGGTTTATCGGACCCATCCGCTTTTCAGGTGACTTAGCACCGTTTCTACCTTTGATCTATCTTGGTGAGTATCTACATATCGGGCACCACACCGCGTTTGGACATGGACAGTATCGGCTCTCGTTTCCGGAGTGTGAGACACCGTCTATACATTCACGAATGTCGTCGGGTTAGACCTCTATTGCGGATACTTTCATCAACCCAAGCACGGACATGCAGCCCTGGCATCGGATCTCACGGAGGAGTTCCATCAGACTATTGTCGACAGTTATGTGCTTTCGTTGGCTAACAACAACCGCGTGCGTCCAGAGGACTTTGAGCAGACGCACAAAGGCATCCGCTTCAGCAAAGCGGCGTTGGACCAATTCCTGATCGGATACTATGGGCGGATGCAACAGACGTTTAAACACCCGGCGCGTAACGAGAAAATAACTTACCTACATTGTATTGAACTACAGGTTAGACCTTTAGCGCGAATCTTGGCAAAGTATAGAATGAAAAATAAATGTAATTACGCTAACTGGGTTCTGAGAATACAAGAATTAGCAAGGAAGTATATTTCGGAACTTTTAAAGAAACCAAATGCCTTTAGGAAACAGATGTACTGCCACCGGAAATTTAGACCACTCTCTAATATAAGATTGTGCTACAATGACAATCTATTTGAAAGGAGCATTCCGATGGCAAAACGCAGAAAATTCACTGCTAAGTTTAAAGCAGCAGTTGTGCTTGAGGCCCTCCGCGGTGAAAGTTCACAAGCGGAACTGTGTCGCCGGCATCACCTCAGCGAAAACCAAATCTCAACGTGGAAACGGCAGTTTCTTGAAAATGCCGAAACCTTTTTTGAATCTCCAGAGAAGCACGCCGATGCCTCTGTGGAACGCATCGCTCAACTCGAGCAACTCGTTGGGAGGTTGACGCTGGCGTTGGAAATTCAAAAAAAAGCATCGACGTTGTTGGATTGAGTCCATCTCAACAGCAACACATCGTTGAAAAGTTGCGACCCGATTACTCGATGCGACTGATTTGTGAGGTGCTGGGTTTCAATAAGAGCACCTTCTATTATCAACCGAAAAGCGACACCTCTGAAGACGTCTTGCGAGCTGAAATACAGCGGTTAGCGGCGCAGTATCCCACGTATGGGTATCGGCGCATCAGAGCGTTGCTACTGAGTCAAGGATACACCGTTGGATATAAACGGGTGGTCTCCCGATTGATGAAAGAAGAGAATCTCTGTGTATCGGTGAAACGCGTCTGTCAAACCACGAGATCCTTTGAAGGTCCAGAGTCTTGGGTCAATAGAGTTCAGACCCTTGAGATTTCTCGACAGGATCAAGTCTGGGTGGGCGATATTACCTACGTCCGAGTCAAGAGACGTTTCATCTATGTCGCTGTGCTCATGGACATCTTCACCCGAATGATCAGAGGATGGCAGGTCAGTCCACATTTGAATACATCTCTGACGTTGAAACCGCTACAGGAGGCACTCTTGGAAAACGGGTCTCCGGAGATACATCATTCCGATCAAGGCGTGCAATATCTTTCAACAGTTTATCTCTCGACGCTCAAAGCACACGGTATTCAGATTTCGGTCGCCCGTCGCGGGCATCCTTGGGAGAACGGGTATGCCGAAAGGTTGATCCGAACGCTCAAAGAGGAAGAAGTCCACCTCAATGACTACGAGGATATAACCGAGGCTCGAGAACGCATCGGTCATTTTATCACACAG
Organism: Candidatus Poribacteria bacterium; assembly: GCA_022823085.1. Taxonomy (GTDB): domain Bacteria; phylum Poribacteria; class WGA-4E; order WGA-4E; family WGA-3G; genus WGA-3G. The sequence goes on from JAJDXV010000098.1 coordinate 84,349, forward strand.
GTGTATCATCAGAAACGCCCACATGCGGCGTTAGGGTATCTGACACCTATCGAATTTCAAAGACAAACCTTCTCTTAACTTTGCTAATTTTTGGTCTAAATAAAGGGTGGCACTTCAAATTCTTCAAGTAGTATCTTCTGCGCGTGGACGAGCTTCTTGGATACAAGAAATGGAATTCTCCAAGACGTTTGAGGGTGGTGGCGTTGGGGTGAGGGTAGACTCTTTAGCACCATTACTAGGACGCAAATACAAAAGAAAGAGGTGGGTCAGTCTTATCCCTCCTGCTTTGGAGGAACTAAAAAAAGAAGGACACCAAAATTTATTGGGGATGTCAGACGAGAGCACTTTAATCTGATTGTAAATTATGCCACTATCTCTATGAGCAAGGTGATTTTTATGCTTAATGTTTTGTTAGTTAGAATTCAGCCTATGGATATAACATATAATTTAAATTTAAATCGTTTTCCGGATGAAGATAAATTTAATTTCGATATTTCTGTTATGAACGGAGACACCCTCCAGTTCTCTGTTTCAAAAGTGTATTATCGGGGTTCTGCTCCTTTTAACGAAAAAATTGAGGAGATTCATAGGCATCTTGGAATTGATTATGGAGGTCATGTTGTAGCAATTGACAAATATCCTGCTAGTCAATTTAGGCGCGGTGCTGTGGCAAGTGATTCGACTGGGATTTCTCGCTATGAATTAGAGAGTCAGTCTGAAAATTTGGGGTATGATGCTATAGTTTTGCTACCTCCTGTTTTTAATCCGGTTGTTCTTTCTAGTTTGAATTTTGCTTATGGTGGTGATTTACCTAAAGGTTTTTCTTCTTCTCTCATTGCTCTTCCTAGAGAGTCTGTCCTTTCAGTAATATCACTGTTTGGCGAAGTGAGAGGGATACCACTTAAACTATGTAACAAAAGTGCTTTAGAATCAGAATCTTATAATTTGTTTTATGCTATGAGTTTTGAGAGTGTTTCAGTGCATCCTATTTTTTTGCAAAAACTCCTTTATTAAGTGTTACATTGCGAATGACCTATATTTAACCACGGAACTTGTAATTCAGTTGTCTTTGTGATATACTCTATTATAACTTGGCGGATAGGAGTATCACCTCGGCGCATCTTCGCGTCGAGTCCTATCCAACCCCGTGATACGGGTTGAATGCCGGTTGCCAGGGAAACCTTGTTGAACATTGATTGGAGACTTTCACGTGGGAGCGACTGTAACATCTTCTTGGGTGGTTTGCTCGTGCAAGCGGAAGTATTCACATGTTATGATTTTTTAGCGGGAGTGTGGTAAATGAAACAAGAATTCTTATATAAATTCAACTGCATTGAAGATGGCGAATGGATATCTGAAAAGCAAACTTTTGAAGACAAACTCGTTATGGATTTGCGGCGTTGTTGGAAGCATCGTTATAATTTAGAGCGTCGGTGGATCCAGCAGCGTCTTTTGGGTGATGCCGCCGCTATCTGGCGTTTTAGGAGGACACAACAAGAAGGACGTAGAAAACTCGTTCGTGAAATCCGGGCATATCGAAGCAATCGGGAATTTGCTCCCGATCTCCATCGAAGTTTGGAAAATTGGTATCTACAGAACTGTAAAAAACGTATGGATATTGCTTTTGCTGTTAAGTATTTATTGACTTCCTCATGGGCAGAAGACCCATCCTTTTTTCATAGTGCCCAAACTTGGGAGTCCAAATTACAGACAGACTCTGAAAAACTTTGGCGAACTTGATACAACAGAGATTGTACTGCCTACGGTTTTTTAGACCACTCCCTAAAGGAAGATTGTGCTACAATGCAATCTCATTAGAAAGGAGTATCTAATGGCGAAACGCAGAAGATTCACCCCTGAGTTTAAAGCGGAAGTTGTTTTTGAAGTCCTCAGCGGTGAAAGTTCCCAAGCAGAAGTGTGTCGACGTCATCATCTCAACGAAAATCAACTCTCACAGTGGAAGCGACAGTTGCTTGAAAATGCGCCTTCGTTGTTTGCGTCCACGGATAAGCCATCCAGCGATGCCGAGAAGCGTATCGCTCATCTTGAGCAGCTCGTTGGGAGAATGGCGGTGGCGTTAGACATTCAAAAAAACTATTGACCTTGTTGGACTAAGTTTATCTGAAAAGCGAGGCTTCATTTTGGCATTACAGCAGGAGCATTCCGTGCGAGATATTTGTGACATCCTCGATGTTAACCGCAGCAGTTTCTATTATCAACCGAGAGCGGATCCATCTGAAGAGATCCTACGTGCTGAAATAGAGACGCTTGCCCGACGGTATCCGAGATACGGGTATAGGCGTATCACGCAGCTCCTCGTGCGTCAGGGATACACCGTTGGCACCCGCCGCGTCGCTGGGTTGATGAAAGAAATGAATCTCTTGGTGTCCATCAAGCGTGCGGCTCAAACAACAAGATCGCTTCAGGGCGAGAAACCTTGGCGCAACCGGCTTGAAACCCTTGAGGTCTGTCATCCGGATCAGGTCTGGGTTGGCGATATTACCTATGTGCGTCTCAACCGACGCTTCGTCTATGTCTGCCTCCTCATGGATGTTTTCACCCGAATGATCAGAGCGTGGCAACCACTCAGTCAGCACTTGAACCAATCTCTGACGCTCAAGCCTCTTGAAGAAGCCTTATGCCACAGCGTTCCAGAGATTCATCATTCCGATCAAGGTGTGCAGTATCTTTGAAAAGCTTATGTTTCCACGCTCGAAGCACATGGCGTTGAAATTTCGGTCGCCCACCGAGGTCGCCCTTGGGAGAACGGATATGCTGAAAGACTTATCCGCACCCTCAAGGAGGAAGAAGTTCACCTCAATGAGTATCAAAGCCTCACCGAGGCGAGAGATCGCATCGGACAATTTATCGAACAAGTGTATCACCAGAAACGCCCGCATTCGGCGTTAGGATATTTGACACCTATGGAATTTCAACAGCGAACCTTATCTTAACTTTGCGAAAAAGTGGCCCAAATAAGCGTATGCACTACAACTTTTATCAAAGGAGTTTTGAATTGCAATATATTCATTACACTGGTACAGACCATTTAGATCACAATTGCTATGAACCCAGCAATGATTTACACAGTTTGTTTGAGAATAAGGTAATAACATCATTTAGAGAATCACTTCCAGAGGAAGCGAATAAATTTGAAGATTACAACAGCAATCAAGATTATATAAACGGGCTAAGGATACGCGTCCTGAATCGAGGTTCGACAGATTTCGATGCCTCATCACCATGGGAAGGTAAGGATTATACACCAGAGCATAAAGTATTACTCAATTGTGTTTTTTATATGCCTATGCACCTCTATAGCTCTTATCATCTTTATACCAGAGTGTGCAACCACGTAATCGAAGGTGAGAACGTAGTCTTTATCGACTTTGGATGTGGACCATTAACTTCAGGTATTGCGTTTTGGGCTGCAGCAGGACAGCGTAACATCACTTATATAGGTGTTGATATTTCGGAACACATGCTTAATAAGGCAGCCGAAATAAATACTGCGGGACCCTTTGGCAATTCTGATACGCCTTTTTACGAAAATTTTCACAGAGGTCGTAACTTCAATAACTTTCCAGCGTTCTTGAACAGAATTGAAAAGGGTAACCCTGAAGATACGTTGATACTATTTAACTTTAGTTACGCGCTTGCTTCCGTGACATTCCAAGGTGAAATCAATGAATTAATCAGTATTCTCCACGAGGTCGTTCAAGCACACCACGACTATAAAATTGCCATAGTGTATCAGAATCCCGTGTATGATGGAGTTAATCAAAATTGGGATAAACTCAAACCGAGGGTTATTAACTATCCTTATTTTCCTGGTATTAATTTTACGGCTCAAAATGATACAGAAACCACTCGTGTAAAGTATGATAGGTTAATGCAAGGAACACCCCACCGTTATGATGTGTCCTACGATTTCTTTTATAACTGGTAACATCTCAAAGGAGATTGACCATGGCAGGACGCGCAGTCCAATTAGAATTGTTTGATCAAGGTATGCAACCTCGTCAACCCCGACCGATTGAAAAAAAAGAGATACCGATGGAGATACCGGGGTTGTCGTGCATAAAAAACTATATCACAATAGATAGACATGATAAGTTATTAGCCCACGTTGACGAACAACTATGGCTTGACGACATTAAGCGACGCGTTCAGCATTACGGTTTTAAGTATGACTATAGGGCACGGAAGATAAATTATAATATGCACATCGGTGAATTGCCCGGATGGTTGGAAGAATTGAGCAAGGAACTGTATTGGGATAAGTACATGCCGGAAGTAGCGGATCAGGTGATTGTCAATGAATATCTGCCTGGGCAAGGGATTTCAGCACATATTGATTGTGAACCGTGTTTCAAGGATACTATTGTTTCTTTAAGCTTGGGATCCAATTGTGTTATGAATTTCACAAATAAGTTAGATAAAACAAAGCGTATTCCGATTTGGCTCGAACCGAGAAGCCTTATTGTCATGAAAGGGGAAGCGAGGTATAAGTGGTTACACAGTATTCCAGCAAGGGGTTGTGACGAGTGGGAAGGAGAGACGCATGACAGACAACGCCGGGTATCATTGACATTTAGGAAAGTAATTATAGACGACAGTTCTATGAAGAATCGACCCACGCGACTTCGAGTGACGATGCCCGGTGGAGAAGTAATTGAATGCCGCATAGCAGCGGATACTGTAGAAGAGGTTATTTTTACACTCGGTCCCAAACTGGTCTCAAGTGTAGATCGCGAGAATATGCTTATCTCACGATCTCAGTTATCTGACAGCAGCCGAAAGTATCGCAAGCGAGAGGGGTGGTACATATCACGTGATTTGCGAAACGAACATAAAAAGGAACTCCTTGAGAGGATTGCTGAGCGTCTTGGTATTTCAACGATGAAGGTAGAGATTATTCCGAAATAGTATTTCTCATTGGCAAACCTGTGGACAGGGGTGCCTATGCCGGCTGGGTGGTTGGTTACACTTAAAAAACGTTAGAAGTTGCGTCAGGAAAAAATAATCTGCTTTTATGAAACGGGATTTTCATGACAGACAATTGTGTAGTTTTACATTTGTGATTTTTGGAATTATTGCGTAACTACTGAATATTAAAGAGCAAGTTCATTGTGATTTGGAGGTGAAAGTGATTATATTACATGACAATCAAGGTGCCACTGACTTAACACATATTCAAGCAATGGCAGAAATGGAAGAAGGTTTCTCCTCGCTCGACTATGTTCGTATTAATCAACAGGACGGTAAATCCTGGATTGGACAAGTTATCCAACCCAACCGAAATATTTCAACAGTTAGTGGGCCTCTTGATTCAACTGTTCGTCATGGGCTCAAACTTATGCAATCAAATCCGGATGTACAATCTGTAGAATCTGTACAAGTGTTTGATATATTGATATTAGGTGAATACGACGAGCATCAATTGCTCACGCTGCGGGTCCGTCCCTTACCAGGTGCCACTGTAGATAAGTTGGATGCGGAAACAACAAACCAAGTTATTGGAACACCCCAGAAAGAAGAACATGCAGATAAAAGTTTTAACGTCATCGGTGAACTTCTAAATGCAGAAAATGTGCCCCTCTGTATTGATAAGCGAAGGTTTAATCACCACATTATGATTGCGGGTGGGACAGGTTCAGGTAAATCAAATGTAGCTGCAAACCTCATTGATCAAGCTTTAAAATTTGAAAAGTGCGTTTTGGTTCATGACGCAAAACCTGACTATAGGTTGATTAAGGCAAAGAATAGCGACCCTAACGTAGAAACTATCTGGAAACGTTTTGGCACACATGGATTGGAACCTCGTCCGGCTAGTAATGTAATTCGCATCGGATTCTACAACAGGTGCGATCCAGATAATGTAGATGTTGTTGTTGGTTTCCACGCATCAGATTTCTCGCCATCTATGCTGGCGAGTTTATTCTTTACTGGGTCAAACGAACAATTACAGTTTGAAGGATTCGTGAGTGCAGCCGATACTCTCCGAGACCAGATACATATTGGACAACGTACCGAGTATCCACTTGATGATATCTTGGAGGTTGTTCAACAGCGCATGGAAGTAGCAGATCCGCGAATACAGATTAATGAATTGGTAGGACGAGCAATACTCCGAAAAGTCCAAACTCGTCGCCGAGGGATGCCTTGGCTTGATGTTGTTGGATTAACTACTGGGTATCAGACAAACAGAAGTCGGGTTACCCCTTCTGATCTTAACCAAAATCAAAATCAAAGGGTGCAAGCCTTTAATCTTGATGAAATTATAGAAAAAGGGCAAATTTTGGTCATTGATTATGGATATATGGATGACGATGAATCTTATGCTTTGATCCTATCTTACTTTCTGCGCATTTGCCAATCGTATCGTAGGAGAGGTGGTGAGGTAGGCATTGTTCAGATGGTGGATGAAGCACATCGTATCTTTGATAATGAGTCTCGCCATAGTGACACCCTTGCTCGTTCGTTCAGCCGTAGCATGCGTGAAGGTAGATCAGTTGATCATTCAATTATTCTTAGTCTTCAAAATGCTTCGCAAATTCACCAACTTGTAATGAATAATCTAAACTCGCACATTGTGATGCGTCAGAACAGTCGAGGGGAAGCTGCCTCCGCAACACAGACAATGGGAAGCGATTATTCAGCAAAAGCGTTACAGCTCGGAACAGGTCATGCCCTCGTTAAAATGTTTGAATCAACTGTTACAGTACTGGCACAAATGGCACCATCTCCATTTGAGCTCATGCGCCCTGATAACTCAGGGGCTGATGATAGTAATGTATTCTTTGAAGATGATGATTCTGAGTAAACAAAATTAAAAAAGGGTGCGATATGAATCAAGTTAAATCAATGAGTGACATACATCAACGAAGTCATTCCAGTTCACATGGCGGTCATGGGCACGTGATGGAATTATTCTATTACCTTGTTGACAAAGAAAAATTCTATGATATTGCTGAATCAATCCTGATCCAAATTGAAGACCTAGAGGACCTTGCCAAGTGTGCTCAGATTATAGAACAGAGAGAGCCAGGTAGCATGTTTTATAGAGCAAAGTTTTGGTCAAGAATAGATGGATTGATCAATACTTCAGGAAACGATCAAGAAAAGAAAAAAGAGTTTTTACGCCTTTGTCGGCAAGTTGAAGTCCACCCAACCCGCGCTAAAAATTACGTCGCTTGTGGGAGGATAATCGAATCCGTTGAAAATGCTTTACTGCTTCGTGAAGCACCAGAGGAGTTGTTCAAAAATGCCCAGCGTCAGAAAGAGCAGGCAAGTGAATATCTCATTGAAGCGGCAAGCGTTCTTAAAGAAAACCCTTCTGCCAGTCCATATCAGATTCATAAGAAATGGTGCCAGCAGAATGGTAGTAGAACTAAGAACCTCGACATTATTAAGCCTTCAGATTGGTGGGCTTTTGGACAACCTAAATGGCGTAAAGAAGAGGATTTTTCAGGTTCTATTCCTGGAGAGATTTATGCCAATGCGCTTTATTACTTTGCGCCACAGGTTGGTGTAGTTGTTGATCCGATGGCAGGAAGTGGGATGTTAAAACGTGTTTACGACGACCGTGAACTTTGGCAAAAAGATTTAGATTTTAACCTTGAGATTTATCTGTACGATCTCTATCCTTGCCGCGACTATATTGAAAAACACGATGCAAAGAGACCATTACCTGTCAAAGCTGATTGGATTTTTTTAGATCCTCCTTACTTCGGTCAGTCTAGCCATTTATTTAAGGATGAGTTTGCTTCGTCAAAAGACAAAAATCACTATTTGCCTTTGTTAGAAGAAGTTATTAAGGCTATGGCAGAGTCCCTAAACCCCAATGGTAAATTATGCATTTTCCTCCCAAAATGGAGCGGAACTCGTCCTGAGGATCCGAATTCCAACATTCCATCTGATGCTTATGCCTTTGCCATTGAGTCCGGACTACACTGGATTGATACCGCTTTTGTGTCCCGTGGCCGTCAACAAAATCCGGGCAGTGCTATACAAAATAACATCGCAAAACGGGATCGACGAATGCGCTCTGATACCTGTGTTTTAAACGTCTTTGAAAAATAAGATGAGGAGTGTCAAATGTCAAAAATGTTTAATGAATTAGTCAAGAGATCAAGACGGGTATCCAGAGATGAATTCGCCACTAATTTTGGCGGAATCGCTGACGATGTTGTAGAGATGCTCAATAGTGAGCAACTCAAGGACGTATTAAAAGAGGTTCGTGATGGTATGGAATCCGCCGGACCTTTGCCAAACAACAATCCAAGGTTACGTCAGGTTGAGTTTGGTCAATTCAGTAATGCAACAGAATTGGAGATAGGTGAGGTTGCTGCTATAGACGGAACATACGCCCTTCCAATTCAAAAGTATTCAGCAGGACAAGCACTTTGTGTTGCGGTCGGCAGCCTCTCATATCGTCGTCCTATGCAGGATTCCCTACACTATTGGTCAAGTAGAATTTTACTTTCTGAAGCGTCTGATTCAGATGATTTCATTAGGCTTGAAGAGCAGGGGCTTTTCGGTATATCCCAGACAGCGTATTTACGATACTTTGAGGTTAAGCACGGTTGTGATATTGAGGAACCCTACCTGCTTTTAGATGGAACTTTGGTTTATGAGTGGCTTGTATCCAGTCAAGAGGGGATTCAATTATATAACAAACTGTTTGAGAGTGGGAAACAGGTTCTGGGTGTCATCAAAGATATCAAAGGGAGCCCAGTATTTGCTAAATTTGCTCGAGCACTTCGGACGGGTGAAATTTTCGTAGTTGAGACTTTACAAGACCATTTAAATCAGAGCAATGCGCCAAACAGAAATCAAGGTGAAAGTCGTAACCGCTACGTATTGGATGAGTTTAAGAACGATATTGCTGGCGATATATTCAGAGGAGTCTTTAAACCCCGAAATAAAGCGTTCGGTTTTGAGGTACATAAAGATCACTTAGAAACTATGCTACGCATCATGGCAGCTGATTGTCAAATGAACAATCCGGGACATGAAATTCCATTTTTACTAAACCGAATTGATGAAGAAGTTCGTGAAAATTTCAGTCAGCGTATCTTAAAAGACCGGATAGCCGTTCAAATGGCAACTCACAGTGAAGAGCTGTTTTTTGAAGAAACAAATGAACGGTCTTTTCGTTCTCCTTTGTGATAAATAAAAGCGCATTAACTTGGGAAGTCCCCTGTGTGAACCGCGTACTCGAAAACAGTAAGATACAATCAACACTCAGCATATTTTGCCTGAGAGTCGTGTTGATCAACTCACCTGCTGGATTATGAGATAACTGATGATCTTTATGCCTAAGGTGCCATAGCCCCGCTTTGGTGATGCAAACTCATCGCTAAAAGTCGCAGATCCGTTTTCAGATGTCGCCAAAACTGTTCTATGCCGTGGTGTTGCGACCAAATATGGAGGATCTCTGCGGATCGTAAAGGGTGCCCAAAGACCATCATCGTTTACGTTTTACCGTGTGCTGAAAAAAAGAGCAGCACGAGTTCGCCAAAAGTCGGACTCTTGGCATGCCCCCGACGCAAGGGTTTATCACACCCGCATTTATGGCTAAGCAACTTGACGTTTTTCTTGTGTGCTGAAAGTTTGGCAGTTTCACCGTCAATCTCCATAACGTAGTTACTTTTACCGTGAACAAGGATGCGAGTAAACCCTAACGCTAACAACGTTTCAATGAGACTTTTACTGGCATACCAAGAATCAAAGGTGATCGGATGCTTTCTCAGGTCAATCCCTTGAGCATCGAA
>JAJDXV010000112.1 GCA_022823085.1 Candidatus Poribacteria bacterium
GTATACCTGAAGCACGATCCCCTTGCACGCCAATCAGATTAGGTGCTTTTCGGAGGCAGGCGATGCCAAGACCTAAGGCAGTCAGCCCTAAAGAGATAAAAAAGAGTGTATTACATCTCTCTTCTCCTATCCATGCACCGACGGGCCACCGAAAAAAGGTGGTACTGACGAACAGAGAAAGGGCAAGCGTGAGCAGGAATCCATTCCATTTCCACAGATAGAGTGTGGCGATTACCATACCGAAGGACAAAAACACGGAAGGCTTCCCAACTCATACCCCCGAAGAAAACAATGAATCCTGAGAGTGCGGTAGCGAAGTCTCTACCCCATCCCGGTTCTATCTGCTCTTTCCAGAGGTGACTCGTAACAGCAAGTACGCCAAACATCCAGCACCATGCATCTCTGTCTCCGAAACCGATAGCACTCCGCTCAACACTACCGGGTAGCGTTGTCAAGAGCACACCGACGACCACAGCGAAGAAAACGCCGTAGCAACGGCTGAGAAAGAGAAGCAGCACACCGAGGCCAAGAGTAAAGCAGAGGGTAGGCGCGTAAAGTTGGATGTCGTAGAGCGACAGCCATGGAAACGCTTTATGAATGTAGGCAATAGTGTAAGAATAGAGGGAGAGCAACTGTCCATTATCTCTACCGAGAGGTAGCCATCGGCGCATATCGCGAACAGGCAGGTGCCCGCGCTCTGCGATAATATTTGCCTGATAGTGATAGAGATAGGCATCGTTTTCAGTGAATTGTCCATCCGGGAGACGTTCCGCGCCTTGGATGCGGATCCAGAAGGCGAGGCATAGGATACAGAGCAGCAGGATCGAGACTACGGTTTTTTGAAGATAAAGCCGTAATTGCAGATGTTTTTTCGGAACGCTCGGGAGCCCATGGTGTTGTCTCATTAGATGCGGTTTCGTATACGATGCAGCCTACTATTGTTCTTGTGCGGTAAGCGAGGACATAACATCTCTATTGACAAATATGAACTACTGCCGAAGAAATCGATCTAAAACTTGGGTTTGAATCCATACTTGCGAAGTTCCTTTATATGCTTCCGTACCCACTCCTCACCAGTCTTTCCCATTATAGTCTGTTCAATGGAGGTAAGGATTACCTCCATTTGTTCAGAGTAGTCCTGAGATGCTGCCTCAGCTCTCACCTTTTCAAAAAATGTAGACCTGATAAATTCTTTAGCAGCTGAATGTTTGCTGCGGTACTGGTCAAAGTAAGCCTGTTGTTCTCCAGCGGAAAAAGAATTGAGTTTCTCTGCTAAGGCATAGTTTCTCAGGTCAATATTCTTTTTAGCCGTTCGGTTACGCGCTTCTAGATCCGTTAATTGACTTTGAAACCGACTGACTAAAGTTCTCGCCTCACGTATTTCTCCTTTTGCCTGTTCTACTTTTTGCTTTGCTAATTCTTTACCATTTTGCTGGGACATATCTGAGTCTGGTTGAACGAGTTCCTCAGGTGTTAGGTTTGGAGTTGTGTTGTTAGGAAACCTATCTGCGGATGAGGTCGGCACGGATTCTATAGAGGCATGAACGGCTGTTGTTTCTGCATCTTCTTGACTACTTGGATTATTATGAACGTCATCCTTGGTCAAAGACAAGGGGTTAGCAGTGTCAAGAGTATCCTTTTGTTCAGGTTCCGTGACACGATATATTTTCACAGGAGTCCTGTTTTTCTGTGTTCCATCACAACCGAAGGAGCAAACTGCGACACCTATGACGATAAAAAACAAAAATTTCATAATCAAAGATAAATGTTTCCACGATTTTCGTAACATGTTTTACCTCTTTGTTTTTAAGGAAAGTACTCAATCAGAATTGCCAATAATTTTAATCGCAGCCTCCACTATCGCAACTTCCACTGCCGGCCATGTAGATATTATGATCTGTTTCATTTGTACAATCTTCGTAGGCTTTTACAGCTGCTTCTCCATTTCTAACAGCAGCTTTGGCAAGACTTATCGCAAGCTCTAAGGCTTCTTGTGCAACTCTTATAACCAACTCATTTTCAGTTAACAGTGCTAGGTCGCGTACCCCTTCTGCTGCTAGGGAAGCTGCTACTGCCAATCTAGCTACTGCTATTGCTTCCCACATTCTATCTTCTAAATCCGCACAATGCTCAGCGTCTATAGGGATTATAAAGAATATCGTTGTAAGCAGTACAATAAGAGTTATTACACTGAGAAAATTGGTCTTCAACTTCGGCAGTGCAAGGAAGTTGAACCGGTGTGTTAATGTATTCATCAATTTCACTTCTCCTTTCCAATCCCCTGAAAAGGAAATCGGAGTGAATAGAAAAGAAAACGCACCTTCGCGCCTTTTCTTTCGTCATTCATAGGAGACACCATTCATGATAACGTGCCTCCTGTATTGTTGTCAACTATAATCACGCGCGCGTTTCGGTGGCGCGGCCCCGATCCAAATGAACTACCACGGACATTTCTCCGTGGCAGCGGAGATACACACATCTCCGACTCGGAATTCCTGATAGGTTCAATTAAAAATCCACGCGAGTTTCTATCCTTGTGACACCTTTTCACTCTGTTACCCCTTTTTCCATCTTTCCCCTTTCCGATTGAGAAACTTGCCATAGAACTGGCTGTGCATCTGTCTTCGGTTTTCCATGCTTCCATCCATTTTGCGAAATGCGAAAATAACCCCTGGGGTATCTGATGTAGATATGGTAGAAGGGAAAGGCAGCAAAATAGAACACCCTCTGTGCAGCCACGTGGTGTAGCATGTCGAGAGGGTTCGTTGATTCGTATGGAAAGGAAAAATATTGGTGTAAATTTGTCCGGCGTTTCGTTGAAAGACACACCGAAAGCAGTATAAATATACTTAATTTTTGTAAGTATAAGGGGGGAGAGAAGGTAATACTTGGTCGTTTCATAAGAGACAACGATGCATCGACATGTGAGTCGCATGACACAACTACCATTTGGTTTGATGCGGTGCAGACTAAATTATGGGTTCTGCTATAAACATTTGCCGATACCGTATTTCTCTCCCAATTCTTCCAATGTATAGGTGTTAATGACTTCGGCTTTGGTGAGCCAACCGCGACGCGCAACGTTTAAACCGGTGCGTCGGTGTGCCAATTGTGGGATATCGTGTGCGTCCGTATTGACGGATAGGCGCACACCGGCTGCTTTCGCCATCCGTACAAACTGAGGGTCCAAATCCAATCGGTTCGGTGATCCGTTGATCTCTAAGACGGTGTTATTTTCTGCGGCGGCTTCGATGATCGCGCCAACATTGAGCGGGTACATCGGTCTGTGACCGAGCATCCTACCCGTCGGGTGCCCGATGATGTGAACGAACGGGTTCTCAATGGCGCGAATGATGCGCTTTGTCATCTCGGCTTCGGTTAGCGTGAAGCTGCTATGAACGCTTGCGACAACAATATCGAGTTGCGCCAGGATCTCATCGGGAAAATCCAGCTTACCGGATCGCCGAATATCGACTTCGGAACCGGCGAGGACTGTGATACCGTCAACGGCTGCGTTCAATTCGCGGACCTGTTTTATCTGTTCAAGGAGCCGTTTCTTATCCAGACCGTTTGCGATGACGGAAGATATAGAGTGATCCGTGATAGCGAAATATTCGAGACCTTCCGCTTGTGCTGCCGCCACCATATCTTGAATTGTCTGTCGTCCGTCGCTCCAATCGGTATGTGCGTGTAAGTCGCCTCGTAAGTCCGTAAATTCGACGAGTTCCGGTAAGGTGTTGTCCTTAGCCGCTGTAACCGAAGCACCATCGTGTCGAAGTTCAGGCGGAATATAGGAGAGTCCGAGTTTCTCGTAAATCCCTGCCTCTGTTATATCGGGTTCAGTCGTTCGCAATGCGGAGCTGTCGGGGAGTGCACTAAAGTGTGCGTCCGTTGCTGTCGTTAAGAATAGGGTCAAGGCGTACGTAGCAGGCGTGCAAAGATAAAGCGAGACCGTAAATTCTCGGTCAACGGAGAATTGGAGGACCGGGAGTGTCTCGCGGACATCGTCTGTCGGTTCGGTGCGATCTGTTTCAACGAAAGAAGCAGTGTCGCTGTCATACACGTATGCAATGCGATCGCCTGTTTTAAAGGTTATCGGGTTTTCCGAAAACGGTTTGAGAAACGAGCGTAGCGGATCGGGGACGTTGCCATCCGCAAATCGAAAGGCGGCTTCATCTTCACACATAACGATCAATTCTATGCCGCGACAGATTTCCTCAAGTCGTCGTAAATGTCCTGTCCATTCGGGTTCCTGTTTTATCCATCCGTCGGCGATAAGCGGCGTTAGGTTTCCGACAATCTGTTCTGATAGTTGTAGGGCGTTGCGGAGCGGACGCGCCTTCCGGAGTTCCATCCGAAATTCCAAACTTTCGGCTATCATCTGAACGGTCTTTTTTCCCATGCCTTTCATCTGATTAAGTTTCCCGCTCTCCAGCAGTGCTTGGAGGTCTTCAAGGTTTCGGACACCGAGTTCCTGATAGAATCTACCGACAGTTTTTACGCCGACACCTCGGATTTCGAGTACTTCCAATATCCCCGGCCCCATCTCTGCGATAAGGTTGTCATAATACTTGCAGCGTCCGGTTTCGAGCATCTCAATCGTTTTGTCTTCGATAGCCTTTCCGATACCCGGTGTTGCACGGAGTTGTTGTACGGCTTCTTTATCATAACCGTGTGCGTCCTGTTTAGCGGTTCCGCCGGACAATTCGGGTGGGAATTTATTGATTATATCGGCTGCGCGCTCATAAATGCGTGCCCGGAATGCGTCGTCTCCGCGGATTTGAAGGAGCGAACCGATAGCACTGAAAATATCACTGATCTCACGATTTGTCATATTTAACGTCATTCCACAATTCAATAGCGTCATCAGATTGCTTATCCGTGGATTCAAAGAGGGTCGCCGCATTTTCAAGGAGCTGGTGCTTCCACTTTGAGAGTTGGTCTGCACTGAGGTTATGCCACCGACACAGTTCGGCCTGCGAACTTTCACTGCTAAGTGCCTCAAGAACAACTTCGGCTTTAAACTCAGGGGTGAAGTTTCTGCGTTTTCGTTTTGCCATTGGATTTTACTTTCAGTGAGATTGTATTATAACCCAAGTTGCCACTAACAGGTTTTAGACGTTTTAGTGAGGTTTCAAGCACTTTCCTCACCCCAGAGGGGTGGTATGTCTATAGAAATGGCATATTTAAGCGACCGCACTCCAGCGGAGTGCTATGTGCATAAAAAGGTAGCAAGTTAGGTTATTATACCACAATCTTGGTTTAGAGAGTGGTCTAAATTTCCTATGGCAGTACAGGTTCAACTATCCAGCCCCCTTTTGATGCAAGACGAGCAAGAGAAATCCTAAGTTTATCAAACGCTTCTTCTTTTTCTTCTTGTTTTCCTTTAAATTTTGGAATTACATAAATTTGGGCATGAGCTTTATTTCTCCTAGTAGTCGTTCAACTTTGAACTTGCGGGTGTTTTAGCCGTTGGTTATCCGTAGGGGCGAGGTTCCCTCGTCCGATCCTAATCAGACACCCTATAAACTCAATCTTGAAGAACTACTAGAGGGTTTATGTTCTATATTCACTTTGTAGACAAGTGTTTCATTTTCTAATTGGCTTGTAACATCATTTATAACGCGTATTTCTCCAGCTATCAAGCCAACAATTCCGTCAGTCTGACTTAATCTATAAGGATAAATATATGGATCAACTCCGTCCATGCCAGCTCTTGAAACAGAAGGTCTCGTATGACCATCTTTGAATGCATTAGGAAGGATTACAAGATTCTTCTCGTCATCATAAGTATACTCATCGAGATTTGGATCAGCCCTAACGCTCCGGTAGAGCAATTCATCGTCGTCAATGTCTTCAATTCTTGTCACATGATTCATAGAGTTAGCCATTCCCAAAGCATTATGTATTCGTCAGAATTTAGAATTCCTTCTTCCATCTCAGTATTTATATTTGGACCCCATACTTTTAAGTATCGAGATTCTTGCTGAGTGATATGTAAATGAAGTTCGCGAGACTTTTTGTTCCATTGAACAGTTATGTGCCCGGCTTCATCAGTGGAAATAAAAGGAGTAAGTAATACATAGCGATTAGAGATAACAGTATCTACAAATCCTTCTATCACAGCCTGCGCGTGCTCTAAGATTTGTTCGGTAGGCTTTTTAGAGTCATAGCCATCCCAATTGTCTTCGCGTTGCGCAAGCACAGCAAAACGTTCTGCTATTTTACGTTTTCGCGGGTCTTCGATAGTTTCCTGATCAGTCTGAAAATGGGTGGTATATCCACGTGTGAGTATTTCGTCCCACTGACGATTTTTATGTGTATCCTGCCATATAAATGAGCAAAAAACACTTTTGGGGTCTGTCTCTACAATAAAAACACTTACCTTGATGGAGTTTTGAAAGCCAGGGTGCTCTTCATAACTTGGGGAGGTCCTATATCCCCTGCGAGGAACAAATGGGTCCCTTGTGTCCAAGAACAGGTCTAGCCAAGATTCTAATTCGGTAGTTGGCTCAGCCTTAGATAGCTTCGACTTTTTTGAGGGAACATAAACTCCCTTATGAGCTGGATATTCCGAGGACTTCGCGTAATTTATCCGTAATGCTCCACTCAAAAATATTTCTGGTGATTTCTGTAAATCTATCATATCTTGAAAGTGCATCATCTGTCCTTTCTATATTCTCTTCAACAAAGCAAGTCATGTCAATTATATACGACTCTTCATTCTCCACTTGTCTATTCCCGAACGTACCTGACACCTCAGAAAAAACGTGAATTATCCTCGCGTTTAGGTCTCCTTCATTGAAGTGAGAGACTTTTCGCAAGCTCTCGATACTTGATGCTAGAGGTGTAGACAATTCTGGAAAAATATGATCCGGGATAAACTCTTTAATATCCGTTTTTACATGCGGGAGAATTGTTTTATTCGCTATACCTCGCTGTCTCAACCCCACATGGGTAAAATTGGATGGCTCATAAACTTCGAGAAATAATTCTAAAAGCGTCTT
Source organism: Candidatus Poribacteria bacterium (assembly GCA_022823085.1). Classification (GTDB taxonomy): domain Bacteria; phylum Poribacteria; class WGA-4E; order WGA-4E; family WGA-3G; genus WGA-3G. The sequence continues at coordinate 7,008 of JAJDXV010000112.1, forward strand.
GAATCTTTCTCGATGGTCCTTGTAATTTCTGTAATTCCCCGAACACCCTAGACCAATAGTGCTCTTTGTTAAGAATATTTGCCAATCTTTATCTGCAGATAAGAAACGAAATATTTTTTCTTCAGCTGAAGCATCCTCTGATTCTTCAGCCTCGAGAATATCCGAATCATATTCAGGATACCCATTTTTTCTTAGAATATCCTGAAATTCACCTGGGTTTTCCTGTATTTTCACTATATCAGGAAAACGTGTTTGGAGCGCAAGGTCAAACAGGATATTATGTTCATATTTAACTCTTTCAAATTCCCCAAAATTCATGGTGTAAACCTCAATAGAACGAATGGTATTATTAGATTTAACTCTATAACTTTATGTAGATTTTAGAAGGAAGTCTCTGTATCAAGACACTTCTAATTTGAAACGTCGGTACGCCGATTTTTTTCGCGAGTCGTGAACATCTAGCCCGATCTCTGTCTATTTGGACTATGGCGTGCCTCAACCCGTTCATCTTTTTCTATTTTATACTAAATAATGAACAAGGTGTCTCCGAAAGTCGTCCCGAACTTAACGTTTGCCTTTATCGTTCAGGCTCTTGTGCAATTATCCATATCGCGTGAGTATAAGGTATCTTTTGAGAATTTACGATAACGTCTCCTAAATTTTACGTAATTCACGTGTAATATAACTCTCAACCAACGCTTTCGTAGTTAAATCATTGCACTCTATGAAAACGCCAACATTAAACTTCGTAGGCACAACTTGTTGAGTATGTCCCCGAAAGCAAATAACGCAGAACACGCCAAGCGACAACATGCCTATTATCTTTCTCATATCCATGATCTTACCGCGTGAGTAAATTCACCTGACTATAGGCTCATTGAAATGCGTTTTGTTGAGGTAGCATTGTTTACCTAAGCATTGTTCCCGGTGTGAGTCGGTTGCGGTAAAGACCGCGCGAAGGTAGCGCGGCTTACATTCTCTACCAACAATGCTTAGAATAGTGTATAATTTCGGGCAAAAAATGTCAAGAAAAAAGGACAGGCAAAAGCGTTAATCCGCTTTTAACCAATCCCAAAACTATTTATTGCGTAAATATTTAGTGAGAATGGCATTTTTACGCTCGGTGGCGTTATCAATCACGGCTTGTGTTTTGGTAATTTCCGCTTCTAATTTCTTGACTTCTGCCGCTAATTGCTGTTGAACATCAAGAGGCGGAACAGGGATTCGTAAAGCATATACATTGTTTCTATTGATTCCACCGGGACCTGACCCTCCTTTCAATGAAGGAAGGTTTAATGACTTTAACATGTGGTAAATAAATTTTAAGTCTGTAGTTGTTTCGTCCAATAACTTTACATAAAAGGTTGTATCTATTGGTGTACAATTTGTAACAGACCAATTGACTTCCCCCGCACTTCCCTTCCGCCCCACTATTATGCAAGGTGCACTAACTAAAAATTCATTGTGGCTTCCAACGATTCCATTTGAACCGTAAACAGGAAAATCACCGCTAATTCTTTTCTTTTTTCGTAAAGAGATTCCATACTCCAAAGTTAATACCCTATCTATGTTTTTCATCTCATGCCCAGCATTGATAACCACTTGCACTTTTTCCTCAATCGTCTGTTCGGCTGCGGTAATGGTTTGGCGGGCTTGATCGGTTTCCTGATCCACTGTTTCACATTCATCAGCAATTTGCCGTTGAATTTCGGGCGGTGGCATCGGGATTTTTATTTCTTTAAGATTGGTTGAATTGATGCCTCCTTGAGCAGAGCCTGTAATGTTGTGTTTTAGCAAATTTTGACCGTTTTGAGAAAAAAGGAAATTAAAAATATAGTGCTGTTTTAATGGAGACACACACCTCAAGAGAAAAACATGCTCATTTACCATTGCTCTTTCATTGTTTAGTTCTTCTTTTAATAGTGCAATTTTTCCCGTTAAAGCTCCATCTTTGCAAAGCAAAATATCATTTTCCTTTAATATACCTCTACTACTGCCGTGATAAAACTCTAACGGAACATATTTAGGTGTCTGTACTGCCATCGGTTTTTTAGACCACTGTCTAAACCAAGATTGTGCTATAATACAATCTTACTGAAAGGAGAAACCGATGGCGAAACGAAAACGCAGAAGATTCACGCCCGAGTTTAAAGCGGAGGTCGTTCTTGAGGC
>JAJDXV010000057.1 GCA_022823085.1 Candidatus Poribacteria bacterium
TATTACCGACACGTCTACTGCGGACAATCAGCCCGCGAAGCACTCGTCTTTCTCAAAACACACGGTGCAACACATCTCATGCTCACAGAATGGGGGATCACCTCAAAAGCACGGAGTTATTCCTACATCGGCAGCAATGAATACAACGATAGAAGATTTGAATTTACACGGCTTATCTCGCTAGCAGATAGACACCTTTCAAGAATAGGACAAACCCCTTTCCTGTATATCAAAGCACCTGATACAATATCACCGCCAGACTCTTTGACAGCACACCTTGAAGATGAAAACATAGTGGAGCTCCCTTACGTCGCGTTCAAAGACGGGAAACGCTACCTCCATAAAATATCAAGCAACAATCATTCTCATGGCGGTGTCATTCTGTATTATGATGATAACATCCACCTGTCAAATGCTTATTATATCCCGAGCATCGGTTGGCAGAACTTGGCCGTTCGGCTTTATTTTTTTCACGAGTTTCCCGATATTTTCGTGCCGATTTACTCAGCTCAGGGAGATGATATTGCTTCCGTTAAAATCTGGGAGATTCACTATCCATCGGACATCGAAACGGATGAAAAATATCTCGCAACCCAACCAGAGCCAACGCAATCAAAAACAAAACGTTAAGACAGAATGCGTAAGTCCGATTAAGACGACTCTAAATCCGTGAGTGCTGTCAGATGCCAATTCGGATCTTCTAATGCCTCGTAAACGACACCACCTTCTACCCTATCAGGCATCGGAAGACCGAGTAGATAGCAGAGCGTCGGTGCGACATCGACGACACGGACCTGCCGCTCCAGCGCCACGCCTTCGCGAACCCCAGCACCCGATAACAGGAATGTAGAGTGCTGTCCACCGATCCCGAAACTCACCGAGGGCAGCTGCTTCCCGTGCGCACCATCAAACTCAGGACGCAACGCGTAGACAACATCGCCGACCAACTCGCCGTGCAGATTGAACATCTCAGCATCGGCACGTGTGACGGCTAACGTGAACGGGTGCCGTCCGGTCTTTTCGTCTTTGTAAGAGTGGAGTGCTGCAATAAGTTCACGTTGCGTTACTTCATAATCTTCAGGCGCGACGATGCCATCCGGCTCACGTCCCGCTAAATTAATAAAAATATGTACCAGACCGACGTTGACCGCGCGTGTCTTTGTCCAATCTATGTCCCCGTTTGCATCTCTGACGATAAATCCAGTTTCTTCCAAGACCTTCTCGATATCAACAGCGCGGAATTGGTTCGGTGTGCCACCGTGGTCGGAACAGACGAGAATGACCGTCTCATCATCTGCGAGTTCCATCAACTGTCCGATCATCCGATCAACGGATTCGTAGGTGCGTCGTAACCCTTCACGGCACCGATGGATGGTCTCTGGCGATGCACCACTGATTTCATCCGCTTGACTGAGAAAGAAGTGGCTGGCATAATCCGGGGCGTGGCTCTCTACCATCAAAACGTCCCAATCGTTGTTCTGCGCGAGGTGTGTCGCGACATCGGCGAGACGCTGGTGGTGATAATCCAAGACTTCAAAATAGGTGTCGTCGTCCATCTGTCCGAGCGCGTCGCGAGCCGGATTTTGCAGGAACGAACCGACTTCTTTGTCGATAGTGGCGGCAACTGTGTCGGGAACCGTATAACCCGCTCGGGGCCAGATTTGCGGGACGAAGAGTTCAAAAGCATCTGCCGTCGGTGTGAGCGACACCAGTTTCATCCGGACGTAACCTTCCACTTCGTTGCCGTCAATCTCAAAATTGTCCAACCACCAATCGCTCCATTCACCGACACCGAGATCGGCAACAGCATCGTCGCCGGAACGACTTCGGCAGATCCGTATCCGATCGTAACCGTTATCAACGGAGGCGTAAATGAGTCCATAAAACGGCTTCGGAACCCGTGTGCTGTCGGAGCCGTCATCTTTGACATGGGCAGACGGCATCACATCTTCTCTACCGCGTGCCAAGGGTTGGATCGTGAGTTCGACCTCTTGTGCAGGTTCAGCGGAATCCGGTAACGCGCGCCATTCCCCATCTGCAATCGGTTTAATCGTGACTGGATCGATATTGCGGACCTTCTGCAACGCGCTCGGATCCAACGTCTCTGGGTCGCGTTGTCCGCCGATGGGGCGCGGTGCCCATTTCCCGGCGACGAAGAGATGGTATCCCGCAATTTGATGATGGTTGGAGACCCCCGGTCCCGTGCCTTCTACCTGAATACCGGTTTTGACGGTCGGGGGCCAAGACATCTCCCACTTCACCAAAATCGGTTTTCCGCCTGCGCGTTCCACGAGGTTCCAGATATACTCGGACTGGCACAAACCGGTGTTGATACCCCAAACCGTTTTATCGAGCCGTTCCCCGACAGCACGAATGTTAAAATCCATGACCTTATGTGTGCCGGGCCATGAACCGGTAGAGAGTGCCGTCCATCCGGGAGGCGTTAGCGTTGGAAACACACCAATCATCGGACGATAGACCCCTGTCTGGAGCAGTTTCGCCATACTCGGTGCGTGTCCCCAATCAATCATATTTTTAACCAGTTCCATGCTCGCGCCATCCATTCCAACGATAATTGCGCGTTTTGCGGGGGCGAGCTGTGTGCGTTTTGTCATAAAAACTCCTCATTCGCAACAGGATACCTGTTTTATTACCAAAACGCCTTGATCAGCGATACGATGACTACTAACGCTGAACCTAATGCTACCCAGAGGGCAGTCTTTGCGTCTTGGTTTGATGTTGCCTCTCGTCTTCCGTCTAATTTGCCACGAATCCATCTCACATCGTCGTGAAGATTGGTTACATCTTTTTCCACGGCTGCCAATCTACTATTCACTTTCTCATTCACTTGTTCTATTCTGTTTTCTACACGTTCTATTTTATCTTCTACGCGTTCGGTTGTGCGTTTGAGATCTTCAATGGCACTCAATAGTCGTTCTCTGAAATCTTGGCCTGACATATCTTAGTCTCCTTTGTAGTATCTATTATTACACAAAAGGTGCGAAAAGTCAAAACGGAATCCGTTGAATATAGATGTCTTCGTCTGAACCGCGCGCATCCCCCCAGACGACGATTGCAGCGTTGGTGCCTGTCGGAACGGCTTTCGGTGTGATTTGTGAGTTCGGCGCGCTACAGACAGGGATCCCGTCCATCTGCCACAGCGGTTTCCCGTCGGCATCAAGGCGTTGCGCGTAGATCGCATCCTCCGTTGTGTCGGCGAAGTCCTCTCGGTAATCGAGCCAATAGACGATAGCACCCGCGGCATCTGTGGGAACGAGTTGCGGGAGCCGCTGAACGCCGCCCTCCGTACAGACAGGGATACCGCTCTTTTCTGAGTCGGAATCTTCACGATGCCAGAGTACTTCACCGTTTGCGTTGATGCGCTGCGCGTAGATGTCGGCGAAAATATCTCGTTCGTCCCACCATGTGACGATGAAACCGCCGTGTCCGTCTCGGATACAGTCCGGTTGTTGTTGATTGACCTGTAGATCGCAGACAAGGATACCGTCCGCTGCCCACAACGCGTCGCCATTCGCGGCAATACGCTGCGCGTATAGCTGCGCGCGTGTATAAAAGTTCGGATCGTTCCGGTAGTCCGACCAGACGAAGAAGACACCGCCGTTGTCATCACTCACCGCGACCGGCGCGCCTTGGTTACCGATCGCCGTGCAGACCGGAATAGGTGCACCTTCTGCTTCGTCACCTGAATTCCACATCGGTTTCCCGTCTGCTGAGAGGCGTTGCGCGAAAATGTTCCAATCCGGCGTACGGATGTCCCACCAAGCAAAAATAGCACCGCCTTCACCATCGGCGATTAGCACCGGATCGTATTGGTCGCCTTCACCCCGGTAGACCGGCACACCGTTCGCTTCCCATAACGGTTTCCCGCTCGCATCGATTCTCTGTGCATAAATATCTTGGTTTCCGTTTCGCCAGTCCTCCCAGACAACAATCACGCCGCCTTTGTCATCAGCGATAGCGTTCAGATCATCTTGCAATGTTGGATGTGTACAGACGGGAACCCCTTCAGGTGCCCAGAGTTTATTGCCGTTTGCATCGATGCGTTGCGCATAACTATCCTGATTCCCGTGTCGTGTGTCACCCCATACAAGGATCGCACCGCCTGCTGTGTCGCTAACAATTAGGGGCCAACTCTGTGATGAAGGCAGATCACAGATCGGGATACCGTCGGCGTTCCAGCGCATATCGCCTGTAGCACTGATACGCTGCGCAAAAACATCACGATTCGCGTGCCGTGCATCGCTCCATGCGACAATTGCACCGCCTTCCCCGTCCCTAATGAGGACGGGGAACCGTTGTTCGTTTTCTGCTGTGCATAATGGAAGGTTTTCTGTTACTGAGGATGACCATTCCGCGTGGGCGAATGGGGCTGCAATAAACACAGAAAGGGTCATGCAAACGAGGCGCGTCAAAGATCGCAGGAGAGAATCACGATTTGAGGTATTTTTGAAGTGCCGCACGCACACGCCTCCTTTATCAAACTCACGCTATATGAGGAGTTCGTCTCCAATCGGGAAAAATTGGTCCGCGATCTGTTGCAAATCCATGGAGGTGTTGTGTTCAAAAGCGACGACTTCGACCCGTTTATCCTGTTGTTTAATGAGTTCGGCGAGCGGGCAGAAATCGCCATCGCCACTCGCTAAGATAACGACATCCAGTGAACCGAGCATTGAAACGACATCGACAGCGATGCCGACATCCCAATCACCTTTTGCGGATCCGTCGCCGCGTAAGCGTAAATCTTTGCTTTTAATCGTATAGCCGTTGTGTTCGAGAAGCGACAGGAAACTGGATTGGTTGATTTCCGGTATCTGGACAACGTAGGCATAAGCCACCATAAGGTAGCGCGGACCGACGATGAGATCGAGGAGTTTGATATAATCGACTCTTCTGCCGAACCGGTCTTTTGCGGCGTAGAACATATTTTGGACATCCACAAAAACACCGACACGCGGTTGCTCGGAAGGCATCGGATACGCCGATTCACCTTCGCTGGGTTGCGGTGTATCTAAATAGGTAAGGGTCTGCCGAATTTGCGCGAGTGCGCTGCGCGCCGTCTGATGACAACCTTCTAACGCGTCGAAGTAGCTATCTAAACTGGTCTGGAATTCTTCGATTTCTTGGTGCCCCTTGTAAATCGCCTCCTCAACTAATTTGAGGTCTGCGGAGAACCCCTCTTTTGCTGCCCGAACCTGATCGTATTCCTTCAACTGTTCGGTTAGCCGTTCTTTTTCAGCAAGGAGCTGGTCGCGCTCCGCAGCGAGTTGCCGTCGTTCGGCATCGGTTTCAGTATGCCGTGCGACCTGTTCACGAAGCCTCTCGTTTTCTTGTACGAGCTCCTTCAAACGTTTCTCATTTTCGTGGTATGCATCCGCTTTGGTTTTCAGTCCCTTATTTTCCTCTAAAAGAAACGCGCGTTGTTGGTCTAATCGGCTATGCTGCTGTTCGAGTGAAACATAGTTCGCTCTTGCGTCGGCTAATTGGCGTTCGAGTCGCTCAAATTCTCGGTCTGAACGTTCCGACAGCTGCTTCTCTGTTTCCAAGTTTTCGGTATCTTGCGCTGCAATTGTGTCCGATTGTTCACGATTTGTGAGGTTCTCGTATCCGTTTGTGTATTCAACCTTTATAGATTCGTATGTTGTATTGAGGAGTTTGTAACCGTGTTCGACGACTGCTGTGCGTTGGTCGGTGAGAAGTGCCCATACAATTTCGGCAAAATCACCGGATTCTATGAGGATATCAGACGTTCTAAAAAACGTTTCGATTTCGGCGACCTCCATATAGCCGACCCGCGAGATTGCCGCTTGTGCTTTCTCGCTCAGGAACCGGCTCGCCAATTCTTTGGTGGAGGGTTCGCCATTGTGTGTTTCTGGTTTCGGTGCATGCGTATCGTCGTTTTCATCTGCCGGCATCGTGTCGCTATCTACCGCGAAAAATGCGTCGGTTAGATTCGCTAACAACTCTCGCCGCGGTAAGGCGTAAAGTCTGTCTACATCAGGGATGATACCGGTAGAAATACTTAACTGGAAAATCTCTCTTTCATCTAAAAGCAGGTCGAGAAACCAGGTCAGTTGATCACGATGGATGTGAGATTTTAAATGTGGGTGTGACATTATTTTACTCCGAAGAATAGAGTCTCATTAAATTTTGATAATTTTTTCCTGTCCTATCTGCACAAGGCGTGTTGCGTTACGCGTATCAACAACGGATTGGGCATGTTCGACGAGCCAATTATAGTCTATGGCACCGTGATCGGTCAGAATTACAACACAATCGGCACTTTGTACCAAATCGGCTGTCAAGGTTTTGGAATGGTAGGTTGTTTTGTTGTCAAGAGACAAATTTGATACGTACGGGTCATGATATACAAATTCCGCTTTTTTGTCAAGAATTAAACGTATGACTTCAAGTGCCGGTGATTCGCGAGTATCACTGACATCTTTTTTATAGGCGACACCCAAAATTAAGAGTTTCGACCCGTTAAGGGCTTTCCGCTGGAGATTTAAAGCGTGGCTAATTTTCTCGACGACGTATTTAGGCATCTCGTTATTAATTTCGCTGGCGAGTTCAATGAATCTGGCGTGGTATTGATATTTCTGTGCTTTCCATGAGAGGTAGTGCGGATCGACAGGGATACAGTGCCCCCCCGTACCAGGCCCCGGATAAAAAGGCATGAATCCGAACGGCTTCGTGGCAGCAGCGTCAATAATTTCCCACACATCTAAATCCATCCGATCACAGATCAATGCGACTTCGTTGATGAGCCCGATATTGACGCTCCGAAACGTGTTTTCGAGAAGTTTTACCATTTCCGCTGTTCGCGATGAGGATACCGTGTGGATTTTGTTGATAAACTGCGCGTAAAAGGTTTCGGCAACCTTGGTACAGCCCGGTGTAACACCGCCGATAATCTTCGCGGTGTTTGTAACGTAGTAGGTGCTATTTCCGGGTTCAATGCGTTCCGGTGAATACGCGAGATAAAAATCGCGCCCGACTTCTAATCTTTGAATCGGTGCGTTTTTATTTTTATCGGTGTTAAGTATAGGGAGTACAAATTCTTCGGTTGTGCCGGGGTAGGTCGTACTTTCGAGAACTATCAACTGCTCGGCGTGGAGGTATTGAGCAACCTGCTCCGCCGCAGCAACGATATACTGCATATCTGGGGTGCGATCCTCACGCAACGGTGTCGGAACGCAAATGTTAACTGTGTTTAAGTCTTCAAGAACACCGAAGCTTGTCGTTACCTGAATCTGTCCAGACGTAATCAGGGGCGCAAGCACTGTATTAGGGACATCTGGTACGTCGGAGATGCCCTGCTTCAACCGCTCTATTTTTTGCGGACAGATATCAATGCCTGTAGTTCGGAACCCTGCACTCGCGATGGCGACCATAAGTGGAAGTCCAACATAACCGAGTCCAATAACGCCTGCGTGAGCCGTGCGGTTTTCGATTTTTTCAAGTATCATTTTTTCTTAGCCAGTGCGTCGCTGCGTAGAGGTTCGTGAAAATTTTTTCGGGGTGACATCCGTTCTCATGGGGCCCCCTGTGAGGTATTGCCCTAATGTAGTGGTGGTAGCTTTCCTGCCCATGCCCCGTTAAAACGAGTAGCGTCCTTGTGCCGGCGCGCCGTCCGGCTTCAATATCTGTCGTAGAATCGCCTATCAGGTAGGCACTTGAGAGTTCAATACGATGTTCGTCCGCAGCACGCCTTAACATACCCGGTTTCGGTTTTCGACATTCACATCCTGCCTCTGGATGGTGTGGACAGTAATAGACTGCATCAATTCTACCGCCTGCATCCGTAATCTCGGTGACCATTCGGGCGTGGATGTCCTTCAAGTTATCTTCCGAGAAAAGTCCCTTTCCGATACCGGCTTGATTGGTTATCACAATGATGCGGTAACCGTTTTCCGTCAAATCCCGGATTGCCTTCAGTGCGTTTGGGAGGAAAGAGAATTCTGACCACCGCCGAACATACCCCTTATTCGGTGGGTTCCGGTTAATCACACCATCTCGATCGAGGAAAATAGTTTTCATGTTTCCCTTTTTTGAAGCCGGGTGGAGATGGACGTTCCTGTTTCAATGGCGTTCAGCAGCTCTTTCGGTGTGACCGTCGCGCATCCCAACTTTCCGACGACGATCCCACCTGCAAGGCTTGACAGGACGGCTGCACTGTAAAAATCAGCGTCCGCTGCGAGTGCAAGCGTGAAAACCGCGACAACGGTATCGCCTGCACCTGTCACATCCGACACGATGTTGGCATAAGGAGGCAAGTTTTCAACATGTAGGCTGCCATCAGTCTTGCGTTGAAAGAGGGACATCCCCTCTGCGTCGCGTGTAATTAACAACGCCTTGAGGGACAACCGATTTAAAATCTTCTCACCGATAGTGTGGAGCTGTGAAACATCGTTGATTTCTTCACGGATAGCTGTACACGCTTCCTTGTAGTTCGGGGTAATCGCTGTCACGTTTTTATACGACCAGAAGTTGTTTTGCTTCGGGTCAACGATAACCGGTACATTGTACGGCTGGGCATGTTTCATCACTTCCGAGATAAGAGGCGCGTTGATCACACCTTTATCGTAATCCGAGAAGATGATTGCGTCGCTGTCCGGCAACTCAGAGACGACGATATCCAATAGATGTCTCCGCATCGCTATAGAGATTTCCTGTTTGGATTCCCTGTCAATCCGAAGTAGATGATGTCCCGAACCTCGCTCCCGGCCGGTAAAATTCGTAGTATTGGCGCGGGCAATCACGCGGGTTTTCGTGCTGGTCGGACGCTCGGAATCCACACAGATGCCAATCGTGCTCAGATTCATTTCGGCGAGCATCTGGACTAACTTTTCGCCGTCCCTGTCTTTCCCGATAACACCGACCAAGATTGCGTTGCCGCCTAAACTTGCGATATTTTGCGCGACATTCGCTGCGCCGCCGCATCCGGTCTTTTCTGTTTCGGCTTCAAACACAGGTACAGGGGCTTCCGGCGAAATTCGGTTTATATCCCCCCAGATATATGCGTCCACGATGACATCACCGACAACGATGATCCGCTTGCCTTGGAGTTGTGCAAAAGTAGTTTTTAAGTTCACAACACTATATTAGCATAAATCCATGCTTAAAGCAACAAACATTCTTGGCGGCACATTTATAGTAAAACTGAAAAACGGTACTTGGCTTGCGTTTCTGACAAATATCTGTTAAAATATTTTCAGTAATTAAAAAAAGAGTGAAGGGCTTCCGTCTGAGAATCAACAAAGAAACAAAATCTACTCAAAAAGGTTAATAACGGTTTTTTCATGAATATATTTTCCCGATGCCGACGGTTTTTTACAAGCAGTGACTGTTTCGCAAGACTTTTCACTAACAGTTTTCTTATATTTCTATCCGTTTGGGTATACATTAGTTTTTCCGTTCTCGTTTTCGCCGAGGGTCCTGCTATCGAGGCACCGGCGACTGAGACGGAAATTTCGCCAAAGGACGCAGCCCCCCCTGACCTGTCTACGTATCAATTGGAAGTCGGTGATAGTTTCGTTGTCACCGTAGATGGCTATCAAGAATATAGCAAAGAGCGAATCCCCGTGCCGGTCCAACAAGACGGCTACGTCTCCTATCCGCTTATCGGTCTTATCAAGGTTGCGGGGCTCACTGTTTCTGAACTCGAGGCAGAGATGCAGTCCGCTTTCGCAAAACATCTCCCGACAGCACGTGTGTTTGTAACGCTCATGCGCCCGAAACGAACGATTCTCGTCTTCGGTGCGGTTGAACCGAAGGCACGCGGCAACTTGCACGTCTTTGAGATTGGACAAGTTTATCTACTCCAAGCACTTGCATCCGCTGGGATCAACTATGAACTCGCAGATCTCACGGATATTTCTATCTGGCGCAATGGAAAACTGTTCAAAAGGGTCGATTATCTTGATCTCATCAGTGCAGGCGGCCCTGATATTCCACTGAAAGACCATGATACGATATTCGTTCCTTCCGTTTTTCAACAGCGTCCCGTGCGTGTCATAGGTGCGGTTGTCGCGCCTGGTACTTATCCGATAACTGAACCGCAAGTGTCTGCAACACAAGCCCTGAAACTCGCTGGTGGGTCCAGAGCCGATTTCGCCAATCTCCATAAATCGGAAATCATCACGACTGAAAAGCGTATTTTGGTCGATCTCACCACCGAAGACGTTGACGCAGTGCTCGGACCGGGCGATACACTGTATGTGCCGTTGGCGGAAGCGAAAATAAGCGTTACCGGGGCAGTAGAGAAACCTGGACAATATATCATTACGGAGCCTGTCCTTCTGGGCCAAGCGATCGCTATAGCGGGCGGTTTCAACGAGGAACGCGCAAACCCGAAAAAATGTCTGCTCACCCGCGCGGACGGAACAGAAGAAGAATTGAACTTCGACCAGGTACATTCCGAGGTTTACTTGAACCCGAACGATCAACTCCGCGTCCGAGAAAGAACACGTTTAGACTGGCGGGTCATCACCTTCGCCACCTCATTTGTGAATCTACTTGTTACCGTTCTCATCAGATACCGTTAACTGCTGGACAGACGCGTAGAAAACACACTTACCGAAGTAATAAAAAAATACAACGAGGATACAGATGCCAGAGACAACCGATCGGCACTACGAAGAAGTTAGAGAAATTCGATTGTCAGACTATTTTTGGATGCTCTTTCGGAGTAAATGGAGTGTCCTGCTCATTTTTTTCCTGTCCGTTTTCGTAGCGTTTCTCATAACCGATCTCACACCGAAAGTTTATCAATCCGAAACCACAATTCGTGTGTTAGACGGTCAATCCGCTTCCTCTCTACTCTCGCAGCTACCGATCCCTGGATTACTTGGTGGCACGTCTGTGAGTGCTTTCGCCGCACAACTCCAATCACGAGACCTTGTGATTACGCCGGCAGTACGCCAACTCAGAGACGAAGGACTTGTTAAGCCACTCCCCATACATCGGGGACGCTTTGTCGTTTGGCTCGCGGATACGTTCGGCATTAAACTTGATCAAAGCGCAACGGAACAGGGAGAACTCACAGATACCGAGTGGGAAGATTTCTTCATCAAAACGCTTATTGACGAACAGTTAAAAATTGAAGAATCACCGGACGGAAAAGTGATTACCATCACCGTACAACAACGGGACTCGGAACGCGCCCAGAATCTCGCTAACAGAATTGCCACTGTCTTTCAAGCGGTTGTTGAAGCAGAAGCCGTTGAGAGAATGGAGTGGTGGCGAAAGCCGCTGCCACAAGAGATGCTAAATCAGACGCAGGAAAGCCTTGAAAATGCCGACAAAGCACTCTTCGCATTTCAGGAAAAACACCCGAAACTGACGCTAAACGCGGAAGGCGGCACACAAGCGCAGATTATCCTCCAACTCCAAGCGCAAGAAAATGAAGTGATAAACTTGCTCGTCGGAACTGAATTGAGATTGGCGACCTATCGCGAGAAACTTGAAGGGTTATCAGAAGAGCTGACATCGGAAACGATCGCACGAAACCCTTCACATGCCAAATTGCAGGATAGCTTAAACGAATATGAAATTGAGAGAGCGGAACTGCTCGGCAAATACGATGAAACACATCCTGAAGTCTCTGCTATTAATAAGAAAATTACGGAGACGAAAACACGGCTCGCTGAAGAGGAAAAAGAGATAAAGAGTACAACCTCTTCCTATAATCCGCTTCATCAAATATTTACAGAAAAGGTGAATGAGGCAGAGGCCACCGCGATTAGTCTTAAAAAACAGAAAGCTGAGATTACTGCCAAAATTGACGCGCATTTCGCTGAACTCCGCGAATGGTCCCCTGACCAGTTGGAGTTCTATCGACGCAAGCGAGACGTTGAAGTTTATAACGCTCAGGTCATCGCGCTACAGACAAAATTAAGAGAGGCAGAGATTTTCGCGCAGGCGCGCTCGGAAAGTATCAAGGTGTTGGATAAGGCGCGGGCACCAGAAGAACCGCTGAAACCGCGCCTCAAATTGAATCTCGCTTTGGGCGCATTCGTCGGAATGCTGCTCGGTATGACCTTCGCTGTCGCTAAGAATTATTTTCAGGATACCTATCTCCGTTTAGAGGAGGCGGTCCGGCAATTAGATGAACTCCCAGAATCGCCAAGTTTTCTCGGTGTGCTACCTTCAATGAAAAAACGCAGTGCCTATAGACTTCCACTCATGGTGCATGACGCACCGAATTCGAGGACTGCCGAGGCGTTCCGTGTCCTACAAGCCAAACTCCCGTTCCTGAATCCAGGCGCGTCCGTGAAAACGATTCTCGTCACAAGCGCGACACGCGGCGAAGGTAAGAGTACTATCTCCTCGAACCTCGCGGTTGCCCTCGCACAAAGAGGCAATAAAGTGCTGCTCATAGATGCGGATATGCGTAGACCATCGCAACACAACACGTTTCCAAGCGAACAGCTTCTTCAAGAAGATACCGGGACATCTGAACTACCTGTCGCACGTGTTGATACACGTAAACCCGGTTTGAGCGAAGCGATTATCCATCTCAACGCGGAAAACGCCGATGACGTACTTCACGCGACAGTCAAACAGACAGGGATTCCTGATCTGGAACTCCTACCGAGCGGTACGGTGCCGCCGAACCCGATTGAACTTCTCAACTCGGAAATGATGAACCAGTTATTGGAACTCGCAAAGTCCGAGTATGATATCATCGTTATTGACTCGCCACCTGTCCGTGCCGTCGCCGACCCGATGATATTGGCGAACATCGTTGATGCCATCGTTTATGTCTTTGACATCACGAAGACCCGCCGATTTGATGTCGTTACCGGTATTCGACACTTGACAGAAGCGTTTCCGACGAAAAAGGTCGGCGTGGTCTGCAATATGATCAATCCGAAGCACGCGAAATCTTACGGCTACTACAGCCGTCACGGGACCTACCACGGACTCGTAGATGAAGATAGCGAAATAGAATAAGCCGCCGCTTGACCTACCTTAATCAAACCGAGACGTAATCTCCGGTGGCGGTTCTCCGACAGCAGACTTGCCATCCCGTAACAACGGTTCTGCGTTGCCCCAGAGACGGCTCCCATCATCTGAAAGGAGCGGCTCGGCGGAATACTGTGCGAGATAGGCGCGGCGCAGGTTATTCGTATAGTTCGTCCCACTACAGTGGAAATTGACACTCGTGAACGCCACAATGCTCCCCGCTGGTACAACGGCGGGGACACCCTCCTCCGGTCCGAAATACCCGACCAGATCGTTGCTCTCCTCATCACGGATATGCTTCACCCACGACCGGATGCCGATCTGCGAGAATGGCATCACATAGACCGTGCCGTTCTCTTCGGTCATATCGTCGAGCGCGCACCAGCAGGTGAGATACGGCTTATGCTCAGGGTAACCGACATAACCGGAATCTTGGTGCCAACTGAACTTCATCCCTTCTTCTGCGCCCTTGACAACATATTGTTCCCAGAAGAGATACGCCGTCTCACCTAAGGTGGCGCGGCAGACATCTGCCATCAGGTCGCTGAACAGGAATTCGCGAAGTTTCGGTTGTTTCCTGAAACAGTTCGAGACGAAATATCGTTTACCGCGATGGTTGAGACCGAGTACCTCTTTGCCCTGCCGTTCCATCTCAGCATCCGCCTGATTGATAAAGGTCCCGCATTCACCGCGAAGCAGTTCCAGTAGCGGTTCCGGGATAACGTTTTCTAAAATGAGATAGCCTTCCTCTTGGAATTGCTGTTTCTGTGCGTCAGTTATATGCATGTTTTTCCAATTATTAAGTTTCGGTGGTGCGACCGGTTTGTCAATTTCCGACCTACAGAGAAGTTTCTACTCGATATTGACCTGACGGACGACTTGACCGTTGCTTTCCCAATAGGTATGCTTTCCGGTGATGTAGTCGGAATCGGATGCGGGTTGGGTGTTACCCTTGGTGTCAATCGCTCTCGAAACGACGGTGTGTTCGCCTTTCGTTGGGCTGTCCCAGTCGAGATGCCAGATTTTCCAAGCAAATTCCGCGTCCTCCTCCGGGTCAATCGTCGCTGTTTGCCACGCGCCGCCATCAATGCTAACCTCAACGGTTTTGATGGGCGCGCCCCATGCTGCACCGTAGATACGGTATTGATCGCCGATGTGCGTTACCTTCGCAGCTAACGATTTCAACTTTGTCCTACCAACTGAGGTCTCCATCCAGACAGATTCACCATCGGGACGTTTCTCTTCACGCATTGTGACATAATCGCGCGCCATGAACTTCCCCATAAACCGCGTATCACGCACCTCAATACGTTTGAGCCACTTGACGCATGCAATGCCGTACCACCCGGGGGTAATCAAACGCAGCGGCGCACCGTTTGCGTGTGGTAAGGGTTCACCGTTCATCTCGTAACAGAGGAGCATTGTGGCTTCTAAAGCATCTTCAACCGACATGCTCCGTGCGAAGTTCTGACGCATCTTTACACCGCGCCGTTCCTCTTCACCGACATCGTGTCCGAAGAAGATCACCTCAATGCCGTCTTCCTGGATACCGGCTTCCTTGAGGATCGGTGCAAGCGCGGTGCCTGCCCATTTTGCGTTGCCTATCCCACCGGTAAAGGTCGCAAACCCGTGGTTGCCGGAGCATTCCAACGTGAAGGTTACCTCCTGCCGGGGGCGCGCTTTAATGTCTTCAATCGTGAGCAGCATCGGATTATCGACCAAGCCGCTTATCTCGAGTTTCCACGTCGCAAGATCGACTTCAGGCTTGCCGTAATGTGAAACGTTAAAGAATTCATCGTTCGGTGTTATAAACGTATCCAACTCGTTCCAATCCAGCAAACCACGCTCCGAAGGGGGTTTCGGTGGTTGATCGGTGAACGGGATCAGCACTTCACCTTCACGGCTCGGGAAGGCATAGACTGCCCAAGGACTGAGCAGCAATCCTGTAAGCGTTAGACCGGTGTGCCGCAAAAAATCTCTACGCTCCATGGTGCCTCCTTATTATTTTTCAGTGGGCGCGGTTTTAAGCGTTCGTTGCCGCAATGTAGTTGGCGTTAACCTGTTTCCAATTGACGATTTCAGCCCAAGCATCAACATAATCGGCGCGTCGGTTCTGGTAGTTCAGATAGTAAGCATGTTCCCAGACATCAAGACCGAGGATCGGGGTATGTCCTTTCATCAAAGGACTATCCTGATTCGATGTTGAATAGATCTGCAGTTTCTTGTTTTCATCAACGACGAGCCATGCCCATCCTGACCCGAAATGCGTTTTCGCGGCTTGGGCGAACATCTCGCTGCCAGCATCAAGCGATCCGAACGTGGATTGAACGGCTTCAGCGACTTTACCTGTCGGTGCTCTGCCATCGCGAATCATAATGCTCCAGAAAAGCGTGTGATTGGCGTGTCCACCGCCGCTGTTAATAACGGCTTGACGGATGTCGGCTGGTACTTTGTCGATATTCCGAAGTAAGCCCTCTATCGACATGTGCTCTAAGTCGTGATGTCCTCTGATTGCTGCGTTGAGTTTATTGACGTAGCCTTGGTGGTGTTTTCCGTGATGGATCTCCATTGTGCGTTTGTCAATATGTGGCTCAAGCGCATCATACGCATAACGTAATGCCGGTAGTGTATGACCATGACTATGGCTATGCTCGTGGTGATCTGCATAAAGACGCAGCGGACTGTTCGCGAGCAGCAGTCCTGCTACTGCGGTGCTTCCTTGGATTAGAAAATTTCTACGGTTCATCTGTTCTCCTTGTCCTGTTGTTTTGAATAGCATTTTACAGAAATTGGCGGTTTGTGTCAATATAAAATTCAGTTGATTTTCCCAAAGAGATATGGTATCTTGTTAGTAAGGCAGAGACAAAGGAGGAAACCGATGCGTGAAAAATCAATAAAGCCGATTGTTGAAGATAGCACACCGGAAGTTGAGGAAACGATGCAAACATATCAAGAGTCACCCACACTTTCGCTGATAGACAAGGCAATTGCGGATGCACACTTGTTGCAAGAAGAAGGGAAAATCGCGGCAGCACTTGAAAAGTGGCACTCGCTCGTGAATCTCGTAGAGGAGGTTGATAACGAAGTCACCGCCCGCGCGTGGTTCTCTATCGGCATGCTCCTATCGGAGCAAAAGGAAATAAAGAAGGCGTTGACTGCCTATGACAATGCAATTCGTCTTAAGTCTGGTTATGCGGAAGCTTACACCCAAAGAGGGGATACAAACGATGCCTTGGGGCAATATACAGCGGCGATTGCTGACTATAATGAGGCAATCCGCCTCAATCCTGCGGATGCTGAGGCGTATGCAAAGCGTGGTTTCGTGCGGACAAAGTTAGGCAATCATAAGGATGCCATCGCTGATCACGATGAGGCTTTGCGGTTAAACCCGGATTTGGTGGAAGCCTACCATAACCGAGGGCTTGCAAAATTGATGCTTGGCAAGCATGAAAGTGCTATTGAGGACTTCGACCGCACAATTCAGCTCTATCCTGAGAGTGCTGTCCCTTACATGAACCGCGGTATGTCAAAGAGGCGCCTGCTCCAATATGAAGCCGCACTTGCTGATTATGAAGAGGCAATTCGGCGAGATCCAGAATTTGCACAGCCCTACGCCCATCGGGCCTTGGATAAAATCCGCCGAGGGCAAGATGCAGAAGCAAGAACGGATTTAGAAATCTCTCTGAAACTTGCACGCGCAGCCGGAGATGAGAAGCAACAATCCTATGTTGAAAGTTGGCTTCAGTCCCTTGACAAGTCGGAGGACGAAACATCTAATGCCTGAATTCTCCTTCTCCCGAGACATTGAGCTTCGCTCTATCTGGCCGCACGAAGCACGGGATTTTACGCCCTGGTTAGCAGAAAATCTCATTTTTCTTGCGAAGCCCCTGAACATGGAATTGGAACTTGAAGCAACAGAGAAACGTGTCGGAGCTTTCCGAGCTGACATTGTGTGTCGCAATAGAGTGGATAACTCGCGTGTAGTTATTGAAAATCAATTTGAAAAATCTAACCATCCACACTTGGGTAAAGTTCTCACTTATGCAGCGGGACTTGATGCCGCCACTATCATCTGGATTGCAGAGGAATTTCGGAAGGAGCATCGCGATGTCCTTAATTGGTTGAATAGAAGTACACACGCTGTCCTGCAGTTTTTCGGTGTAGAGCTTAAAGTCTCTCAAATTGCAGATTCGCCTTACGCCCCGGAGTTCACCGTCATTACAGATATAAACAACTGACAGACAGATAAGCAATGGACAACATTGATACCTTCCACATCCTTGCATTAGATGGCGGCGGCACCCGCGGCATATACACCGCCCAACTCCTCGCCAAAATTGAACAGGCTTTTGGCACACGTATCAAAACCTACTTTGACCTTATTGTGGGAACAAGCACAGGCGCGATTATTGCCGGTGCTGCTGTCTCCGACATCCCGATGCAGGATATCGTCGAACTCTTTGAAACGGAGACACCACACATCTTCCGAAGAAGATGGTATCGCATTCCGTTGTTCCTGAGTAAATATCCAAGCGAACAACTCGCCCAAGTTATCGCCAAGCATATTCCGGCAACGCCTCTCGACAACATAGAGACACCTTTGATGATAACGAGTTCGGAGATCGCCAAAAGTGATGTTCACATTTTTAGGTCCAATTATGGAAGTCTCGATTCGGAGAGTGCTTCCACAAGTAAAGAGGTCTGTTTACGAGATGCTATCCTCGCCTCTTGTGCTGCACCCACATTTTTTCCGCCAAAGCTGATTGACAACCTCTTGTTAGCAGACGGCTGCTTATGGGCAAACAACCCTTCCGCAATTGCCGCCACAGAGGCACTCTCAGTGTTTAGAAAAGCCCCACAAGAGATTCGGATGCTCTCCATTGGCACAGGACATTCGGTGAACATGTACCAGCAAAGACGGGGTTGGGGGTTTTTCACCGGATGGGGCGGGGCGAAACTAACATCATACGTGATGACATTGCAAGCCCAAGCATCCGCACATGCAACGAAACTGTTGCTAAAGGGCAATTATTTACGCGTCAATCCAGAAATCGATCGTTGGGAGATAGATACCCTTACGCAGTCAGACAACCTCAAATCTCTCGCTGCACGCGACTTTGAGAAATACGCCACGGAAATTAGAGCATTTATTTTATCTTAACAAGATAATTGCCTGATCTGAGCTTTAGGGACGGTAATATACTTTTTTCTAAAAAAACTTGACTTTTTATGTTGAAAAATGTATTCTGCAGGAGAATGTGGCAAATTTTTCCGTTTTGAGAAGTGAAGGTAATTTCTTGTTTCGTTAAGGTAACGACCTAAGACCAATTCTGATTGAAGATTTTCTTAAATGGTCTACTGTTTTTAGTTATGCCCGGTGCGGTTAGGAAACCGCACCTACTGTTCTGTCATGCTTCTTTTGAAGGATTATAGGTTGGGTTGAACGCAGTGAAACCCAACATCTTCAGTCGATAGCGTCTGTCATTTTTCACGTGACACAACACTACCGGGTCTGGGCGGTATAATAGGAGAAATTTATGGAAATAAGACCCAATCGAGTTAAAGAGAAATTAGCAGCTGGCGATCTCGCGTACGTCATTTCAGGGTTAACGAACGCCGACGATATAGATATTTTCGGGCCGAACGGATTCGATGGCGTATGGCTCGAAGGCGAGCACGGTGCTGTCGATGCATCGAGAATCGGCGACCTGACACGCGCATGCGACCTGTGGGGGATGACCTCTATCACACGCGTCAATCGCAACGATCAGGCACTTATCTACCGTACGCTTGACTGTGGTTCGATGGGGATTTGTGTCCCGCACGTCAACACGAAAGCGGAAGCACAAAATGTCGTGGATGGCGCGAAATTCGCACCGATCGGACACCGCGGGATGTTCACGAGTCGCCAAGGCTATGGCGTGGACAACTATTTTGACGTGGCAAACACCCAGACCCTTGTCATCGTGCTCATCGAAGATATTATCGCTGTCAACAACCTCGATGAAATTCTTACTGTTGATCATATTGACGTGTTTTTCGTCGCACCGTCAGATTTAGCGACCTCTATGGGACATATCGGGAATCTTACGCATCCAGACGTTCAGAACACAATAGATGCTGCGCTTGCGCGTATCCAAGCAGCAGGACGGGTCGCAGGCACTTTGACACTCGATGCCATGGTTGAAAAATATGTCAAGGCAGGCGTGCGGTTCTTAATGACAGGTGTCGGCGGATGGATTACGTCTGGCGCTGCAGCATTTAAAGATCGCGCGGAAGGCGCGAAACCGTAACACATAATGAAAATCTACACTAAATTTGGTGATACTGGAGAAACCGCATTATACGGTGGGACGAGGATAGCGAAAGATGCGCCGCGGGTTGAGGCGATCGGTACTGTCGATGAACTCAACGCCTATATCGGTTACGCACAGGTGCTTATTGACGATACGGACCTCTGTGATTTGATGGCGCAGATCCAAAATCATCTCTTCGCAGTGGGAGCAGATTTGGCGACACCTGCGACACACACAAAAGCCGCTGAATTCCGCATACCAGCGGATTTCACAACAGTGATGGAAACCGCGATAGACACACTCTCAGAGGAACTTCCGCCATTGACGAACTTTATTCTACCGGGTGGATGCGCTGCAGGCGCTATTTTACATATTGCGCGCGTCGTCTGTCGCCGAAGCGAACGCCGTGTCGTTCAACTTGCAAACGAAGCGGAAGTTAATCCAGAAATAGTCCGGAGTTTGAATAGGCTTTCGGATCTCTTGTTCGTTCTTGCCCGGACGGTAAATTTTCGGGCGCAGGCTCCAGAACCGATTTGGAAGTCGTAACCGAGTTGAAAAAAAAGAGTTGTATTATATCGGATAATATGCGAGGATTAAAAACACCTACGCTTTATTTTTCTATTTTTAAAGGAGAAAAAAAATGATTTTGAGATTAGCAAATCTATTTATGATGGTTCTTATCGCGTTCGTTGCACTCGCTGGCTGTCAGAGAGCACAAGATATGGTTGCAGATACCATGCCGTTAGCTGATGCCACTATGACTGACATGGAAAAGGTTCCAGTGAGTTTAGTCTGGTTAGTTGATTACCCGGAGGGGACAAAGGATGTGTATCTTGAATGGATTGCGTCCGTTGCTCCGACACTGCAAGCCCCGGCAGAGGTGAATCGGATAAGATCTTACGACAATGTTGAGGAGACGACACCACATCGGTTTGTTGAGTTTGTATTTGACAGTTTTGTTGATGCAATGACATACATGAATCGTCCGGAGATCGCTGCCGTTTTTGAAGACCTTCCGAACCACGCAACGCAAGTGAGCGCACACACGTTTATTGAGCGTTCTGACTATACGAAAACCGAAGCAGAGAATTGGCCAGTTAGAGGTATTATTTTTGTTGACTATCCCTTGGGAGGAAAAGAAACATATCTGGAATGGGTTGCTTCCGTTTCCACTGCGCTCGTGGGACCGCCTCAAGTGAAAGCAGTATCCTCTTACGACAACTATAATGGTGAATCTCCACATCGACTTGTTGTATTGGAGTTTGCGAACCAAGAGGATGCCACTGCTTATGAGGAGATAGAAAGTATTATGGCAATTGAGGCTGAACTTGATGTGCAGGCAGGCAGCTGGTTCTCACATACATTTGAGTTACGCTCAGATTACATCAACGAATAATACTTCGCTGTTTACTTTTCTTTTCACAGGCGCGCTTTCGAGCGCGCCTTTCTTTTTTCGTCACTTCATTCTATCGCACCTGCAACCACAACAAGGTCAAGAATATTGACAACGCCATCGTCGTTAACATCTGCTGCATCTCCTTCTCCGACATGTCCAAGGCGATCCGTAACAAACGTTAAATCGTCAATATTTACGATCCCATCGGCGTTGACATCTTCAGGCACTTCAGACAGAATTTCCCACAAAAGAATCGCGCCATCTCCACCGCCGCTGGCAAGCGTCCTCCCATCGGGTGAAAACGCAACGGAGTTCACCTCGTACTTATTATGTCCGTTGAAAGTGGTGTGATTTTGACCTGTCTGTACGTCCCACAACCGGACGGTTCCGTCGCCGCCCGCGCTGGCAAGTGTGTGACCACCCCGCGAAAACGCAACGGAAGTTACACCCTCCGTATGTCCGCTAAAGATTTGGCTGAGCATGTTCGTTTCTGTATCCCATAATCGAATCGTGTCATCCCAACTCCCGCTGGCGAGTGTACGCCCCTCTGGCGAAAATGCTAAGGTCGTAACGGGTTTTCTATGTCCGCTCATGACTATTTTGAGTTGCGCGGTAGAGACATCCCACAACGATATAGAACCTTCTGTACCTGCACTGGCGAGTGTCTCTCCATCCGGCGAAAAAACCAAGCTATTAAAACCGTCGCGGTATTTATCAAGGATCGCACGATTTTGGAGGGTCGCATGATCATGAATCGTATGTGCATCCCATAACCGGATCGTCCCGTTAAATCTTCCACTGGCGAATAACGCTCCGTCTGGTGAAAAAGCAATAGCCCCAAACCAATTTTGATACCTTGTGCGGAGTTCTCCTGTGCGCATGCTCCATACCAGAACCTCCTCCGAACTCCCACTGACAAGTGTATTCCCATCCGGTGAGAATGTAAGTCCCCAAACATCAAATGCATAAGCTTCAAGTGTGGCTTTGTATCGTTGGGAATCCATATCCCACAATTGAATTATGTGCGTTGAACTACCGCTCGCGAGGGTGCGCCCCTCCGGTGAAAACGTAACGACACCAACCCATCCCAGATACCCTCGGAGCGTAACACGACTCTCGCCAGTCTCCACGTTCCACACCTTGATCGTGTCATTCCAACTCGCACTGATCAGCGTTTTGCTATCTGGCGAGAACGCTAACGCGGCAACAAACGATGTATGTTCCGTAAAAGTTGTGAGCAGTTCGCCCGTTTGTACGTTCCACAATTCAATTAAGTAATCCTGCCAAGTGCCGCTGCTACAGGCAAGTGTTCTCCCGTCGGGTGAAAATGCAATGGCATCCACTAATTCTACAGCTCTGAAGGACTGTAAGAATTGACCGGTTTCGGTGTCCCACAATTCAATGCGTCGACTGTTTGCATGTCTGATAGCAAGCGTTTTTCCATCTGATGAAAACATAGCATCCGAAGATCTATACAGTTTCACACCAATAGATTTTTGTTCCCCGGTCAGCACATCCCACACTCGAATCGTCCTGTCTGAACTCGCACTCACTAATCTTTTGCCATCTGGCATGAATGCGATAGTTTTCACCGAAGCGGTATGTCCTCTAAGGGCATTAAGTTGTTGACCGGTTTCGGTGTCCCACAACAAGATTTCTTTGGTATATGCGATGGCAAATGTTTTTCCATCTGGCGAGAACACAAGATCGTTAATATTATTTCCATAACCTGTTAGCGTAAGGCGGAGTTGCCCTGTGTAGACATCCCATAATCGAATCAATCCATCCCAACTTTCACTGGCGAGCGTCCTCCCATCTGGCGAAAACACAATTGCGGAGATTTCCGACACCGACGTATACCCAGTCAATAAAGCAGTCTCTTTATAGGTATAGGCATCATAGAGCCAAATTCCGATAGTACTCGCCACAGCGAAATGCGTACCCCTCGGTGAATATGCGAGGTCAACTATGCTGCCTTTACCGAGCCGTGCTATAGCCCCATCGGGCAAGTTCCATTGCGAAGCATCTTGCGCGAAATTGTTCAGTGGAAATAGCATAGAAATCAGTAAAAGCGCGAAAATAGAAATTGCGTTTAGCTTCATCTGTCGGATACCTCCTTTTCAAGCAAAAGACGCTTGTCAGATACTTTAGCAATTTACATGCCAACGTCTGAAATGCTGAATCTACCGTTATCCGAAATTTTAAAACGGACAATCTGCACAAAGATGGGCAGCCCGATGACACACTGCACGATATAGGGCATTGCATATCGTAAAAGCAAATTTCCTTGACTAAAGTCTCACCGGTATGCTAAATTGAGTATCAACGCTTATTGGAACAATTTTGCAGTTAGGTTTGAAACTTGTAGACAATAGGAGAGCAAACGCATGAGCGATCTACAGTTGCAACAGTACCTCTTTGATGTGCAAGGCTACTTGGTCATCGAAAATGTCTTGAACTCAGAAGAACTTGCAGCCCTCAATCAATGCATTGACGAACAGCAGCTGCCGACACCCGGAAAAGTCCAAAGATTTGGGAGCGCCCCCGGCGGTTCCGGTTTCCTGCAGTGGGGTAAACCGTTTTGTGATCTATTGGACCATCCGAAAATTATGCCGATCCTCCGGTTCCGGTTAGGGGACTGCTTCCGTCTTGACCGGATTTACGGTATGTATATGAAGGAAGGCATGCGGCGAGGCGGTTTGCACGCCGATTACGGTGCGACTGCACCGACGGCAAAAACAGAACCTGGCGAATATTACCCTTTCCGAGACAACGAAATTCACAACGGATTTGTCGTTGTAACGTGGAACCTCGCCGATACCGGACCGGAACACGGCGGATTTTGCTGCATTCCGGGCAGCCACAAAAGCAATTATAAGTTGCCACACCAGATAGCTGCGGCACCCGAAGACTCATCTTGTGTCATCATACCGAACGCCCCTGCCGGTTCAGCGATCCTCTTTACTGAGGCGTTGACACACGGCACAGCGGCGTGGAACGGCAAACATCAACGGAGATCATTGCTCTATAAATATTGTGTTTCGCACATTGCTTGGACATCGCGGCGCGTGGCACCCCCAGAGGAGATAGCACTCACAGCGCGTCAAAATATCCTTTTTCGTGAACCTGGTGACCCCTATCGCCATTTCCCATCGCTGTTTGACACAGCGTAGCAGAAAATATCAAGAAACAGCAGCGGAGGTCGGGACCCCCGAACTGAAATTTTGAGTCAACCAAAACCACCCGTTCAAGCCATCATTTTCGACTTTGACTATACGCTCGCCGACTCTTCGCGTGGCGTAATTGCGTGTTTCAACTTCGCATTTGACAGACTCGGTTTGCCGATTGCCGATGATGCCACAATCCGGCAAACAATCGGTCTAACACTGCCCGATGCACTGGTGATGTTAGGTGGAAAAGAATACACGCGATATACGGATGCATTTACACAACTGTTTATGGAACGTGCTGATGAAATAATGGCGGACAACACGCAACTCTTTGAGGTTGTGCCTGAGACGGTCGAGACGTTGCGGGACCTCGGTATCCAGCTCGGTATTTTTTCATTGAAATACCGTTACCGTATCGAAACCGTACTCAAACGCGAGGCGTTGTTAGATGCATTTGAAGTCATCATCGGTGCCGAAGATGTATCGGAATATAAACCGAATCCGAAGGGTTTGTTGGTGGCGATGGAGCGATTGGATTGTGTCCGCGAAAATTGTCTCTATGTTGGCGATAGCCTGACCGATGCGAAAACGGCGCAACGTGCCGATACTGATTTTATCGCTGTGCTGTCGGGTGTCACGCCGCGAGCAACTTTTGAAGATCACGATGTTTATGCAATCCTTGGAGATGTTTCTGGGTTATTGGATTTAGAGGCTTTGACAAGTTCCCAATCAAGGAGTTCCAATGCCAAATAGACAACCTACTATTGGGGAGTACCTTCTAAAAAAATTAGAAAGTTACAATATTGGTCACATCTTCGGTATCCCCGGCGATTACGTAGTCCAGTTCTTTGATCTGATTGAACAGAGTCCGATTCAACACATCGGCACAACGCGAGAAGAGACAGCAGGATTCGCTGCGGATGCATATGCACGCACAAATGGTATGGGAGCTGCGTGTGTGACGTATGGTGTCGGCGGTTTATCTATGATTAACGCTGTCACTGCAGCCTACGCTGAAAAATCACCACTCGTTGTCATTAGCGGTAGCCCTGGCATGAAGGAGCGTACTGAGGGTGCACTTTTGCACCATAAAGGTAAAGATTTTTACACGCAGCAGCGTATCTATGATGAGATAACGGTTGCCTCAGCACTCCTTGATGAACCTTTTACCGCCTTTAACGAGATAGACAGAGTATTAGATGCGGTTTATTGGCATAAGCGTCCGGGCTACATTGAACTCCCACGCGATATGTTAAGTATACAAGGAGCCGTCCATCAACGTCCATCAACGGGTGGTCACCACAGTGACCCCGAAACATTGGAAGCAGCTTTAGCGAGTGCCATTGCGTTCATCAATCAATCCGAAAATCCAGTCATTTTAGCGGGGGCTGAACTGCATAGATTCGGATTTCGAGACAAATTACTTCGGCTTGCAGAAGAAAAACAGATCCCGGTAGTGACGACCCTATTGGGTAAATCAGTGATGCCGGAAGCGCACCCGCTCTACTTGGGTATTTACGGCGGCGCAATGGGCAGATCGGAAATCACAACGCTTGTTGAAACTTCCGATTGTATTATTATGCTGGGTGCCTTCATGACCGATGTCAACCTTGGGATCTACACGGCAAATCTGGCGCGAAGCCGGAGTGTCTATGCTATCTCGGATAAAATCACAGTCGGTTATTCCACTTATGAAGATGTTACTTTCGAGGATTTTATGGACGGTTTGTGTTCTCCACAACTCGCCAAACGCCCCGAAGTCAACTTGGAATGGGTACTTGAAGTCGCAGACCCTTTTCTGATGGTCCCTGACCAAGCGTTAACTGTGCAGCGTTTGTTCCAACACCTCAATCAATATCTGCATGATGACCTGACGGTTATCCCTGATGTCGGAGACTGCCTTTGGGGTGCCGCAGATTTACGGCTGCCGGAACACACAGAATTTATTTCTCAAGCATACTATACTTCAATGGGGTTTGCAATTCCTGCTGCTGTTGGTGCCCAACTCAGTAAACCCGATGCCCGGCCGATTGTAATCGTCGGAGATGGGGCATTCCAAATGACCGGCACCGAGTTGTCTACAACCATTCGCTACGGACTCAATCCGATCATTCTGATTTTAAACAACAAGGGGTATGGGACCATTCGTCCTCTCGTTGAAGGCCCCTTTAACAATATAGAGAATTGGAACTATACACTTCTGCCAGAACTTTTCGGGGCAGGAAGGGCATTTTCTGTCCAGACCGAGGGCGAATTTGATGCTGCCATGAGGACAGCACTTGCCGAGACGCAACATTTTGTCCTGATTGAAGCAGAAATTGACAAATTAGACATGTCGCCTGCCCTTACCCGACTCGCAGAACGGGTTTCTGAGAAAGTTTAACTCTAAAGGTAATAATATAAGGAGTTAACAATGGGCTCAACTTTAGGCGGATTCGTAATCCTACTCCTCGTGTATGCATCAGGTGCTATTTTTCTGACGGTCATGCTTGCTGTTGGCATCGCATGGGGTATCAGATGGGGTATCACTTGGTCGTTGAAAGAAATCTCCGGAGACCGTGAACTTGAAGCACGGCTGAAACGGATTCTCAGTCCTTCTGAAAATCAGATAAACAACAGCATACTCGAATCCACTACAGAAAACCGGAACGCATCAAATTAATCTATGTCAAAAGAAAACCGAGAGACAGAAAGCATCTTGCCGCTTTTCAGGCAGCTGCTTGAAAAAGCCGATAGTCTGCTAACCCGCTTAGATGCTCGCGCAGGAGACACGCACGGTGAGTGCCTGGACGACTACATCGCTTTTCAGTGGCGTGCACAGAACGGGACGGGGTATCTCGTGCCTGTTAAACATCCGCATCTCGTGGATAGCACCGATCTCATCGGCATTCATTCGCAGTGCGCTGCGTTAGACCGGAACACACGTCAGTTCTTGCAAGGGCTGCCCGCGAACCACGTCTTGCTGTGGGGGGATCGCGGCACTGGGAAATCTTCGCTCGTCAAAGCGATGTTGGAACGCTATGCCGATAAAGGACTTCGGTTGATCGGCATTGGCAAAGAGGGACTTGTACATCTACAGGAAATCGCAGAGGTGTTGTGGGAACGTCCAGAACATTATATCCTTTTCTGTGACGACCTCGCTTTCAACGAAGACGAACCCGAATACCGAGAATTGAAAGCGATGTTGGAAGGTGGAATCTCCGCCTGTCCGGACAACGTTCTCATCTATGCAACCTCAAACAGACGGCACTTGATGCCTCGGCTGGTTCGAGACAACCGGTACCCACAGAACGATGAAGATGCGTTATATCCGCGCGAAGCGACGGAAGAAAAGGTCTCGTTGAGCGATCGTTTCGGTCTACGGCTCGCCTTTCAACGGATTTCGCAGGATACTTATCTACAGATTGTCTCCCACTACGCGCAAAAACGGGGACTCTCTGTTCCGACGGAGACATTACACCGCGCAGCGTTGGAATGGGAAGCCTCCTCAAGTGGGCGGTCTGGACGTGTCGCTTACCAATTCGTTGCGGACCTCGCTGGAAAATTGGCACTCGAATCAAATTTTTAGCAAGAAGGAAATAGGACACTTTTTGGAAAACGGGCGAGGTAACCTCGCCCCTACAGACTGTCCTGAGTAAAATAAAAGTATCTACTTAGTTGTAGATTTTACTGTGAAAAAAATGGAGGTTTCTATGAAAAACCGATTAATGTGCTGCTTGGTATTCACGCTTTTCCTAAGCAGTGCTATGTTGCTGCCACATACGGCAAATGCTGCGCCGAAAAACGGGACAGTGCGGGTCAGTGGTGATAACACTTGGGTTGTTTTTGTTAACGGCGAGGAAGTTGCCCAGAGTGCGAAGACGGCACCTATATCCCTTCCGATGATACTTGGAAGGCAAATGCCGGTCCGCCACTCGCTGAGCGGAATGACGGATGGGAACAACCCGATTTTGATGATAGCAGCTGGGATAACGCGACACAACTCGACCCATTCGGAGAAGGTATCTGGGGTTTCGGTGCGGACACGATGCGCGAAATCTTGAAGGATCCGGACTCAACAGCGTTTTGGGTCTGGGCAGGTCCGAATGACGTTGAAGACGATATCTATTTCCGTAAAACTGTCGGTACCTTGCCAACAACACCGGTAGAACCCGGTGGGAAAGCCACCACCACTTGGGGTGCCTTGAAATCACAACAATAAGTTTAGTTCTACTGATTTTGAGCTAAGCGTTATTTGCTTCGTATCGGACGAGGAAACCTCGCCCCTACGCTTAGCATCTTGGACTAAACAATAGCCTATAGGGAACAGTTCCTATGCTGTTCCCTATCCTTTTTCAACAACCCTCGCGATCTCTGCAAAGACCCTCTCAATATCCGACTCGTCCAGACAGGAATAAGCGACCCGCAAGGCTGTCTCACCGAGTGCGATGATACCGATGCCGTGTTCTGCGAGCAGTCGCTGTCGAACGGTCTCTGCGTTCCCAGACTTCAGCCGCAGGCATACGAAATAGCCGGCGTGGCTCGGATACACGTCCCAATATCTCTTATACCGTTCATCGGACGCAACCGCCTTTACCTTCAACGCACGGGCTTTGAGTGTCTCATAGTTACGCTGTCTCTGTTCCGCATAACCCTGTGCCTGCATCGCCTTAAGGATAAGCGTTTGCGAGACTTGCGATGCCCCAGAGGTGTTCGCTCGGATGAGTCCACTTAGTTTCTGTTCCAGTGGTTGCATCGCCGTTGCGTCGAGTCCGAAGGTGAGAAACGCCACGCGTAAACCCCATGCGTATTCCTCTTTCGTGGCACCGTCTATTTTCACCGGCACTACATCCGGGTGGCATCCAACCAGCAAACCGAAAAGCGATTCGTGCATGACTGTATCGTCATACCATAGGCCGGCGTAGGCATCGTCAATCATAACGAGGATACGACATCCCGTTTCTGCGCGCGCCACGATTGCGTCCACCATCTGTTGTGCCTCTGTGCGCGTAACTGCGTAGCCGGTCGGATTGTGCGGAAAATTCAGGAGGACACACAATTTTTCGTCGGTAGCGTTTGCGAGTGTTTGGTGAAACCCGCGTGTGTTAAAGCCGTTTGAGGCGTTGAAGAAAGGGTAGGTTTGAATATCTGCACCCGCTTTGGTTTGGAAGATCAGCCTATAATTGCCCCAAATCTGATCCGCGAGAATGAGTGTGTCGCCGCTGTCGAGAAAGAGTTCGGAGAGCAGACTCAACCCGTGCGTCATACCACTCGTCACAATTGGCAGACTGAACGTTTTCTGATGGAGCGACGGGTTCTCTTGCAATAGATGCGTTCCCCACACCTCCCGTAACGCCTGTTGACCGAGCACGGGGGCGTAACCGTAGGTGCTTTCTGGTGTAAGTTCCGGTACCAGTTTCCGAGAAACCGGCAGGTGCATCATATCACCTGTACCGTCTGAAAAGTCCAAGGCGATCGCACGTGTTGCGTTGAACTGGAACGCCTGCCTGTTCGCTTCCGCTGTTTGGCTTAAGATGCCTTTCGGTAGGTAGATACGTTTGCCTAACTCGGAGAGGAGTGCAAAAACGGATGGCGCAGCATCGAGAAGCTCCTCGTTTAATTCAATCGCTAAAGGATTTAACGCTTGCATATTCCCTCTAAATAGTGGATAATAGTAGAGATGTACAATCTATTCTGAACTTTTGGAAACTTAAAGTCAACTGATTTTTATCTATATCCGTTTAAGCAGCAAATTTAAAACACACCGCTCAGAATAGGACATAAAAAATGAAAGTATTTTTGAAAAACCTAACCTTCAGTATCCTCTTTATCCTCGCAATCGGTTTCGGCATTTCGGTCTACATCCTTCAGGCACCACCGCTTGAACAGAAGAACACCGCGAAGCTGCAAATTCACACCCGAACAGCGGTCCGTGGGAGACCAACACGCAATTCCAAGCCGCTCGCCTATACCAAAGATGTGTACCGCTTCAACTTGGATCGGCGATATATTAGTAACCTGAATAGTGGTAGATTGGAACGTGAGCATCTGTTTAGCGCGGCTTTGACGCATCGTGCCAAGCTTAAAGGCGAAGCCCTCGACAACGCCCTCGAAAAAGAGATCAATTGGCAAAAAATGTTCGCCGATATGACGAAAGATATTCGCTTTGGTCCGAGTACGCCGACCCTCGAAATCTTGTTAAGTGGCGAGGAATGGCTGCTCAAAAATGCACAGGGTGCTGGGTACATCGTCGTCAAGACACGTCATCAGATTGATGTCTTTTTACCCGACTTAAAGGACGCTTTTGATAAAAACGGACTTCCGCTCTCCACAGATTTAGAAGTTTCCACTGCCAAGACAAATAGCCGGTGGCTCATCACGGATAAAGAACGGCATCAGACATATCGCATTGAGAAAGGTGATAAAAAACTCAATGTCTACCAGCAATCGAAACCTGAGATTCTGACGTTTCTGTTTCAAGTCGGTTTAGCATCGGAGACCGCTCTCGCTGAAGGCAAATTGACGCAGGAACTCAGGCGAGAATTTGAAGCGTTGAAGATACCGCTATCACGGAGAACGCAAATATCAACAGGTAAAGACGGTACGAGTTGGCAAATAACAGATAGACCCCTAAAATATAACATCCGAAACGAGAACGAGCGATTGAAGGTCTATCTTGATCTGGACAGTACATGGCTTCGCATCCAGGCGAGTGACGAGATAAAAGGCTGGGTAGAAAAAAATCGCGGGACAATCTTTGAACCGCCGCCACCGATACCGAGTTCACGCCAGCAAGCCAAACAACGGTTGCTTGTACTTATTGAGACAGTGAAAGAAAAAATCGGGGTATTCGGCGATGCTGAAAATCAAACCCAAAATACTGCGTCCCGGTAGCCGTATCGCGGCAATTTCGCTCTCTTGGGGTGGCCCCGGTACTGTCCCTCACCGTTATGAGACCGGTAAACGACAATTTTCGGAAGAATTCGGCGTAACGGTTATCGAAACCGCGCACGCCTTGCGCGACGCGGATTGGCTCGCCAAAAACCCAAAAGCGCGTGCCGACGACCTGATGACGGCTTTTGCCGATGAAACGATTGATGGTATTATCTCGACAATCGGCGGCGAAGATTCCATCCGCACGCTACGGTATCTCGATTTAGATCTGATTCGGAAGAACCCGAAAGTTTTCATGGGTTATTCCGACACAACCATATCGCACGCCATCTGTTTCAAAGCCGGTATTGTCTCTTTCTATGGTCCCTCGTTCATGGCAGGATTTGCTGAAAACTGCGGGATGTTTCCGTATATGGTGGATTCTGTCCGACGCACCCTCTTTTCTGCCGAGCCGATCGGTGTTATTCCGCAAAATCGATCGGGGTGGACGGTTGAATATCTACCCTGGGAGAACCCGGAAAACCAATCCATCCGACGAAAGTTGAACCCTTGCACTGGCTGGAGGTTTCATCAGGATGAAGGTATTGCGGAAGGGCAGCTATTTGGGGGTTGTGTTGAAGTTCTCGATTGGCTGCGTGGGACCGACTATTTTTCCGCCGCGGATCTTCAAGGTGCCGTTCTCTTTTTGGAGACCTCTGAAGACGCGCCACCCCCGTCGTTTCTAACGGAATTCGTAAGATGCATCGCAGCGATGGGTATCCTTGAAGGACTTAACGGTATCCTACTCGGACGACCCGGCGGCGGTGTTGCACCGCAGACTTTTAGCGAATACGAAGATGCACTCTGTAAAGCTGTCCGTGAGGAACACGGGATAAACGATATACCGATTGTCACCAATATGGACTTCGGGCATACCGATCCGATGTTCGTCATTCCAATCGGTATGAAAATTCGTATTGATTCCACTAAGCAGGAAATCACCATCGACGAAGCAGCGGTAATAGATGGGTAATAAAAAAATGAAGATACTTTTCTTGTCTCCTACCGTGCCGTTTCCACTCACCGACGGCGGACGCATCCGGGTTTTTAATCTCCTTAAACAGATTGCCGAAAAAAGCGATATAACACTGCTCGCGCTGGAGACGCAACCGACAGACGAAGAAGGCATCGCAGAACTCCAGCAGTTAGGCGTTCAGGTTCACCTCGTCCCGAATGCGCCGACACTCCCCCGTGTATCACTCCGGACACTTATCAACGCTTTTCATAGACAACAACCTATTACCGTCTCGCGGTACGACCTTCCCACCTATCGTCAGAGATTCAAAGAATTGCTTGCTACTGAAGACTACGATCTCGTCCATTACGAGATGTTCCACACGGCACAGTTCCACACGGAGACTGACCTTCCCGGTGTGCTTTCACAACAGAACGTCGATTCCGAAATCTGGCGGCGGCTCTGTAGTGAAACGGCTAACCCGTTCTATAAATTCGTATATTGGACGCAACAACGCGCTTTTCAACGCTATGAACGGGAGCTAAGTCCGAAGTTCGATGTCGTCACGTGTACGTCCGATATCGATGCCCTTGTCTTTCAGCAGCACTGCGCGGAAGATGCTATTGCGATAATTCCGAACGGTGTTGATGTGACGCATTTCCAACCCGATTTTACCACCGAATCCCCGGCACATCTCATCTATATCGGGAGTATGGACTGGTATCCGAATGAAGACGCGGTCGCTTTCTTCGCAGATGAAATCTTACCGAGTATCCAAAGCGAGGTATCGGATGTGCGATTCTCGATTGTCGGTGGGAATCCGTCGGCGCGTGTCCAAAAGTTAGCGGAGCGGAATAGCGTTATCGTCACCGGACGTGTGCCGGAGATTAAACCCTACTTCGCCGAGGCGACGGTCTTCGTCGTGCCGTTGCGTATCGGGAGCGGCACCCGTCTGAAAATCCTCGAAGCGTTGGCGATGGGGAAAGCGATTGTCTCTACTTCAGTCGGTGCAGAGGGGTTAGACCTCAAAGACGGCGAGGAAATTTTTATCGCCGACGAACCGAAATCCTTTGCGGAAGCCGTCACCCGACTGCTCACGGATCCAGCACTCCGGCGTAGGATCGGAGAAAACGGACGCGCCCGCGTCGAAAAGGATTATGACTGGCGAAGCATCGGTGAGAAACTCCATCGACTTTATACCGAGATCGGTGGGCGCGCTTCATAACTATTTCATCCGTTGATTTTTCTTCTTAAATATGCTAATATTTAACCAAGTTGAACAAGCCTCAACAATGAACCCCTTAAAAGGAGTTACTCCGATGAAAGTCCTTACGTTATTCTTGTCGTTCACCTTTTTACTCATGATCGCCACTTTAGGGATTACCGGTGAAGACCCAGATTTAGTGGCGTATTACCCGTTTGATGGGAACGCAGAAGATGCAACTGGGAACGATAATCACGGCGAAATCACAGGCGGATCCAAGTGGGTTAAAGGCAAATTCGGAGACGCTATTGAACTCGACCCCGCTGCTTATGTCGAGATGCAAGCCTCCGATTCCCTCCACGGTGATCTTTTCAAATCCGACCCGCACACAATTTCTGCTTGGGTAAATCCGAACTTTGATGGCACCACGTGGGAACACGTCTGGCGGAGCCTGCCGTCCGCTGCTGGGCACAACACCTTATTCATTAACAAAGACCAAGGCCTCATCTCTTGGCGTGGACAGGTCGGCGGATGGACAGTCCTATGTCAGACCGATGGAGGCATCGTCGAAGCGGATAAGTGGATGCACGTAGCCGTCACAGGCGATGGTGATAAATTCAAAATCTATGCCGACGGTGAGATGGTCGCCGAAACCGATTTCCAAGAAACCGATGGTGCGAACATCACTTATCGTATCGGCGGTTCAGGTGGCGAGACTTTCGCCGGTTTGATGGACGATTTCGCTGTCTTCACCCGTGCCTTGGACGAAGATGAAATCAGCCTAATCATGGAAGGCGTTGACGTATTCCTACCGGTTGAACCGAAAGGTAAACTGGCAACGCAATGGGCAGCCCTCAAACGCTAATCTGAGAACCGATAGGCGCGGTGACGAACCGCGCCTCCCGATAACTATTCTTCCAAAGGAAACAAGCCATTGGGAAAAAAGAAGATCGCATAGGATTGCTAACCTTTCATGGATCAACTGGCTCCTGATGTATTTGGACGAAAACAAGGAAACTATAGTTCCTTTAGGGAGTGGTCGAAAAAACCGTAGGCGGTAACTGAACCGCGGGCGGTCCTGGACGTTGTGTCAGTCCGGACGCGCCACTCCATGAACCCGTAAATCCCACTTTAAGCTAATTCATGTAACTGCGGGTTATGTCTTGCACTAATTGCCAAGTTTTGTTAAAATACAGGAACTACATTCAAACAGAGAGAAACGGACTATCACTAAATGCCCCGTATTTTTGATAACATTGACCAATCACTCCTCCCCGCACTTCAACAAACACTCGAAAACGCTACACACGCAGATTTCTGCGTCGGCTATTTCAATCTCCGCGGCTGGCGAGGACTTGCCTCTTATGTTGAAAATTGGGACGGTGGCGAAGGCGAATGCTGCCGACTGCTCGTCGGCATGCAACGCTTACCCGAAGAAGAACTCCGAGAAACGATGCGGATTGCTAAAGACGGTGGTATTGATAACCAGACAGCACTCTGTCTCAAACGGAGATTGGCAGAGGAGTTCCGCGAGCAGTTGACCATAGGCGTACCGACACGCCAAGATGAAATAGGATTGCGTCAATTAGCGCGCCAACTTCGCGAAGAGAAGGTCCAGGTAAAACTCTTTCTTCGACACACGCTCCACGCAAAACTTTATCTGATTTATCGCGCTGACCTGATTACACCCACCGTAGGTTACCTCGGCAGTAGTAATCTAACGGTCTCCGGACTTTCACAACAGGGAGAGCTCAACGTTGATGTCGTTGACGCAGACTCCTGTGAGAAGTTAGAGGACTGGTTTGAAAACCGTTGGAACGACCGGTGGTGCATCGATATTTCCAAAGAATTGGCAGAAATTATTGAGCAGAGTTGGGCGCGTGAGGAACTCATTCCGCCCTATCACATCTACGTGAAAATGGCGTATCATCTGTCGCAGGAAGCACGCGCAGGTTTGACTGAATTTCGGATTCCACGCGAATTTGAGAACAAACTGTTTGAATTTCAAACCGCCGCCGTGAAAATTGCAGCGCATCACCTCAACAGACGCGGCGGTGTGCTCATAGGCGATGTCGTCGGACTCGGTAAGACACTCATGGGAACGGCACTTGCACGGATACAAGAAGACGATTACGACCTCGAAACTTTGATTATCTGCCCGAAAAACCTTGTGAACATGTGGGAAGATTATCGTGAGGAATATCGCCTGCGCGGGCGGGTGCTCTCCATCAGCCAAGTGATCAATACTTTACCCGACCTCCGTCGCTATCGGCTCGTTATGATTGACGAAAGCCATAACCTCAGAAATCGTGAAGGCAAACGCTACCAAGCCATTCAGGAATATATCCACGAAAATGAGAGCAAAGTTATCCTCCTCTCCGCAACGCCTTACAACAAAACCTATCTTGACCTCTCTAATCAACTCCGATTGTTCGTTGATGAAACCGAAGACCTCGGCATCCGTCCGGAGCAATACATCAAATCGTTAGGTGGTGTCATCGAATTTAATAGCAAACATCAGAGCGGTATCCGCACACTTCAAGCGTTTGAACACAGCGAGTATATTGACGATTGGCGTGAACTGATGCGCCGCTATCTCGTGCGCCGAACGCGCAGCTTCATCATGGACAACTACGCTGAAACGGATCCCGAAACAAAACGGAAGTTCCTTCTGTTTTCAGACGGCACACCTTCCTACTTCCCGACACGTGTCCCGAAAACGATTACGTTCACAATTGATGATAAAGACCCGGACGACTCTTATGCGCAGCTATATTCGCCTTCTGTTGTGAACGTTATCAGCAGTCTGAAACTCGCTCGATACGGACTCGCAAATTATATTGTGGACACACCATCAGAACCACCAACGGAAGCAGAACAGCAGCAATTACAAGACCTGTCCCGCGGTGGACAACGCCTGATGGGGTTTTGCCGGACGAACCTTTTCAAACGGCTCGAAAGCAGTGGACAGGCGTTCATCCAATCCGTCGATCGCCATATCCTACGCAACTATATCTTTCTCCATGCGATTGAAAACGACGCACCGCTACCGATCGGATCGCAAAACGCTGAGATGCTCGACTCTCGGCTTGAAGACAGAGATACCGAAGATGCCACCCTTATCTTAGGCGTTTCCGGTGATGCCGATGACACGCAGATAGATGACACGGATTCAGAGACAAGCACATACACACCCGATGCCTATAAACAACGTGCCGCCGAAATCTACGGACGCTACACAACGAAATATAAAAGTCGGTTTAGCTGGCTCTGTCCGAACCTCTTTCATCCGATGCTTCACAAGGATCTCACCGAAGACGCGATTGCACTCACTAAAGTCTTACAACAGGACGGTACGTGGGAGCCCGAAAAAGACGAAAAACTCAACGCACTTGAGACACTCTTAACCGAGACCCACCGGGAAGATAAGGTCTTGGTCTTCACGCAATTTGCGGATACCGTGAAATACCTAACGGATGCTCTCTCAGAACGCGGCATGACACATATCGCCGATGCAACCGGCGACTCAGCAGACCCTACCGCTTTAGCACACCGATTCAGTCCTGTCAGCAACGATAAACGGGACAGAATCAATTCAGAAGACGAGCTGCGCGTACTCATCAGTACGGATGTCCTCAGTGAAGGTCAAAATTTGCAAGATTGCGCAATCGTCGTCAACTATGATCTGCCATGGGCAATCATAAGGTTAGTCCAACGTGCAGGCAGAGTTGACCGGATTGGACAAATGGCAAAAGACATCTTGTGTTATTCGTTCCTACCTGCTGAAGGTGTGGAGCGTATTATCAACTTGCGCGGGCGCGTTCGTGCGCGTCTCCGGCAGAACGCTGAGGTTGTCGGTACGGATGAAGCCTTTTTTGAAGATGACGGTGAGGAAGGCAATGAGAGATTTGTTGATCTCTATAACGAAAGAGCAGGCTTACTTGACGATGCACAAGATAACGATGTGGATCTCGCCTCTCACACCTACCAAATTTGGAAAAACGCCGTTACGCAGGATCCAAAATTAGAAAAAATTGTGCCTGCACTCCCGTCCGTTGTCTATTCAACGCAACCGCACACGCCAACCGATACCGAACCTGAGGGCGCGCTCGTCTATATCCGAACAGGACACGAAAACGACGCTTTGGCGTGGATAGCTCGAAACGGCGAAAGCGTAACGGAATCGCAGTTTGCAATCCTCCAAGCTGCGGCGTGTGAACCTGACACGGAGGCACTCCCACCGCTTGAAGCACATCACAACCTTGTGGAAGCAGCCGCAAAGTTAATCCTCTCTGAGGAGCGTTCCGTCGGCGGGCAGCTCGGACGACCCACCGGCGCACGGTTCCGTACTTATGAACGCCTAAAGGATTATGCCTCAGAGGTAGAAGGGACGCTCTATAGCACGCCAGCACTTAAGCAGGTCATTGAAGCCATCTATCGCTATCCGCTGCGACAAGCAGCCACCGACACCCTCAATCGCCAACTCCGTAGCGGTATTTCCAACGCCGACCTTGCTGCGTTAGTCATTGAACGGTGGGAGACAGAACGACTCTGTATCATTGAACAGGAGAGGCAAACACAAGAACCGCAGATCGTCTGCTCACTTGGACTTCGCACAACGTAACACTTGAAAAAATCTTGAACTTTACTGATACATCGTGTATAATTCACCTAAACCTAATATCTTACTACACGGAGATTCCAAATGAAAAAGCACGAAATTGTCGCCGGACACCACGTGAACGGTCGATTAATTGTCAAATCCATTGTGCCGCCAAATTCACTTGACTGGATCGAAAACCTGGAAACAGAAGAGTTCGTTGAATTTTTCGAGGAATTGCTCAAACAACTATCACAAATCTCAGAAGGAAAGAAAGACGCTGCAACACTCACAATTTTTCTCTCTGAATGGCGTGAAACCGCTCTAATCAACACAGAACCGGATGTCTTGTCAGATATTGCTGAGGCGGAGCGAGAATTGGACGCTGGTGGCGGAAAACCGTGGCCCCAAATCAAGAAGGAGATTGGGCTGTGAACCGTCAGCCATACACCCTGGAGCCGCTGCCGCGAAAAGTCGAAAACTTCATCAAACTTATAGGAACCCTCAATGTTGAACGAGCAAAATACACGCCAATATCTCAAAGAATCCGAATTTGAAGACCTCTTTACGCAAGAACTCGGTTGGGACCATCACAACGACCCCCTCAACATCACAGTAGACGAAACCACATATCAACTCACCGCAATCGCCCAAAAACGCGGAATGGTCGTCTTTGAATGTCCTGCAGAAGTTTTCCCCCCGGATAAGGGGGGCAGGGGGATTACGCGCATCCCTGATTACGCCACCCGACGCAAGATCCAAAAACAAGTTGCAAAATCTGTTCACGAACATTTTATCATCTACACCGACCCTGAGAAAACGACAGACATTTGGCAGTGGGTCAAACGCGAGCAAGGCAAACCCGACGCATGCCGTGAACACCGCTATAACCGTGCCGAACAGTCCGGCGATTCTCTGATTCAAAAACTACAAACCATCGCCTTTACTTTTCAAGAGGAAGAGGACCTTTCACTTATTGACGTAACCGGACGCGTTGGGACTGCCTTTTACGCTGAACGAGTTACCAAGAAATTCTATGACCGTTTCAAGAAAGAGCATGACGCATTCCTTAAATTCCTCAGTGGTATTCCAGATGAAGAGATGCAAAAGTGGTACGTCTCTGTGATGCTCAACCGTCTGATGTTCATCTATTTTATCCAAAAGAAAAATTTCCTTGATAACGACATAGACTATCTATGTACCAAACTGACTGAGAGTCAAGCGAATAGCACCAACCGGTACTACCGAGACTTCCTCTGTCCGCTCTTTTTTGAGGGGTTTGCGAAACCGGAAAACGAGCGGAGCAGAGAGATGAAACGCCTGCTCGGTAAAATCCCTTACCTCAACGGTGGTATCTTCCAACAACACCAACTTGAGACGCTTCACGGCGAAAACATTGACATCCCTGATAAAGCATTTGAACAGATTTTTAACTTCTTTGAGCAATACGACTGGCACCTTGATGACCGTCCCCTACGCAACGACAACGAGATTAATCCTGATGTTCTCGGTTATATCTTCGAGAAATACATCAACCAGAAGCAGATGGGTGCGTACTACACCAAAGAGGACATCACCGAGTACATCAGCAAAAACACGATAATTCCGTTCCTTTTTGACAAGGCAAAAAAAGCGTGCAAAATAGCGTTTGAAGGCGAGGCATCCGTCTGGAACTTGC
Source organism: Candidatus Poribacteria bacterium (assembly GCA_022823085.1). Classification (GTDB taxonomy): domain Bacteria; phylum Poribacteria; class WGA-4E; order WGA-4E; family WGA-3G; genus WGA-3G. The sequence goes on from JAJDXV010000057.1 coordinate 39,199, forward strand.
TACAAGAAGACCCTGACCGCTACATCTATGATTCCGTCAAAAACGGAATCTACGATACTGATGGGGTAAAAAAAAATCTTCCATCAGAAATTGCTATCGGAATTGATGATGTTTCCAAGCGTACCGATTGGAACACACTCGCGGACCCCGATTATGCTTTACCAACAGAAATCTGGCGGGAGACCGTCGCACGTCGGCAGCGTTATGAAACCGTCCGATCCAAACTCGCCAACGGAGAGGTCCGCGACATCAACGATCTGATTACCTACAACCTTGACATCCGCCAATTCGCACAAGATGTTATCGAAAATTGTGAGGGCCCCGAACTGCTCCGCGCCTTCTGGAAAGCCATCACCGAAGTAACAATCTTGGATCCGACGTGTGGCTCCGGGGCGTTCCTCTTTGCTGCGCTCAACATCCTCGAACCACTTTACGAAGCATGCCTTGATCGGATGCAAGTTTTCCTTGATGAGACGGGAACGGTTTCCTCCCTGATAAGGGGGGCAGGGGGGTTAGAGGATACTCCTAAAAAACCGAACTCCCGTAGATACAACGACTTTCGCGAACTCCTTGATCGCATTGATGAACATCCCAACCGCAAATATTTTACCCTCAAATCCATCATTATCAACAATCTCTACGGCGTAGACATCATGGACGAGGCAATCGAAATCTGCAAGCTGCGCCTCTTCCTCAAAATGGTGGCGCAACTTGAAGACGTGAAACGGATTGAACCACTACCGGACATCGACTTTAACATCCAAGCAGGCAATACCCTCGTCGGTTATGCCACTTATGATGCGGTGGAAAAACCGGAGAGACGCAGGCTTGATTTTGAAAATGCAATGAAGGGTATTAGAGAAAAAGCTGAGGATGTGAAGATTCTATTTCAGGAGTTTCGCAGGCAGCAGACAACATTAGGCGGTGCCGTGACATATGCGGACAAAAAGAATTTACAAGATAGACTTCGGGAATTAGAAGATGAGCTCAACTTATATCTCGCTGAAGAATACGGCGTTGATTCGAACAAACAATCTGATTACGAAAACTGGCTAAATTCACATAAACCTTTTCATTGGTTCATTGCATTTTACGATATTCTTGAAGACGGTGGATTTAATGTCATTATCGGCAATCCGCCGTATGTGGAGTATAGTGCGGTGAAGGATGAGTACACGATTAGAGGTTATAAAACAGAAAGTTGCGGTAACCTATACGCATTTGTGTTTGAAAGAGGCTTCCATCTTCTTCAGCGCAATGGTTGGAAATCAATGATAGTTCCACACTCAGTGTACTGTACCGATAGAATGGAATCCATCCAGAATCTATTTCATTGTTCTAAGCGAGTGGGGTGGGTTCAAACATATAGCATCCGTCCGGCAAAATTGTTTGTCGGAGCCGAACAACGGTTAGCGATTTATATTCTTTAGGACTTACGCATATCGCTCTTTTGTACCACAATCTGTTAGATTGTGACGCAAAAACGCTGTGTTTTCAGAAGAATCTCATCTAACAGAGCCACCTATAGCCAAAAGTGCGTAAGTCCTGTTCTTCAACAAGGTTCAAAGCCGTCTGATATTTTATATGCTTCTCGCTATCACAGATGGCATAAACAGTTTCGCTCTCATCTCTTTGCAGTTACGGAACATGCAGATGTTACGCAGATGTCGTTTAAAAACTCGGTCACCAAAATATACAGTAACGTTGAACAAAGCCTATGGAAGAAATTATCTCAATTCTCAGTTTTAGGTAACTACCTCATTAGAAGCAGAACTCCTTACACAGTACATTTCCATAATGCACCGCGTTACTGGATTCGGGCAATGGACTTCGCACCTTACTTCTGGAACGAGCGAGATGGGGAGAAAATATCAACTCAGGTCAAGCCCCTATACTTAACAGCAGAATTGGATGCGACCGTAGTCGTAGCAGCTTTGAATAGTTCACTCTTTTATTGGTGGTATGTTATTCTCTCTGATTGTCGCCATTTGAATCTACGCGAAATTAGAGGTTTTTGCATCGGAATTGATGAAATGGAGGCGAAGATAAAGCAAAGTCTTTCTCAAATTTCTGCTGACTTGATGGCGGATTTAAAACACCACGCGCACCGTAAGGAAACAAGTTACAAAACTACTGGCAAAGTAGTCTATGACGAATTTTTCCCACGTCACTCCAAATCCATCATAGACAAGATTGACCGCGTGCTTGCCCAACACTACGGCTTCACAGACGAGGAATTAGATTTCATCATCAACTATGACATCAAGTATCGGATGAGCTTGGGAAATTGACGCACCCATACGTGTGGATTTAGGGAAGATGCTCATCGTAGGTTGGGCTGAACGGACGGGATCGAAACATGGGCATCTAAAAGAAACAGTCTACAGACGACACGCCTCCTGTTGCTGCAGGGCACCGAGTGAAACCCAACACTATACCAAAAACGTTGAATACGCGAAAGTTGAAAATCCGCGTCATCCGATAAATCCGCGATTCAGACGAAACACCCCTAACACACAGCCCCTAATAGTCTTCCCTTCTTCAGTTCTCGAAATTTGCTTGATAACCCTACCCAAACGTGATAAACTATACGCATGACACAAGCAGAAACACAACCGCCGCAAGTCGTCTTCTATCGCGAGCGGAGTGGGCGTGTTCCTATCCAAAACTGGCTTGATGGGTTGCCATTTGAACAAAATCCTGCCCTTTACACGCAGGAGATCGATTATGCATGATAAAAGAACCACGACAGATGCAGTAGAAATTATGCACCAACTCTTTATTAAGGGGGATCCTGAAAAACTGGCTCGGCTGGAGGAGGAAGCGGTTAATTTTGAGATTTCGCTACATGTCTATGATTTACGTACCTCCGGCGGTCAAACACAAGAAGAATTCGGAGAGATAGCCGGTGTGGATCCCCGCGTTATTGATGACCTTGAGGTAGCCGACTATGAAGGCGATTCGCTCGCCATGCTCGCGCGTATCGAAAAAGCGACATTGCCACATATTTCCGCCCTCAATTTTCCTGCAGAGGGAGTTTACCCGAACGCACTTATCGGCACAACCCTAACTGGGCTTAAACTCAGACGACTTCGATACTTACCTCACAGACAAGGCACCGACGATCCAACGGCACCCTTTACAACTCTCAGATTTAACCTGAAAACGCTGCAAGGTAGGCAGTATACGGCAAGTGAGCTCGCATCCTGGCTCCATGTGCTCAAAATGAACCGGCAGGAGTTGAACATGTTCGCGCTCGCTAAGTTGACAACCTGGAGCCATCTCGCTGGGGAGTTGCTTGTTAAACTTTCGGGCGATCCGATCGAATACATCCGGGCGGTGGATACGCATACGCAACTCATCCGCGCAGCCATATACTATCTTGAAGAAGGGGAACACACAGCGTTCAAACAGTGGCAACAAGATATCGGTCCGCAGGAAGAAAAACGTTACATCGTAGAATTGGAAGGATCCCTCCACGATAGAGCCTTTGTGGAACTCCCAGACACAGAGTGGTTGACGCAGACACTTATCACATTTATAAAGAGAGACTTTTAGATCAATACCTTCGCTAAACAATTGACAACAAGTTAGCCGAAATCAGAACCCGGAATTCGTCATCTGTCACAAAAATAGCAAAATTCAGCGCACGAACAACCACCGTCCCAATTAGATAACCGAAAAAGACTATGGAAATCACCGATCTCAAACAACGCATCGCACAACGCGAAAATACCACAACCGAATTCAAAGAGAACTTCGATCAAGAAGTAATTGAGACCGCTGCTGCGTTTGCCAATACCGATGGCGGTACGATTCTTATTGGCGTATCTGATAGCGGAGAAATCAGAGGTATTACCATCGGCAAAGAGACGCTAAGAGATGTATCAAACCGGATTTCGCAAGCGACTGAACCGCGGTCGGTCCTGGACGTTGCGTCAGTTGACGTAGAAGGAAAGTCATTGCTGTTGGTGCATATCTCGGAAGCTTCCATAAAACCTGTTTCTGTTAGGGGAAGATGCTATAAGAGAATCGGAAATAGCAACCGCGTCATGTCCCCACAAGAGATTGCACAGATGCACCTCAACGCTACCGGACAAACTTGGGATCAACTCTTAGTTACACGTGCTGGACTTGATGATATAGATGAGAAAAAAGTCGAATGGTATCTGACCCGTCGAGAGACAATCCGGAATGTGTCTATACCGCAAGATATGAACATGGCAGCGTTTTTGAAGAACATTAAGGGTATCAGCGATGACGGAACACCAACCCACGCGGGGCTTCTTTTTTTCAGTAAGCACTCGCTACTAAGATTCTTCCACAACGCGCAATTACGAGTCGTCAGATTCAAAGGAACATCTGTCACCCATCCGGTCCTTGATCGGCTTGATTGCGGCGAGACGCTCTGGGAAAACGTCGAGACCGCCGAGGAATTTATAAGAAAAAACATCCGATTGCTCAGTTTTCGGACCTCAAGGCGTTTCCAAAGAGACGATAAGTTTGAATACCCGCTTAATGCACTACGGGAGGCAATAATCAACGCCTTGATTCACCGCAATTACCAAGAAACTGCGGATGTCCGGGTCTTTATATTTGACAACCGCGTTGAGGTTATCAGTCCCGGCACTTTTCCAGAAGGTGTTAGTCCAGATGAACCGGCTCACAAACCGGTAAACCCTACTTTGAGTCAATTCATGTTTGATGTCGGTTTCATTGAACGGTACGGTGCCGGTATCAGGATGATGCAAAGGTTATGCAGGGAATGGGGAAACAAAGCACCGCGTTATGAATTTCACCCGCTTGAAACCAAAATCATCTTTGATTCCCCGATTCAAGAGAGCACTTATATTGAAATTGACGACATTTCAGAGCAGTTGAACGAGCGTCAAAAGAATGCGTTTTTCTACGTGCAAAGAAACGGGCAAATCACAAGAAAGGAATACATAGAGATTAATCATGTCTCAGTCCGGATCGCCTATGAGGAACTAAGAGATCTAACAGACAAAGGATTATTACATGTAACAGGCAAGGGTAGAGGAACCAAGTACGTACAAAAGGTAAACGATTAGGTAAACGATTAGGTAAGCAATTCTAAAAGATCAGCGGGAGAAACACATGCCAAGACAAAAGGGTGAAGGTATCACCAAGATAGCCGTGAAGGGTTTCAAGTCCATCGCGGAGGAATGCGAAATCGACATTCGTCCGCTGACGATTCTTTCCGGTGCAAATAGTTCCGGGAAATCCAGCATCATGCAACCGCTCCTGATGCTGAAACAGACGCTGGAGGCACCGTATGATCCGGGGCCGTTGTTGATTGATGGACCGAATGTTCAGTTTACTGAGGTGGCACAATTTTTATCCCAGTTAACCGGCGGAAAAAAAGCAGATTGTTTTCAGATACGAATTGATACTTGTGATTCTGATTTTGCTTACTCAGTGGAAACAACTTTCAAAAAAGGGAAGACCGGGCTTGAAATTGCCAAAATGACAACTGAAGTGAGACAAGCTGCTCAACCATTACCTTTCAAACATTATACCCTATATCCTGAAATGTCGGCTGAAGAAATCAGCGCACTGGGTAGCCAAGGTCCAATGCGTAGTGATTTTAAGGCGGTGAAACGTTTACGTTGTTTTTTGGGTTTTGAATCTCAAGCAAGTGATCATCTCTTTAATGTTACCTACAACCCTGTTGAGGCTTACATTTTTGACAGTATCCATCTCCCCGGATTACGAGGCAATCCAGTACGCATCTACAAATTTACCAGCACCGGTCCCTTATACCCCGGCATATTTGAACATTATGCTGCAAGCATTATTCACGAATGGCAGGAAACAACAGATGAACGCCTGAAAACGTTAGTTGATGCCCTTCATACACTTGGATTGACAAGACAAGTTAGCACAAAAAAAATCGGTGATGTCGGCATTGAAATTCAGGTCGGTCGCCTTCTACACGACAACGCTGGCGAAACGGACCTGGTCAATATAGCTGATGTAGGCTTTGGAGTATCTCAAGTTTTGCCCGCTATAGTAGCATTGATTGTAGCGGAACCGGGACAATTGGTTTATCTCGAACAACCCGAGCTGCACCTCCATCCGCGCGCCCAAGTGGCATTGGCGAGAGTATTAGCAGACGCGGCGAAACGGGGTGTCCGAGTTGTCGTCGAGACGCACAGTTCGCTACTGCTTTTGGGAGTTCAAACGCTTGTTGCCGAAGGAGACCTCCCGCCGGAATTAGTTAAGCTTCACTGGTTTTCACGGAACAAAGATGGGGTGACTGAAGTTGATAGCGTGGACTTAGACGAAGCAGGGACTTATGGGGATTGGTCCATGGATTTTGATGATGTCAGTCTTAGCGTGCAGAGTCGTTTTCTTGATGCCGTAGACAATGTTAGATTTGGTGAAAAGGAGGCTTCGTGAGATCAAGAAATTCAAAACGATTAGTAATTGACACAGATGTTGCCCAAGCGTCTGGTGATGAGGCAGCAACCGATCCACGGGCTATCAATTGTCGTGATTTCCTAAAGGAAGTAAGGACTCAAGATCATAGGGTGGTGATGACGAGAGAAATCAGCGACGAGTGGAAAAGACATCAATCTCACTTTGCCTTTGAGTGGCGGGTGTCAATGGATGCGCGTAGAAAAATAGACCGCATCAATCCACCAGAATATGCAGAGATCCAAGCCAAAGTCACAAACACAACAAGCGATGAAGATGAGATTGAAGCTCTACAAAAAGATTTTCACCTTCTCCAAGCAGCACTCACAACCGATCAAACGGTTATTTCACTGGACGAAACCGTCCGAGGACTTTTTGCACATGCGTCCCAACAGGTCGGCGAAATCCAGCACATCATCTGGGTCAACCCAGATAGAACAGCAGAAGAACAACCCATCGCTTGGCTCCAAAACGGCGCACTACCTGAAGCACATCGTCAACTTTCCGCTTGATACAGCATTGGTTATGAATATCGTGAGCATAAGAAACACCGTTTTTGCTGGGGCGTTTCTTCAGCAAAAACACTCGCTCCTACGGAAGATGGTGGTTCTGCTTGTGAATGCCGATCACAGATAACCGTAAGAATCGGGGTTAGAAACCCCTCCGACAAGCGTGATTTGGACAATTGAATGACGCTGTTCACTGCAAGTTATATTCTTGCACTAATTACCAAGTTTTGTTATAGTAAAACCCATAATTATTTCTACACGCGGTAGGGATCGTAGGAATTGGGTAACCCAACCCGTACAAACTGTCATGTGAAGTTCATATCGCGAAGGGTGAACATATTTTGGATCCTATTATAAGGATGAGAAGTGATACCGCCAATTCAACGCATCACACAAACAGACCCGATTTATCCAAAAAAACTAAAGGATTTCCTAAAAACAGAAGCTCCAGAAACAATTTGGGCACGCGGAAATATCGACTTGTTACCGGGAATAGATACCGCTTTCAACGGAAACCTCTGGGCACTCTTCTGTTCCAAAAAATGTCCCGGGGAGCTGATATTGAAGACGCACGACTTGGCGCAGAGGTTTAAGGAGAGAGGTATCCCAACGATCGGAGGCTATCATTCGCCGATTGAACAGGAATGTCTGCGTGTCTTACTGCGTGGTGTACAACCGATTCTCTTATGTCCGGCACGGAGCATCGAAAATATGCGACTGAAATCGGTATGGAGAGACGCATTTGCCAAGGAACGGTTATTAATTTTATCTCCGTTTGAAAGTCGCTACAATCGACAGACAGAGGCGTTGGCGAACCGACGCAACGCTTTCGTTGCAGCACTCGCAGACAAAATCTATATCGCACACGCTGCTGAAGGTGGTAAGACATTAAAATTCGCAGAGAAGGTGATAGCCGAAGGCAAATCCGTTTTTACCTTTGAGACACCAGCAAACGAAGCACTCTTTCAACTTGGCGCAGAACGGATGGAACCGTCCCTATATGTCGAGAAAAAAGCAAACGCTACTACGGTAACAGCACAATTCGGAGGAACATAATGGCGAAAACCGTTTTTGTAGGAGACCATGAACTGACTTTCCCCGGTCCACACATCGGTGTACTGCGGGACTGTAACGCTGTGCTTGGCTCACCAGAGGGCTTGCACGAACAGATAGCAGAGGACGGGTATCTACTCGCCCGCGGTTTAATTAACAGAGAAAAGATTATCGCAGCGCGACGCGCCATTCTTGAATACGCCGAAGGGAACGGAAAAGATGAGGTATTCAAGGCTGACACCGACATCATGGAGGCAGTCGCAGGGAACGGAAGTCCCGGACGGACGATGGGAGCACCCGCCGTTACGCACCACCCAGATGTACTGTCCGTTTTAGAAGGCGATGAACTCTTTAAATTCTTCCGCAATTTCTTTGGCGGCGATACCCGAACGTTCGATTACAAGTGGCTCCGGTTCGTCCGTCCTGACGGCTGGTCGGGACCGCATTTCGATTTCGTCTATATGGGGAGAGGCTCGAAGCAGCTGCATACCTGTTGGGTTCCGTTCGGTGATGTGCCTGCAACGATGGGAACACTGACGGTACTTGTCGGGTCGCATAACCTACCGAGTTTCGCGCCGATTCGGGATACCTACGGCAGAACGGATGTCGATAAGGACGGCACACCGGGGCATTTCGGACGTGATCCGATGGAGATCAGCGATAAATACGGCGGTGAGTGGAAAACAGCCGATTTTGAGATGGGGGATGTCATCATCTTCACGATGCACACGATGCACACTTCCACCAAGAACCTTTCAGATCGGTGGCGCGTCAGTTGTGATATCCGTTTCCAACCGGCAGCGCATCCGATCGATGAGCGGTGGGTCGGCAAAAATCCGATCTCTCATACAGGCAGTCAGAAGATTTCGTTTGAAGAAGCAAAAAAGCAGTGGGGATTGGAATAATCTAAACATATAAGCAGGATATGTATACTTTTTGGCGATTTTTATACATATCGGCACTGATATGTATAATTTGTATACATATCGATCCGGACATGTATACTTTTTGGCAATTTCTATACATATCGGCACTGATATGTATAATTTGTATACATACTGATTTGCTCATTAGCCGAACAAGGCGCGCCGAATTTGACGGACTGCTTGACGGATACGATCCTCGTTCTCTACAAGTGCTATGCGGATATAACCCTCACCGTTATGCCCGAACCCTGCACCTGGAGAGACACAGACTTCCGCTTCATTCAAAAGTTTCATTGAGAAGTCCAGAGAACTCAAGTGTCGCCACGCTTCGGGAATCGGTGCCCAGACGAACATGGAAGCCTGCGGTTTCGGGACTGTCCATCCGATCCGGTTTAACCCGTCCACAAGCACATCACGACGTTTCTGGTAGATCGCAGCGTTTTCCATTACTGTATCTATCGGCGTGCGGAGTGCCATAATCGCGGCGATTTGAATCGGTGCGAAAATCCCGTAATCGTAGTAGCCTTTAATCCGAGCGAGTGCCTCTATAATCTCGCGGTTCCCAGCTGCGAACCCGCACCGCCAACCCGCCATGTTATAGGATTTCGACAGCGAAATAAATTCGATACCGACATCCTTCGCACCCTTCGCTTGTAGAAAACTCGGTGCTTTGTAGCCATCAAAAACGATGTCCGCATAAGCCAAATCGTGAACGACAACGATCTCCTGCTGTTTCGCGAACGCAACGATCTCCTCAAAGAACCCAAGATCGACAACAGCACCCGTCGGGTTATGCGGGAAACTTAAGATTAACATCTTAGGTCTCGGCCAGATATCGCGTGTAATCTCAGTGAGCGAAGGGATGAAATCGTTCTCCTCTGTGAGCGGTATACTCACAACGCTGCCACCGGCGAGCACGACGCTGTACGTATGAATCGGGAACGTCGGATTCGGCACCATCGCTAAGTCGCCTTCATCGATCAAAGCCAAAGCGAGATGCCCGAGCCCCTCTTTCGTACCGATAACAGCGATTGCCTCTTCATCCGGATCAATATCTACACCGAACCGGCGTTCATAATGCCAACTGACTTCCCTGCGTAGATTGTAAATGCCGCGTGAAGCGGAGTAGCGGTGATTCCGCAGCTCTTGCGCAGCCTCAGTCAGTTTATCAATAATAGGTTGTGGGGTCGGTTGATTCGGGTTCCCCATTCCTAAGTCGATAATGTCTATCCCTTGCTGCCTGCGTTCATGCGTTAACTGTTTGAGTTTACCAAACATATATGGCGGAAGACGATTTAAGCGTTTTGAAAATATATTCATGTGCGTATTCTGAGAGTTTTACCGGATGCGGCGTTGTGTGCATAGCGGGTGGTTTCAGGTAAGCGATAACCGCGACAACATGCCAACGTCCATATCCGGGCTGAATCCAGGGAGATTCGGTGTCCTATGGATACGTACACCACTCGGACGTTTGTCCGCGTGCGAATGACAGCACCGATCACCTCTTCTTTATCTGTAAGATACGTATAAGCACCCTGCTCGGAATCGGGTTCGTTGTATTGTCCGCAGAGCCGGGATTTTGCGCAACCGATTGTCGGTTTGTCCAAGATCAACCCTAAGTGCGATGCAAGCCCGAATCTTCTGGGGTGTGCGATCCCTTGTCCGTCTACGATTATCAGGTCCGGTATCGTTTTTAACTGATCAAACGCTGTTAGGAGCGGCGGGATCTCCCGAAAAGATAACAACCCCGGTATATAAGGAAAACGAACAGGGCTTGCTGTAACCACGCTATCTACCACCTGTAGTTCAGGGAAACTCAGGACGACCACAGATGCAATCGCAGTGTCCTTTTTCAACCCGATGTCTACGCCTGCAACGGTGTTGATTGTCCCAAACCGGTCTGTTAGAATCACCTGCGCGCGCAATCTGTTCTGGAGTTGCCTGGCTTCTTCAGGTGTAACATCCCACGAGTGGAGGGCGTGATATTCCATAGCTGCCGCTGTTCGTTTTCAATACAAACTCGTTTTGCCTTACAATGCTCTGTACCGCGAAAGACGGTTACATTTCTCCGCCGGATGCTCGATTATATTATAACACAAAAACATTATAACACAAAAATCTCTTATTGTCAAGTCCTTTTCAGCAGTGTCTATACGTCGGAACGCTTACTTCTCTGGGTTCGTTTCCTTAATATCGACAGCACCGATCTTCGTGATATGCTGGATGCCAGCGAAAAAAGCAGAAAGGACCAGGTAGCCGCCACCAATACCAATGAGAGCACCTAAACTGCCGATAATTATTTCGACACCGTTAAACATTGTCCGTTCTCCTTAATATTACTTTTATTTATAATAGCCCTGTATGAGCCGTTGGCATTACGAGATTGATAACCTCATAATGTCAGAATTAGTATTTTTTAAATACGAGACTATTTATTACTTGGTTTCAATTTTTTGATTAATTTACCGATTAACAGCATACTTCACGTATAATATCAAGCAAGAATCGTGCCAACGCAGAAATGCTGAAATGGATAGATAATGGGGATAAAGTGTGTATGATTCAACACAATAGGGAGAGGATATTCGGGAAACTGTATCAAATTGGAAACACACTAACACAGTTCATTGGCGGAATATTCACACCGTTCGGTAAATCTTAGCCAAACATTTTAAGGATACTCGGTGGCACGAGATGTTCAACGGTTTCGCCGCGTTCTAACAGGTCACGTGCCTCTGTTGACGACATATACGCATAAACATCAGGCAAAAGGATACATGAAACATAGGGAGCATAGCGGCAGATTTCCGGTTGTGCCATGAAGGTCTCCATCGTCTTAATATCAGCTTCCGCGCGGTTTGCGACAATAAAGCGTGCCGAGGCAAACAACACCTGTAATTCGGCGTGGAAATCTGTATAGTATTTTGCGTCAAAAATTCTCACAAGCGTGTCATATCCGACGATGAAGTTGAATGCTGTGTCCAGTGAGAACATCGTCCTTAGGGCAGTAACCTTATCAATATACCTACCGTGGCTTGATGCTCCGACTGAAATCTGTGGTCGGTTCTCGGCATATTTCCTAAGTGTTAAGAGCCTTACAGCAAGCGGTAAACCGAACACAGGTTTATCAACGTTCGCCTTCGCAAGCAGTAGGAGTAGTTCATCTAACTGATATTTAGCAACCGTATCCTCCACCATTTTTATATGTGCAAGGGTCAACGGATTGAAAGAACCTGAGAAGATGCCGAGTTTTTTAGTTTGTTGAAAATTTTGTGGTGTCGCGCGGTGAACGAATTCTATCCTCGGCGGCGCGGATGGATCCAACTGCTCAAAGAGCTCAGTGTACCGTTCATAGTCTGGGTGTTCCTGGCATTTCTGTATTAACAGATTCAGTGATGCATTTAGCATGATTGTACACCTGTGTCAAAAGGCGTAAGTGTCGGCAGGACTAATCCGTGTCGGTTTCTGCTTTCTTCGCCTCTTCCCAGATAGCGTCTAAACTTTCTAAATCTTGCGCTTCAAAATTCGTGCCGCGGCGTTCTAATTCCGCTTCCATCCATTTAAAACGCCACATAAACTTTCGGTTCGCCTGTCGCAATGTCTCTTCGGCTTGGATTTCCATAAAACGGCAGAGATTAACGATGGCAAACAGCAGGTCCCCAAGTTCCATCGCAGTCGCTTCCGGTTTGCCAGCGTTGATACTCGCCTTCACCTCTTCGAGTTCTTCTTCGACCTTTGCGACGACATCGGTGAGGTCATCCCAATCAAAACCGACACGCGCTGCACGGTTCTGTATCTTCTGTGCGCGGAGCAGTGTCGGGAGTGCGTTTGGAATCCCATCAAGTACCGACTTCCGGTCCTCGTAGCCAGATTCCGAACGTTTGATCGCTTCCCAATTCTTCACGACCTCATCTGAATCCTCAACATCGACATCACCAAAGACATGCGGATGGCGGCGTATGAGTTTCTCCGTTAACGTCTCAATTACGCCGTAGACATCAAAATTTTTGTGTTCCGCTGCGATCTGTGCCTGGAGCATGATGTTCAGAAGAAGGTCACCGAGTTCCTCTTCTAACTTTTTCGGATCACCAGTATCAATCGCTTCAAGGGTCTCATAAGTCTCCTCAATAAGTGTAGATTTCAGCGTTTCATGTGTCTGCTCACGATCCCACGGACACCCGTTTTCGCTCCGTAGGGTCGCTATGACATCAACCAATTCCTTAAACAGGTCTTTTGACATACAAATCTCCTTTATTTTTCACGGATTTTTTGTTTTAAATCTTTCACATGTTTTTGAACGGCTGCGTAGCGTTCGGCTTCAGCGAAATAGGTGAGATAGAGCGCGTAGAGTTGTAGGGCGCGAGTATAATCTTCCTCGCCTTCTGCCGCAAGTGCGCGCGCCTCTAAGGCATCCGCCTTCGCATTCAACAGTTCACTGAGCAATTGCGTAGCACGCAGAGCGAAAACGCTATGGTTGTATGTATCCCTAAAATCTGCCAACGCCTTCGTTAATTCAGCGTACGGTTTCTTATCAAACGCATCTTTGAGTTGTTCAAGCTCCGTTTCGGCTTTGGTAGCGAGACGCATCGCTGATTTTTTTCCTGTACGGCATAACGCCGTGTCAGGTAAAATCTCCGCAATTTGGGCATAAAGTGTGAACGCTTCCCCGAGTTTGCCACTCTTTTCAGCGGCCTGTGCCTTTTCAAATCCAGATGCAACCTGTTTCGTGGGTCCGTAAGCGATGAGCCACTCCCGCATTTTGGTTTTCGTCAACCATTGTGCGGAAAGACTGTGTGTTTCATTCTCCCAACCCTCGAACGTCACATCTGCGCCCCAGTCGGTATAAAGTTGTGCTGCGCGTTTCGCTCGTGGATAATGCGGATCGTCCAATTCGCCTGCACCATAAAAGACCGGATGCCCACGAATGAGTTCCGCTGGTGGTGGATTCATATCTACATCGCGTCTCCCGGCACCAAGGACGAGCCGTCCAGCTAACCGATCTAACAACTGTTCTCCGAGAACCGTGGTTGAATAACCGCCTTGGCTATAGCCACCCATGAAAATGTATTCTTTGGCGACATTCAGACGTGTTGAAATGAGTTCTAATGCCTCATCGAAAAAGATTTTCTCTTTTGCCGTCTCGGTCGGCAGAAGTTTGTTGTAATAGAGGTCCGTTGCATAATTCATGCCGACAATGATAAACCCTTCGCCTTTTGTGATATGCCTGAACATCTGCGTTGTGGCTGTCCCTCGGTAACCGTGGTAATAAAAAAGTACCGGAAATGGACGTTTGTCGGTGTAATCAACGGGAACGTAAAGCAGGAAAGTTTTTCCTGTCCTTGGAGCAGTGATACGTACTTCCTTTCCCGGCAACAATTCAGCGTTGGACCTCGGTATGTCAGCAACAGGAACACTGCAAAACAGAAGTAGGAGGAGTGTGCTGAGGTAAATGGTCTGTACTGAATTATTGGAATAGCGAAGAAAATATGCTTTCATGCGTCTACGGTGTCCTCCTGCAGGGATTCTACTTGGAGGATAAGCCGACCGAGTTGAAGCCGTAGCAGTAGCGTATAGATTTGCATCAGCAGGGTAACTTGTGCTTCTGTGGGGAGATCGCTGGCATAAATCACGGCGAGTAACCTGTCCGCGCGTTCACGGACCTGTTCGGCTTTCTCCAAGTCGTCTGTTTCTGTCTCCGGTGTGCTCTCCTTGATAAACTGCCATAAGCGATCCTGAATTTCGAGCATATAATTCTTTGCCATTACGGTGCGTGCTTTCTTCGCGGAATCTACCCAGATGGTATTCGCCTTCCAATTCAGCATAAAGGCGATACTGTTGATAATCACATCGCGAAGCGTGTCCTCGCCAGAGAGCAGTTCTTCTAAGTTTGTTATACCTTCTGCTTCGGCTGAGAAGGTGCGAACGCGTGTAAAATCTTTCAAATTTGTCAACAACGCTTCGTTTTCTGCGATGAGCCGCCAATAATCGGCACTCGTTGAAAGTAGTACCTCCACGCGATTGCAAACAGCATCAGGGATTTGTGCGCGAACGCAGTAATAGTGAAGACTGTGAAGCCGACTCCGAAAGCGCTGCAAGTTCTCAACCGTCTGGATTTCCGACGAACGTGCAATATGCGGAAGGAGTTCCTCGCGTATCTGATTCAAAAGTGTAGGGATAGTGCGTTCAATGTTCATGTGGTCAGCCTTATCAGTGCAAGATGTTTATTGGCGCAATCTCTTCTCTAATAGCATAGCAGGTTTACCCGAAAAAATCAATCTGAATGCTTGCTTTTTCTAAAATCTTCGTGTATACTTTAAGAATAACATAACAATTCTGACTTTGTAGATATGGAGGTTCCGATGAAGAATCTTGTGGTAACGGAAGAAATTTGGAAAGAAGGCAATATGTACACCGCCTATTGCCCAGAGTTGGATGTTGTGAGTTGCGGAACGGATATAGAAGATGCGCGAAAAAATCTTCTTGAAGTGATCGAAATTCATCTGGAGGAAGCAGCGAAATTAGGGACACTCAGGGCATTTTTGGAAAACGCTGGTTACGATTTGACAACTTCACAACCGACCCTCCAACTTGATAAACAAGTCGTGGCATTCAACCAGCGTACCGTACCTCTCGGAGACCTTTAATGCCGAGACTTTTGCCAACAGATTGGCGAACCCAAGTTAAAATTTTTGAAAAATTCGGGTGCCGCTATGTTCGGCAAAAAGGATCACATCTCATCTACCACCATCCTAATGCGAAACGTGCCGTTGTTATCCCTCACTACGACGAGATACCTGTTACAATCATCAGAAACAATATGCGTACTGTGGGCATGAGCAGAGAACAATATTTTCAGTTATTCACCGAAGTTTAATTTTCAATCCGGCCCCACTACCGGTCCCTAAAAAGTCAACTTGACAATTGTCGGAAGTCTATGTTAAAATGTGGATAGGAAACACATGGAGCAGATGGAGCAGTGCCATGAGATCGTTGTATATCGCTGTTATTATCAGTATCGCGTTTTTCGGGATGCTTGTCAGTTTTGCCGATGAGCAGACTGAACCAGCACCTCCAAAAGTTGGCGACACAGCACCGGATTGGACGCTTCAAGATGTGGAAGAGAAGGAACACAATCTAAAGAAACTACACGGTAAAGTTGTCTTTCTGATTCTCGGCAATCGGAAAATTCGGAAAGAGGACGACAAATGGGCAGAGGCGTTCCAGAAGGATTACCGAGAAAACGCACAGGTTACCGCCTACATCATCGCAGATATGCGGAGCGTTCCGGGATTCATACCGAAAGGATTTATCAGAGGTCAACTCAAGAAAAATCCGCCGCCTGTGAAATTTCTGCTTGATTGGAAGGGCGAAGTGCATAAACAGTATCAGACGGAGAAAGAGAAACCGGTGCTTTACCTCATCTCACAGAAAGGCATTATTGTGTTTCACCGAAAATCGAATTTCAAATTAGAAATTTACGCCGATCTGAAAAAGGAGATCGACAAACTGTTGGCAACTCCTGAAATATCTGAGGCGAAGTGAAACAGAGCTCAACTTACATACAACCCTCTGAGATGGGAGAAAAATATGTCCACAAAATCCAAAGTAGGAAACTACCTGTCCAGTCCACTCTTTTTAATTCTTGCAGGCCCGCTGGTTATAGGATGCTGTTTACTCGCGCTGCGTGCAGTAAACAACTCGTTTTTTATGATTTTTCTGTTGTTCCTATCTATTTGCGGCGTTTGTATAAGTGCATACGGGCTCATGCGGATGGACCAAAAAAAGGCTGGAAGGATGTTCGTTGGAAAAACGCTTGAAGACTATTTGACGAGTCCAATTTTTCTGCTTCTTGTCGGTCCACTTCTCGGCGTATTCGGATTGCTTGCGATGTCAGCGTCCACAGCAGCAGAGGATACGCTATTCCACTTTTTGGCGTTGATTCTAACGATCCTCGGTTTCTCTGTCGCTGCTTACGGACTCATGGGAACATTAGAGGACAAAACGATTAGAACGCTCTCAAAAAAAGAATTGCAAGCGATGCATGAACTCTCTCAAAACTTGAAGGTGCAGTACCCTACGTACGTCTTGAAGGTCCACAAGTTGAAAGAGAAACACGAGGGGCTTCATGAGAAAATATCCGATGTCCGTACGGACGCTGAGGAATTCAAGGCGCGTATAAAGATGTTCCAAACGGATCTAATTGCGTTGGAAACACAACTCCACGATAACCTACAGAAACAGGCACCTATTATGGACAATGACAGCGTGGATGGTGTCGCAAAGAAAATCCTCTGGTCAGAGAAGCAGCTTGAATTGACACAGTTCGATGCATCCCTCAAGACATTAGTTGAGACAGAAAGCCCGATGGTACCGGAGGATTACCGTAGCGTATTGAACCGAATTCGGAAAGACTTCAAAAAACTTGAGAGCGGCGTAACGCTTTATCACGAATTATTGACAGCGTGTAGCAAAGAAACCGACACGTTTGATACCGTTGAAGCATTGAAAACAGAAGTTGAAGAGATTAACGAACTGACCTCACAACACGAAACCGAACTGCTGAAATTAGAGACAGATACTCAAACGCGGTATGAAATGTCGAAAATGGCACTCTCTATCTTTGAAGAAGGTTTTAGAGCGTTTAAAACGAGTTGTGAGTTTTAATTTTTCAAAGGGATGAAAGAGATTATTTATGCGATACCTCGTCACCGGCTGTGCTGGGTTTATCGGATGGAAAGTGACGGAATTCTTACTGGAGATGGGACATACCGTTGTTGGGATTGATAACATCAACGCCGCCTATGATACGCAGGTCAAGCAGTGGCGACTTCAGCAGCTGGAAGGCACCCCAAATTTTCAATTTCACCGCGCCGACATCTGTGATCGAGAGGCACTACAGCAATTATTTAACACCGCTTACGACGCTGTGATTAACCTCGCAGCGCGCGCCGGTGTGCGACAGTCTGTGGAAAACCCATGGGTCTATGTTGATACAAACGTAACAGGAACGCTGAACTTATTAGAATTGTGCCGCGAGTTTGAAGTTCCAAAATTCGTGTTGGCTTCAACATCAAGTCTCTACGGTGCAAACAATCCACTCCCTTTCAGTGAAGCGTCGAACACAGACGGACCGCTATCCCCTTACGCCGCCTCAAAAAAAGGGGCAGAATCGCTCTGTCATAGCTACCACCACCTCTACGGCATCGATGTGACGATCTTCCGTTTCTTTACGGTCTATGGACCCGCTGGTAGACCCGATATGAGCGCGTTCCGCTTTGTCCAGTGGATTAGCGAAGGGAAACCTGTCCTTGTCTACGGCGATGGGAAACAGTCCTCGCGCGACTATACCTATCTCGAAGACATCGCCCGCGGCGTTATAGCAGGATTGAGACCGCTCAAATACGAGGTCATCAATCTCGGTTCAGACAGTCCCATCGTGCTGATTGATACGATTCGGTTGATAGAGGAACTCGTTGGTAAGAAGGCGGAACTCTCACACCAGCCGTTCCACCCTGCAGATGTCCGCGCCACGTGGGCAAATATCCAAAAAGCGGAAGACCTCTTAGGGTGGCAACCACAGGTCACTTTTCGAGAAGGTATAACGGCACTGGTGGAGTGGTATCAGGCGCATCGGGAATGGGCAAAAAACATCGAAACAGGCTAAACCGTAGATGCTGTTTGGGAACTGCTGTTGTCGTTCAGGAGTGTGACCGCCTTTTTTAGAGCATCCGCCTCCACCTTTATTTTCGCAATCTCCGCTTCACGTTGCACATACATCAGTGTATGTTCAGGATTCATCGGTCCAGCGATGTCTTGAATAATCTTATGGAGACGTTTGATGTCGGTTTTCTTGATACCGGTCTCCGATTCAACGCGGGTGTGTAGCATGGCGGGGGTCTCCGGTTCTTCGGGGACGGCTTCGCCCTTGGAACGGTTACCGCCAGTTTTCGGTTTCGGTTTCACCGATGCAGTTTTCGAGGCACTCGTACGGCGGGTCCGTTTTCGAGATGTTCTCTGCTTAGACGACTGGATTTTCCCCGCTTCCAGCGATTTAACACCACACGCTTTACACAACTTCGCCGTTACATCAGCCAACGTCATCGTTACAATTATTTCGCTGATAGCACCGCAGAGCTCACATTCGGCAAGGTTCTCAATGCTTTCTAAGATCTCCGCATGTATCTCAAGCATCTTCACCTTGTCGGTTTTCGTCTGTTTTTCTTTCTGGCAGAGCGCGATGAGCTTCTGTGCTGCTTTCTCGATTGTGTCTAAATGCGTCATGTCTGCTCCTCGAATAAGATTTCTGAACAACTATTCCGACTTACGAGGGGAACGCTTATCTATATAAAGTTTATATTCAAAACTGTCTATAAGTGCTTCACAACTCGCGGAGATGATATTCTCTGAGACCCCTACGGTTCTCCAACTCCGTTCACCATCACTCGCTTCAATAAGCACCCTGACTTTTGAACCTGTGCCAGCTTTCGTATCTAACACGCGGACCTTGTAATCTATGAGTCGGACTGTCTGCAAAGCGGGGTAGAACTGCTCAAGTGCTTTTCGGAGTGCAGTATCGAGAGCGTTGACAGGACCGTCGCCATCCGCAGCGGTGTGTGCTGTTAGACCGTCTGGCGTTGTGACCTTTACCGTTGCTTCGGAACGCATCGCGAAATCGGTGAATTGTTCTATAATCACCCGAAAACCGACAGGGTCAAAAAAGGGTTCATACCCGTTGAACACCTTGCGTGTCAACAGTTCAAACGATGCTTCAGCGGCTTCGTATTGGTATCCGTCCTGCTCGGCTTCCTTGAGACGTTTGAAGAGTTCTAATACCTGCGGCGAGTTCTTGTCGTAATTCGGATATTCTTTCTCAATCTTTTTCATGATGGTGCCACGTCCCGCCTGATCAGAGACGAGGATCCGTTGCGTATTACCGACGGTTTCCGGCACGATGTGTTCGTAGGTGAGCCGATTCTTACGGATTGCGTCGGTGTGTAAACCGCCTTTATGTGCAAAAGCGGAACGTCCGACATAGGGTTGACGTTCATCGTGTGGGAGGTTCGCCAATTCACTGATAAGACGTGATACACTTGTGAGGGATTGCAGCTGCGCATCGCTGAGACACTGCATCCCAAGTTTGAGCTGGATCGTCGGAATAATAGAGGCGAGATTCGCGTTGCCACACCGTTCACCGTAACCGTTGAATGTGCCTTGTACATGGGTTGCACCGGCTTGGACAGCCAATACGGAGTTCGCCGCGCCCATCCCGGCATCGTTGTGCATGTGGATGCCAACCGGCAACGATAATTCGGAGAGGACGACTTCAACACCTTCCTGAATTTCTAACGGTAACCTGCCGCCGTTGGTATCACAGAGGACAAGACAACTCGCGCCACCTGCGGCAGCGGATCTTAGGGTTTCTATCGCATACGCAGCGTCATCGGCATAGCCGTCAAAAAAGTGCTCGGCATCGTAAATGACTTCACGACCGTTCTCAACGAGGTAGCGGACGGAACTCTCAATTAATTCGAGGTTCTCTTCTGCTGTCACACGGAGCACATCGGTGGCGTGGAGGCGCCAAGTTTTCCCAAAGATCGTGACAGTCCTCGCGCCAGTATCCAACAGGGCTGCCAAATTCGGATCGGTAGCAGCCGTATAGGTTGGATAGCGTGTACTACCAAACGGCACAATCGTCGCTGTTTCCAATGTCAGCCCTTTCGCACGCTTGAAAAATTCTATGTCTTTCGGATTAGAACCCGGATACCCACCTTCAATATAGCGGATACCTAACTTATCCAATGCCTCTATAATGATGAGTTTATCCTCAACAGAAAACGCAACGCCTTCTGCTTGACTGCCATCTCTGAGTGTCGTATCGTAAAATTCAACCATGTTATTTTCACTGCAAGTTTTGGCTCACACTTCATAAATATGGGTTTGCAAACTCCATCCTACAACGCCAAAAAAATCGGTGTCTCCTTTTCGCTATATCTGTTCGTTCTATGCCTAAAATTCTATCACATTTTAGCGCAAAAGTCAAGATATTTGTGGTTTCCACAGTCGCCTGCTATTCTTTCCACAGTCGTCTACTATTCTTATTGAAAGGTACCCCTCGCGATCCTTACTGATGGCTAACTGCCGATAGAAACCGCTCACTGAAAACTGAATACCTCTGTTTTTCTTTGACAATCTGTGAAATTGTGTTATGATTTATAGCAAAGTTTATCACATTTACACTTCGGTAGGCACGATTTGAGACAGGTAACCCCATCCGTTACCTACCAATGGCGTATTTACATACTTTGGGATTTTACATAACAACTATGAAAACCTATACTATTTTGCTTGTCTGCAGTGCTTTGTTGTTCACAAGTTGCGGAATATTCACAACAAAACCCAGTGAGCCGCAGCCGCCGGTAACGCCTGCAGACCCGCTCGAAAAATTACATACCGATATTGATACCGTTTTACGAGAAACTTTGTTTACAACCGCAAACATCGGCATAAAGGTTGTTGCTGTAGAAACAGGAGAGGTGATTTATGAAAAGGATCCGCGCAAGCTACACCATCCCGCCTCCACGACAAAACTCTTCACGGCAGCGACCGCCTTGGCAAAACTGGGGGCAGACTACCAGTTTGAAACAACCCTTTATGTTGATTCGGAGGCGGATACACAAGTGATAGGAGACATATATTTCAAAGGTAGAGCTGATCCAGTGCTCCAACCTCAAGATATCGTGAAACTGGTCGATACATTGCTTGAAGTCGGCGTAGAATCCATACAAGGCGACATCGTTGTTGATGCAACATATCTTGACACTGTTCGGGAAGGTCCCGGATGGATGTGGGACGATAGACAGCTTCGGCTGAGTGCTTTAAGCATCAGACAAATAGAGCCCGAACCGGGTACACGGAGCAGAGCCCTTGCCTGCGGTTATCTACTGAAAAACGAACTCATGGAAAAAGGGATTGAGGTGATCGGTGATGTCGTCCCTGGAACAGCGCCACCAGATGCGCGTACGGTTGCCAAACATCTATCGCCGCCACTCGCCGATATTATCAAATTGATGAACAAACCGAGCAACAACTGGATCGCCGAGTTGCTTTTCAAAGCCGTCGGTGCTGAAGTGATGGGTGAACCCGGAACGTGGCAAAAAGGGAGAGACACTGTCAATGAATTCTTAGAAGATATTACGGGCGAACCGCCAGTGCATCGGTTCGTTGATGGTTCTGGGCTTTCTCGCTATAATCTCCTCAACGCTGAACTACTCACGCAGCTGCTCGTCTACATGTATCAAAATTTTGAGTTGATGCCGGAGTATGTGGCATCGCTCCCGATCGCTGGTGTTGACGGCACCTTGATAAATCGGATGCACGGGATATCGGCTGAAAAGGTATTGCGAGCGAAAACGGGGACGTTGAGTGGTGTCTCTGCGCTGGCTGGCTACACAACGACGGCGGATGGTGAGATTGTTGCGTTCGGTATCCTGATTAGTCATTACGTCGGTCCTGCGACATCCGCGCGGAATATCCAAGATCAGATCGGCGGTTATTTGACAGGGTTTAGTCGTCATCCGGTTAGTAACGTTAACAGTCAACTCACCCAAGACGAATAGGAATAACTTGATCGTGTTACTCTACCAAAGCAATTTTCTTTGACATCTCTTTTTTCGTGTGGTATAATTTTCGTTCAGTTTGTTAGGGTAAGTAGGAGAAATTGACTACAATTCTGTAATATCTCAGGAGCAAAATGTAAGTAATGGATACCGAATTGACAACCAAGGACTATGAAATGCTTATCACAATGCTGGACGATTTGATTGATGTCGTTGGTGAGAACGAAAATCACGTCTTGGCCCCGTTGATGGATCTCATTGGTAACCTCATTGAGAAATGTAGAGCCGAAATTGAAGAGGATAATGAGGAGGGATTTGGTATGAAGGTCCGAAATTATCCTTTGGGTACAGGCATGCCCAAACCCCATCGCCCTGAAAAGGTGGGTCGTCCGGCGAATCTTCCGCGCGTGAAACTGGCGGACCTCTTAGCACAAGAAACCGATGATACCGCGTCCGAGGAGATAGACACCGGGCCTCCGGTCGGTAATGAAGTATGGTAGCAGCAACCCAGTACGATCCGGAATATGTCCCGGTGCGCGGGGACATCGTATGGATTATAGTGGATTCTACAATTAACTTTACATCTGAGCGGTAGGAGGGAACTCCGATTCCCGACTATTATTGGTTGCGTCGCGATTCGGAGATCGCTCCTACAGAATATATGTAAACTTATTTACATAATTTACTATAATTTAGATCCTCAAACCGGAAATGAGATTCCGAAACGTCGTCCCGCCCTCGTTCTATCCGCCTCAGACTTTAACTACTGGCAAAAGTTAGCTGTTGTTTGTCCGATTACCAGTAAGGTCAAAACAAGTCGCTTTGATGTTCCTATTCCTGAAGGTCTTAAGGTCTATGGTTTTATCCGAGTAGACCAGATAAAGTGCTTGGATTGGCAAGCCAGATCGGAAAGAAGAGGCACTTCCACTTATGACAAGTCCGTATCTCTCAAGTCTGATGACGCTGTTTTTTACAACGATCGAGGGGCTACAAAGATGGCACTCGGTCAATTTGAAGGGGCAGTATCCGATTATAACGCAGCAGTCCATCTATAGTGGTCTCTAAAAATAATGAGACACACCTTGAAAGATGGACGAGGGGACCTCGCCCCTACAAACAGTCTTCTGTTAAAGGAAAAGTGTCTGATTAATTATTGATTTTACTATAAACTCAGAATATGCGGACGCATACTACAACCGCGGTGTCGCTAATGGTGAATTGGAGCAATATGGGGATGCTATCACAGACTACGACAAAGCGATTCGTATCAATCCAGAGTATGCGGATGCCTATTACAATCGAGGCTGGGCAAGGAACGAACTGGAGCAATATGAAGCTGCCATCGCCGACTATGACGAAGCAATACGCCTCAAACCTGATTACGCCGATGTTTATTACAACCGCGGCATTGCCAAAGGCGAACTGAATCAATACGAAGCAATGAACCTCTCAAGACCGAGATTCAGGAATTACTTCAAGAACTTAAAAACACGAAATAGAAGCGGCGGAGGGATCCGCCGCATAACCTCTACGATTTCATCTTCCCTAAACTCGCCGGTGGACGTGATGTCCCGACGAACCCGATGAGGACGATCATCGTTAAAATATAAGGTAAACTGTTTAGCAATTGTCCGGGAATGTTCCATCGGTTTGCGAGTTCTAAAGCGGTAGCGAACCCGAAAAGGAAGCACGCCGAGACACCACTCAACGGTCGCCAGTTCCCGAAGATGACGGCGGCAAGTGCAAGATAACCGCGTCCCGCTGTCATCCCCTTTGTAAAGTAATGAACCTCGGACGCCAGAAAACATCCGCCTACGCCTGCGAAGAGTCCACTTAACAGGATTCCGAGATACTGCCATCTTGTTCGGCGCAAACTCAGTGCTGCGAGTGCTTCGGTGGATTCGCCTGCAGCACGCAGACGCAACCCCCACGGCGTTTTAAAGAGGAAGATGTGACTCACGACCATCAATACCGGTAGTAAATAGACGATGAAACTGTATGAACCGATAAACGGCAGCTGCCAGTGGGGGAGACCGTCTACCTGTTTAGATGTCGGTAAAAGATACTCCGTGATCCCCAACGCCAAGATATTAATCCCAATCCCGGTAACCACCTGTTCGGCGTGGAACGTGACCGTCGCAACAGCGTGTAACAGTGCCAATCCAACCCCGAAACCTATACCGACAAGCAATCCGAACCACGTTGAACCGGAAACCTGTGTGCCGACGACGTAACCGAATGCCCCGATCAACATCATCCCTTCTAAGGCGAGGTTAATGACCCCGGCGCGTTCCGAATAAATCCCGCCGAGTGCAGCGAACCCTAACGGGGTCGCCATTCGTAAAGTGGTTGGAACCAAATCAAGTATCATTCTTTTTTCGTGAGATGCCTTCTATACACACTAACCAGATAATCAGCATACCTTGTCCAGCGAAGAATAGACCCCGCGGGATTCCCAACAAAATATCAATATCCAAAGCAACTTTGTTCAGTAATCCGAACAGCACTGCCGCAGCCAAGATACCGAAAGGATTGTTTCTGCCCAAGAGCGCGACTGCAATGCCTGTGAACCCCCAACCTGATGAAAAACTATCAAGATACCGATAACGGTATCCCATCACCTCCGCGACACCTGCTAACCCGGCAGCTGCACCGCTCAACGCCATCACCCATACGGTTACAGCCCGCGGGTTGATGCCACCGTAAGAAGCAACGTCTCGCGCGTTGCCGACCAGACGGAGTTCGTATCCCCAACGCGTGTGTGTGAAGAAAATATAACAGAACACAACACAGCCGCAGGCAATCAGGAAACTCGTATTTAATGGATTACTATCCGGCAGCGACGGAACAAAAGACGCTAATCGTGGGATGCGTGCCGTTTCATGGATCTGTCGGGTCTGCGGAATCATCTGTCCCGGCTCTTGGTAGATGGATGTGACGAGGTAGTTCATCAACGCAAAAGCGATGAAGTTCATCATGATTGTGTTGATAACCTCGTGCGCGCCGTATTTCGCTTTTAAATAACCGGGGATAGCACCCCAAACAGCACCGGCAATCATCGCTGCGGCTATACAGAGCGGAACCAGTAGGAGAGCAGGAAGGTCTATGTGCATACCTGTCCACGCCGTAGCAAACGCTGCGACGTAGAGTTGTCCTTCACAACCGATGTTGAACAGACCGCTTTTATAGCCGATGGCGACAGCGAGTCCCGTAAAGATTAAAGGGGTCGCGTTAAACAGGACATAGCCGAACTCGTCAAAACTTGAGAACCCGCTCGAAAAAATAATGCTATAAAACTCTAAAGCATTTTGTCCTCGCGCATGCACGACAACCCCACACAAAAGAAAGAATCCGAAGATCGCAAAAAGCGACGGCATGAAATTAAGAAGCAGCTGCTTAGGGTCGGATATTCTCCCTCGCAACAATGAGATGAACAGTTTTCGGATATCCAAGAGTTCTCGGTTCCCTCGCTAAATTTGACAAAAATTCGCAGGACGTGTTATCATACATGATACTGTATTGACCTGCAACGCGCCTGTCAGTATAACATGGATGCAGGATTAAAACAAACCGCAAATCTTTGAATCCGTAAACGGTAGCGAGGAGCATGTCGTGGCGAAAAAAATAACACAATCATCTCATCATGAGATTAAGACGAAGGACCTTCCCGCTATTTTGGGTGGAACATCGGTCTTTGAGACATCTCCTGATGCGCCGTATCCGAAGTTAGACGAGTGGACACAGATCACAGCGGAAGAGGCACAGGTTGTTTATGAGATGACACTCCGCAACGAACTCTCCGGTGCATCTCCAACGGTTCAAGAATTTGAGCGAGTCTGGGCTGAACGCCATCACACCCAATTCGCTGTGAGTCTTACCAACGGAACAGCTGCCTTACACAGCGCGATGTTTGGACTCGGTGTCGGTCCCGGAGATGAAGTTATCTGCCCGACTTATACATGGATGGCTTCAATCACACCTGCGCTAACACTCATGGCAACCCCCGTTTTCTGTGAGGTGGATCCGAAAACGCTGCTGATTGATGTCAATGATGTCCGACGACGTATTACGGCACGAACGAAGGCTATCGTGGCGGTGCACCTGTGGGGCAATGTCTGCGATATGGACGCACTGATAGCACTCAGCGAAGAAACCGGTATCCCTGTCATAGAGGATTGCTCACACGCACACGGCGCGTCTTACAAAGGTGTACCCTGTGGTAGTATCGGGCAGGTAGGCGCGTGGAGTCTGCAAGGCAATAAACCGATTAGCGGCGGTGAAGGTGGCATGCTTGCGACGAACGATGTGGCAGTTTTCGAGCGGGCCTGTCTGCTCGGGCAGGTGAATCGGCCACCTCATGTTGTCGGTGAAGCCGCCGACGCACTGCAATACGCACATCTACCGCCGATGGGATTGGGTGTAAAATTTCGGGCACATCCGCTCGCTATCGGTATCGCTTCGGTACAACTGAAAAAACTTGATGCACTCAATGCCAACCGTCGTGCCTATATCAAAGAGATTACCGACGGATTACATGAGATCCCCGGGGTTTCTACGATTGAAAGGTATGAAGGGGCTGAACCGGCAGGATTCTATGGATTTCCGATCCGTTATCATCAGGAAGAGATGCATGGACTACCAGCCCCCATATTCGCGGAAGCACTCCGAAGGGAAGGCGTTTTGGCAAATAACAACCCATATCCGCTCCTTGTTGGCGATGCCGTACCCCTCTTTTCAGGGAGTCTACCGACGAATAGTAATCCGTATCCACTTTTGCATACTTTGCCGCTCTTCACGCAAGGGCTTGATATCTATACGAAGGGTCGAGGGGCCCTCTGCACCACGGACATGGGCGGCACTTTTAAAGGCTATGCTGCCGGCGATCTGCCTGTAACCGAAAAAGTGTGTTCACAACTCATATTTTTGCCACTATTAACGAAACCGGTGGTAGGTGCCGTCCCTCGGATTTTGACAGCTATCCGAAAAGTCGCTAAACAGAGTCGTTTGATAGTCCGTCAGGCAGGCTAAGATGTCAACAGAATTTTCAGCCCGAACCCGATCCAACAATATTCAGACACTCAAGACTGAGAGGTTGGATGTTTTAATTATCGGTGGTGGTATCGTCGGCGCGGGTCTCATTCGTGATCTCGCACTCAACGGCGGCATCAAAGTCGGGTTAATTGAGCAGGGCGATTTCGCGAGCGGAACGAGCAGCGCAACCTCTCAACTGGTTCACGGCGGCTTTCGGTACCTCCTTAAACGTGATATTGACCTTGTTAAAAAATCACGTAAGGAACGTGAAATCCTCCGACGCATCGCACCGAATCTCGTCAAACCGATGCCAATAGCACTGCTCAATTACAGAGGCGATCCGTACCCTTTGACAGGCATACAACTCGCTGCACATTACTACAATCGCCTCTTTAAAGCAGATGAAGCGGAAAAAACAGCGGTAATTCGTGATCGACAAAAAGTGAGACAGCTGGTAGGACCCATTGCCGCTGATAGCCTGAAAGGGTGTGTCCTACTATGGGATAGCACTGTTGACGACGCAAGGTTAACACTCGCCACTCTCAAAGATGCACACCGACACGGTGCCATCGTTGCAAACTATGTCCGGTTCCTCGATTTTGTCACGCAATCGGACACTGGTGCCGAGGACCGGATGTTCGGGATAACTGCTGAAGATGTCATTTCTGGACAACGTTTTGAAATAACCGCTCGAAAAATTGTGTCAACAACAGGACCTTGGAGCGACGAAGTATGGCGTAAAGACCCAAGTTACGATGGCACACCACGTCTGCTGACAGAAAAAGCGAAAGGGGTTCATCTCATCTTGCCGCGCTGCGGAAAGCAGAACGACTCGGAAGCCTACGGTCTGATTGTTTGCACACACTCGGAAAAGCAACGCAAACGTAATCCGCGTGTTATCTTTATTTTGCCGGGCGCATACGAGACCTCTATCGTTGGGACCACTGAGACGACTCCGAAGGAGGCGTTGGCATCTGTCCGTCCCTCAGCTGACGAGGCGACGTATCTGCTTTCGGAAACACAGCGGATTTTTCCTGAAAAAACGCTCAACAGAGATGCGATTATCGCCGCTTATGCCGGCACCCGTCCCCTCATCGCAGCGAACTTACACAAACGAGGACTCACAAGAACAGGTTTTGTCTCCAGAGAACACTTAATCACGGAGAGTCCGAGCGGAGTCATGTATCTCTATGGTGGAAAACTCACCACGCATCGACAGATGGCTGAGGAGACCGTAGACTATCTCGCAGCCTTTTTCAACGTCCCGCGTCACTGTAAGACAGATACCCGTCCGTTGTTTGACACATCAGGGCAAGAACCGAACGGAAATAGGGATCACGACTCGCTGTCAAACGCTGACGTGGCGCGTCTCATTGAACGGTATGGGGATGGGTACCAGGTGATTCAACGGCTTGTTAACGACGACGCGGCACTCGCTGAACCGATAACGCCGTCTCTTCCGTTCACGAAAGCCGAACTCCTCTACGCCTATTGGGGCGAGATGACGATGACACTTGACGACCTTCTCTGGCGACGCACGCGTATCGGTTGGACACGAGGGCAAGGACTTGACATCGCCCCACAAATCGCACAATTCTTAAGTGAGAAAAACGGGTGGAATCAGGCGAGAGTCGTAGCAGAGGTTGAGGCGTATCGCGAACACATTCGGTGGCTAAATTCTAATTTGTGAACGAACCGCAAGGAAAATTAAAAGATGGAAGTTTACCGTTGGGAAGAACGCAAATTTGGGAGGCTGGAGCCGCTACGTTTCAGCGAAGAACGCGAGTTTGAGGACCTCCTTGAAAAAGACGCAACACTCGTTCTCGGTGAACCGCTCTGTATTATCAGTAGGCAACCGCCACTCAGTACCTCGAAACAGAAGATTGACCTACTCGCGCTCGATCGGCAAGGAAATTGTGTGATTATTGAACTCAAGCGCGGCAAACCGTCTCGGACAGCAATCACACAGATTTTGGAGTACGCCGCCGGTGTCTCCCAACTCTCTTTCATAGAATTAGAGCAGCTCGCTTACCGATGGTGTCAACAGCAAGGGAAAGAATTCTCAACACTCACCGCCATGCACAGCGAATTCTTTGGATATGAACCGGGCGATATTCGCAAATCCGCATTCAACCAGAAACAGCGATTGGTACTTATTTCGGAAGGCGTAGACACACGCGTCTTAGAAGTCGCCGAATACCTGCGAGCCTTGGGGTTGGACCTCACCTATATCTCCTATTTTTCCTATCATGCACCAGACGAGATTTTAGTCGCGACCGAAACTGTACTCGGTGGCACAATCGTTAAGGAAGAAGAACGGAACTATGGCGGCCGCACCACGCAGCAGTTTATGACGCTCACATCGTTTGTTGAGCTGCTGCAAGTGAACGAAGAACTCCTACAGGTCGCGAATGAGTTCGTTGAATACGTTGACACATGCGGTGCCACGCTGCGACCGCGCATCGCAAAACTCCGAATGACGATCGGGGGACGCTGGTGGCTCGACACGTACCCCTCAAGAAGAGCCACACATTTCCGTGTCGATGTACACGGCGATTTCACACCACTCCACATCGTTGAGTGCAGAGCCAACTTGCCGAACGTGACCGTCAAAAATTTCGGTATCTCTTTCAATGTCGCGACCAAAGCACATCTTGACTATGCGATTGAAATTTTTGAACGCGTTCGCAACGCTATCCTTTTCTAATAGGACTTACGCATGCTCCTCTTTATGTACCACAATCTGTTAGATTGTGTTCCAAAAACGCTGTGTTTTCCGAAAAATTTCATCTAACAAAACGAACTATAGTCAAAATTGCGTAAGTCCTATCTAAGAGATATTGACAGCTAAGTTGTAACACAAACTTTCAGTTTATCGCATATACAACGCAAACTAAAAGTAGGAGCGAACTGTGCTCGCGATCCCTTAAAACGTCTAATCAAAAAAATGAACTGGCTCCGCTTCGGTAACCCCGAATACCTATACCTCCTATGGGCAATCCCGCCTTTAATCTTTCTGCTTCTTTTTGGGCTACGCCAAAAACAGAAGGCACTGCTACGATTCCATAGCAATGTCGATCCTGCACATCTGCAGCGACACAAGATTCAAGCCGGCGTGTTGCTGCTCAGTTGCATCTTCGTCATACTCGCAGTTGCACGACCGCAGTGGGGCGCGAAACCCGAATCTGTCGCTGAAAGGCTCGATGTCATGCTCGCACTTGATATTTCGACGAGTATGCTGGCGGAAGATGAGCAGTCCGTTCGGCGACTCGATCGCGCCAAAGAGGTTATGTTCTCACTCTTAGCGGAACTCGAGGGAGACCGTGTCGGGTTACTCTATTTCGCGGAGGCAAGTTTCGTGGTGTGTCCTTTGACCAGTGATACCGGCACTCTCAGAGAATTCTTAGCAGCGGTAACCACAGAGACGCTTGCACATAGCGGCACTCGGATCGTTAACGCCATTGAGACTGCGACAGAACGTCTCGTTTCGGGTGAAAAAAACGCAACAACAGCACCAGATATTGACGGACAGAAGGCTCTGATTCTGTTTACAGATGGCGAGGATCACGGCGGCGCGGCAATCGAAGCCGCAAAAGCAGCGGCACCGAAAGGCGTGCATATCTACTGTGTCGGGATCGGGAATCCCGTCAGGCCTGCCCCGATTCCGCTTCCTGGAGATGCCAGTACCGGCGCGACACCCTATAAACGCGATGTCAACGGACAACTCGTGCTAACAATATTAGATGAGAAACTTCTACAGAAGATCGCAAAAGCAGGAAACGGCAATTACTACCATGCAACAACCGGCATTACACAGTTAGCGACAGACTTGGCGCGACTCGAAAAGCAACAGTTCACCGTCCGATCGGATGGTGCGTATCAGGAACGTTTCCAATGGTTCGTCGCCGGTGCGTTGATCCTGCTTATCTACGAGTTAGTCCACTTTGCGATATGGGTACGCAAGGCGCACCGTTAAGATTTTCGGGGGCATACGTCGACAAATGTAATCGTCCTATGTCCTTTTAAATATTAAACCGTCTGGACGATAGCGCATCATCAAAATCAAAATAACCCCAAAGATTAGGTAGCGCGCACCTGCAAATTGCGGAAAGTTGGAAAGGATTTCCCGTAGGATTTCACTTAAGGAACCGAGGATGATTGCCCCGATAACGGAGCCCTTAATGCTCCCTTTGCCACCGAGAATTACCATACAGAGGATAAGAATGGATTCCCAAAATTCAAAAGATTTCGCACTAATCAGTGATCCAAATGGGGCTAAAAAAGCCCCACCGAGCGCACCAATCGCTGCACTGACAGCAAACGCAAGCGACTTATATTGGCTGACATTGATGCCCATAGACGCTGCTGCTTGTTCATCTTCTCGGATAGCGACCCATGCCCTTCCAACACGAGAATGTTGTAACCGATAGGTAACAAATATAACCAATGTGAGTAAGATGAGAATGTGGTAGTAGTGGTGCCAATTTTGCTTGAGTTCTATCCCAAAAAACGTGATGTGTGGAATGTTTTTAACAAATCCGTTGATGTCCCCAATCAACCATATCTCATTCTTCACAATCCGGAAAAGCAGTTCTGCAAACCCGAAAGTAACGATTGCGAAATAATCGCCTGTGAGCCGTAGCGTGGGCGCACCGCGTAACAACCCCCAAAGTGCACCATTGAGGACCGCTAACGGCAGCACGACCCAGTAACTAAACCCGAGCCGCGTCATCAAAAGCCCCGCGGTATATCCGCCAACGAGATAGAACCCAACGTAGCCGAGATCCAATAAACCTGTAAATCCGCAAACGATATTCAGACCGACTGCGAGAAGGGTATACAAACCGACTTGAACAACAATGTAAAGAATGTAATCGCCGCTCGGTGTCGGTAAATAGATATTTCGATAGGATAGTAACAGGGTAATGTAATCCACCGCATACATAAGTAGCGGAAAGAAAAAGATTAAAGAAAAGAAGATTATATTTTTCCGTGTTAACTTATCTCGCATGGTTCCACAGATTCCTAAACCTAACTTCGCCCTGGGTTTCGCTTAGGCACGGGTCGCAGTCGATTTCCCAAACAGCCCAGAAGGACGGATTATAATAACAGCAATCATAACGATATAGGCAATAGCGACTCGATATCCCGAGCCGTAGCCGTAAGGGATATAGCCAGCCCCAAACACTTCGGCGAATCCTATAAGGAGCCCGCCAAGCATCGCCCCCGTGATATTTCCGATGCCGCCGAGGACAGCCGCAGCAAACGCTGCAACGCCCTTATAGTATCCCATCGTCGGTTCAATAATTTCTTTCACGCCGACCATCACCCCCGCAACGGCTCCTAAAGCGGAACCGATAGCAAACGTTACCACAATCACTCGGTTGGTGTTGATACCCATCAAATTGGCGGCAACCCGATCTTGCGCACAAGCCCGCATCGCTTTGCCTATCTTTGTTAGGGAGACCAACCGGTTTAAAGCAATCATTAAGACAAAGGCAAGTAGAATAATAGATAAATCTCGGTAAGGCAAGTAAGCACCGCCGGGGAGAGCAACTGCGGTCTCGGTGAAAGAAAATGCCGGTAGAGATTCCGTCGGCGGGATGCCCGGCCTTAGGAAAGCCGGTAGAGATTCTGGTGGAAAAGGACGCTGCCTTGCACCCCAGATAATTCGAGCAAGGTTTTGGAGACCGATTGAGACACCGATGGCTGTAATTAATGCTGATAAACGCGGGGCGTTGCGAAGCGGACGATAAGCAACCAGATCCATCAGCATTCCGATGCCCGCACACAGAAGCATACTGATCGGAACCGCTATCCAAAACGGTATACCAAAAACTGTGACAAGGGCAAACGCAAGGTAAGCACCGAGCATGAAAATCTCGCCGTGCGCAAAATTGATCAACTCGATGATGCCGTAAACCATCGTATAGCCAACAGCAATAAGCGCGTAGATACCACCAAGAACAAGGGCATTAATCAGCTGCTCTAAAAATTGATCCATAATTCTTAAATTCCTGCTATCTATTCCATTGAAAAGAAAATACGAAAAACGCCGGTTTTCATATTATCTTCCGCACCTGCGGCGCGGTGAAATTGGAACACACCTCTGTTTTTCGGATTATAGTTCAAGCAGCTGCTTCGGGGCTGTCGTAAATTTACCATCTTTAACAACTTTGACATAAGCAGGTTTATTAAGCGTATCCCCATTTTTGTCAAAATAGGTTAACCCCGTAATCCCTTTGTATCCTTCTGCAGCGGTATCTAACGATGCCAAATGATCGCGAATCGCTTTCCGATTTTCGGCGAGTTTAGCCCCTTTATTATACGTCTTTTCGATCGCTTCAGCAATCATACCTGTCGCATCATAAGTGAGTGCTGCCCACGTATCAGGGGCGACACCGAATTCTGCCTCAAATGCCTGAGCGACCTTCAAAGCTTCATCGCCGCCGGCACCGAATGTAAAAGGCGTTGTCAGATAGGTGCCTTCGGCCGCTTCACCGGCGATCTCAAGGAAATCCGGCGAATCTACACCATCTGCTCCGAAAAACTGTGCTGTGATCCCAGCTTCACGCGCCTGTTTAACAATTAAGGCTGCTTGACTGTAAAGCCCAGAGACAAAGATAGCATCAGGATTCTTCGCTTTAATGCTCGTGAGTTGCGCTTTAAAATCGGTATTATCGCGATCATAAGCCTCCGCAGCGACAATGTTGAGTCCAATCGTCTCGGCTTCTGCAGTGAAAGCATCTTTCAGACCTCTACCGTAGTCGTCGTTATCAAAGAGCACACCAACGGATTGCAGGTCCGTCAGGACGTTTTTGATATATTTAGCGATGAATTCGCCTTGAAAATCGTCTCGATACAAATTCCGAAACGTCCAGTCGCTTCCTTCACACACACTCACGTTCGTTGAACCCGGCGACAATTCAACGATCCCATTCTCGGCATAGATCGGTTTACCTGCTAACGAACATGAACTGTTGAAGTGCCCGACAACAGCAAGGATGCGTCGGTCAGTCGCGAAGCGCGTCGCAACAGCTCTCGCCTCTTTTTCTGTCCCCGCATCATCTCCAAAAATGAGCGTTAACTTCATGCCGTTGATGCCACCCGCGTCATTGATCTCTTTGGCTTTCAGCTCGGCACCGCGTTTAATCATTTCTCCGAATGCTGCAGCATTACCTGTAAGCGGACCCGCTACAGCGACTCTTACCTCTGGTTGACTACTGCATCCCAAAATGGACACAAACCCAACAATCAGCAATCCTATAAATAAATTCCGCATTTTGTCTTACTCCCTTCGTTTTCTGGCAAATCTTGCGTGCGAACAATCCGAATCAAGATATTGAAATGATAATCATTTTACGGCAAAACCTGCCTGAAGTCAATCTTAAATTTCAATGTGTCTTCTTTACCGTTCGGATGGACGATCCGAATCTCTGGCACAACAATCCTGAGTTCCGTGGCATCAGGCTCAAGTCGGTCAAAAATTATTAACCCACTACGTTTCGCACCGGAGAACAATTTGCCGCTTTCAAAGATGGTATCCTCTATCACAATTTGACCCCATTCTAACGCTTCGGCATCTACATAAGACTGATAATAACCGTAGTAGGAGTGATAAGCAGCCGAACCGTAAGGGTAACCTGCATGCCAAGGATCACGACGCGCGACGTTCACGTTGTCATACAGTGAATCAAAGTAGTCGTTCGATAGATTGGCGTATTGCGCACCATTCGCATCAATCAGTATTGCCATGTCTTCCACAACAACGCGATTGTTATCGCGATTGTGGGCTACCATTTCAAACACGGTGTAGATCGGTTCGACAGCACCGTTCCGCTCGACGATAAGATACGGATTCATTCGCGGATCCTCGGTTAGTCCGAACAGTTCCACCTCATCGATCGGTTTGATACTAACAGCGACACCCTCTTTAACAACCGTTGCGGCACCCGTTTCAGGGTTTATTTGCGCATTAAAACGTTCCGCGATCGGTTCTATATAGGCATCAATTGAGGGTTGTGGTGCAACAGCACATCCGCCTAACAACACGCCTGTTAGTAGGAATAAGCCGATGCTGCACAGAACCTGATAGCGGAAATTGAGATGGTGTTTCCTATAAATCATGCCCCTACCCTCCTATACAAGTCTATTTTACATCTTGTGAACTTTATTGTCAAAGGTTTTATTTTTTTTACACCGTATTGCCGCCTGCAGCAGTTTGCAAAACGCTAAAACTCCCACTGCAAGAGTGTAATCCGGTTATGCCAAACGAGCATACCTGTCGCTGTGCCGATGACCGCACCGACAACGACATCTGATGGATAGTGCCGTCCTAAATAGACGCGTGAGAAACTGACAAGTCCAGCACCGAGATAGAGTGGGATTCGCCATTTCGGATACGTGTACCCTAAAATGGTTGCGACACTGAACGTAATAGAGGCGTGTCCGGACGGCATCGCAGGGTTACCGAGTGTCTCATCAAGGGGTCGCTTCCTGCCGACCAATCTTTTCATACCGAACGTTAGAATCCCTGCGCCCATGTATGCTGAAGACAAGAGTTTTCCGGTCTTTCGGTGCGATTCGTTTCCGTACGCCATGAGAAGAATTGACGCACCCATCACACCTCGGTAATCCCCAAGGTCCGAAACCGCCTCCATAATTGTCCACATCGGCTCTCGGCGTGGCGGCGCATCGTAGGTGCGATCAAAGAGTGTTTGGTCCCAGCGTGACAAGAAGGTTTCGGCATCCGCATCTAATCCCGTAGCACAACAGAGTATCAGGATAAATATCCAGAATATATTCGGTCGGTTTCGCATATCCGTTACACAAATTGGATAGGTACGCCATTGATATTTTACAAATCGTCAAATGACGTACCGAAGAAGCAATAGATTTATCTCCGACGACACTAATCTGACTTGAGTTTTCCCCAAGCCGTTGCGAGTTTGCCGTGCGCCTCAACAGCGAAGAATTCTTCAATACCGAGGTCCATAATACCGTTGACCTCTTCCTCTGTCAAACCGCGTTTCCAGACGTTAAGTTCATCCATCAATCCGGCGAAAGGTCGGTTATTGTCGATATTATATCCGACGCGAGCCCCTTGATCCCAATCGCCTGCGATAGGTGTCCCGACGAGGGCTTTTGCCTCACCCACTTTCGTACCGTTGATGTAGAGGGCGGCTGCACCATCAGCGCGGCTGAACGTGCCAGCGTAGTGTATCCACTCGTTGGCTTTGTTTTTGCCAGCGCGAATGTCAAAAATCGTTGCACCGCCTGCACTCCGATTCAACCAGCGATAGTTGCCATCACCGCGTGCCTCCGGATGAACAAGCCACGTGCCATCACCGGCGCGAGAATTGAAAATCGCCATATCCGTGACGTTATCAACGTGAATCCACGCCACGATGCTCATCCCTTCCGTAGGGATATGATCAGGGTCTATATTCGGACCATCTAAGTCAAGAAAACTGCCCGACGTAAACTCAGCAGCTTTCCCAAACTTGCCGTCGTCCGACTGCACGACCTTCCCATTGATCGCACCATCGTAACCGTGTCCAGACTTTTCGACGACGGTATCTCCAGCAAACTCTTCATAGTCGAAATACAGCACTAAATCAGGGTCTAAAACTTGGGCTGAAGCGAATCCTGTCGTATAGAGTAGACAGAACACGCCGATCAGCAGTAAACACACCAGATAAGTCGGCAGTTTACAAACTGATATTACAAATAGGTTGCGTTTCATTTCGATACTCCTTATTTTAATGGGCAGTGTTTAGTAAGGTTATCAGTCCCGCGCTTATGGCAGTTAAGTTAACTGTTAAGACCACAAGAACCCTCTTAATTGAGCACTGAAAGCCGACAACTGACAACCATTGATTGGTTTTTAATCAAGCGGATACACTTGTTATCCTTAAGTTTAACACGTTCTCGTTTCTGTATGCAAAGAAAAATAGAGAAACGGTGTCAGTGCGAAGCGAAGTGTAACTGAAAACCGCGCCTCCGAAAAATCACTTGTTTATTTTTTCGGTTTGCGTTAAACTGATTCAGGAAGTTAATAGAAAAAATTTGAAGTGTTACCAAAGGACAAAAGGTTGCAAAGTGTAGGGATTATTCCAGCCCGATATGCCTCAAGCCGTTTTGAGGGGAAAGCGTTGGCCGACATTTTCGGGAAACCGATGGTCCAGCGTGTCTATGAAAGCGCGTGTCGCGCCCAGACATTGGATAAGGTTATCGTCGCGACAGATGACCGACGGATTTATGACGCTGTAACCGAATTCGGCGGCAACGTCGAAATGACCGGTGAATGCGATACCGGTACCGAGCGCGTCGCCGTTGTCGCTGAACGATTAAAATGCGACATCATCGCCAACATACAAGGCGATGAACCGCTACTTAAACCCGAACAGATAGATTTAATGATACGACCTTTCCTCAAGAAACCGGAAGTTCAGGTCTGCACATTGAAACAGCGCGTTCAAACGGTTCTCGATTACCGAGACATTAACGTTGTCAAGGTTGTTACAAACCTCAACGGCGATGCGTTGTACTTTTCGCGCGCAGCTATGCCCGGCAAAATTAGTGAAACCGAACTACACAAATTTCCTGTGTATCGGCATGTCGGGTTGTACGCTTACCGCCGAGAGCAGCTCCTCGCCTTTACAAACTGGCGCAGCACACCTTATGAACTCGCTGAAGGGCTGGAGCAGCTACGCTTTTTGGAAAACGGGGTACCTATTCATGTCGTCGAAACGGATACCCCACTTATCGGCGTCGATGTACCCGCCGATTTGGAACGCGTAAAACAGATTTTAAAACTTGACCTAAAAACTTGACAAGGAAACTTTCATGACAAAGTATATTTTCGTGACGGGCGGCGTTATCTCAGGAATCGGTAAAGGGATTACAACCGCATCCCTCGGTAGATTGCTCATCAATCGTGGATTCAAGATAATCGTCGTCAAAATCGATCCGTACCTTAACGTTGATGCCGGTGTGATGAATCCGTTCCAACACGGTGAGGTCTTCGTCACCCATGATGGCGCGGAAACAGACCTTGACCTCGGAAACTATGAGCGGTTTCTCGGCATGGACCTGAACAGATATTCTAACTTTACAACAGGCTCCGTCTATCAGGAAGTCATCGCAAAAGAGCGGCGCGGTGATTATCTCGGTCAAACCGTACAGTTGATCCCGCACATTACCGACGAAATTAAACGACGCATCTATCAGATCGGTGAAAATAACAAAGCCGAAATCGTTATTACCGAAATCGGCGGCACGATCGGCGACTTTGAGATGCCACCCTTCGTTGAAGCCATCCGCCAGATGGCAGTCGAAGTCGGACGCGAGAACACCATGTTCCTCCATGTATCCCTCATTTACACCCTACCGAACGGCGAAACTAAAAGCAAACCGACACAACACAGCATCCGTAAACTCCAAGAACTCGGTGTCCAACCAGATGTCCTGCTCTGCCGAACCGGTCAGACCTTAGAGGCGGCTTTCCGCCGAAAAATCGCACTCCTCTGCGGTATCTCTGAAGATTGCATTTTTGAAGGATTAGACACGAAATGCGTCGATGAAATTCCGCTGAACTTTGAACGCCAAGGTATGGGACATCTCGTTTCAAAGCGGCTCGGACTCGATACACGCGCCCCGATGGATGCCGAATGGGCTGAAATGGTCGAAAAACTTAAAAACCCGAAGCAGCGTGCCCGCGTCGCTATCGTCGGAAAATACACAACCGGCAACGATGCCTATATCAGTGTACAGGAAGCCCTCAAACACGGTGGCATCGCAAACGAAGCGGATGTCGAAATCGAGTGGATAGAAGCCGAATCACTGACAGAACATCCCAACCTTGACGCTGTTTTTCAAAAAGCCGATGGCATACTCGTTCCAGGCGGATTCGGCTACCGAGGGATTGAAGGCATGATCGTCGCCGCACGATACGCACGGGAAAACAAAATACCCTACTTGGGATTATGTCTCGGCATGCAGTGCCTCGTAATTGACTTCTCTCGGAACGTCGCGAATCTCAAAAAAGCAAATAGCACAGAAGTCGACGAAAACACACCGCACCCCGTTATAGATTTAATGCATGACCAGCAATCTGTCGCTGACCTCGGTGCAACCATGCGACTCGGACACTATTCCTGCGTCCTCAAAGAAGATACAAAGAGTTACGCCGCATATCAACAACCCATTATTGTCGAACGGCACCGTCACCGCTACGAACTCAATAATCAATACCGGTCGCAATTAGAATCGGCAGGCCTCTGTTTTAGTGGCGTGTCCCCGGACGAAAGCCTCGTCGAAATCGCCGAGGTAACAGATCACCCTTGGATGGTAGGTTCGCAATTCCACCCCGAATTTCAATCTAAACCCCTGGCACCGCATCCACTTTTCCGTGAATTCATCGCTGCCGTGCTCGCCTATCAATGTAAAAGGGAAACCGTGGAAGGAGGAGAAGGATAATGGATAACACGCCTAAAGTTCGTTCGCGTGCATGGTACGGCGATGAGGAACTGACGTTGAATTTTCCAAACGATTGGGAAGTAGATGTCCTGAGACCTAAAGATGCTCCTGAACTTTCTGATGCACAAATCGAGAAGGCGTTTGCTGAACCGATCGGCACGCAGCGTATTGCCGAACTCGCAAAGGGGAAAAAGAGTGCTGCTATCATTTTTGACGATCTGAGCCGTCCAACGCCTGCCTGGAGAGTGATACCGTTCCTCCTGCGTGAGTTGGCATCCGCAGGGGTCCCGAAATCCGAAATCCGGTTCGTTGCCGGGGTCGGCGCACACCGTCCACTCAGAGACGAAGATATAAAAAAGAAGATCGGCGCAGCCATCGCCGCTGAATATGAAGTCACAAACCACGACTTTATGAGTGGTGATCTACGCGCATTCGGTAATCTCGATAACGGGACACCGCTCTATTTCAATCGCATTGTTGCCGATGCCGATTTCAAAATCTGCCTCGGTGGTATCTATCCGCACAGCTCCGTCGGCTTCAGCGGCGGCGCAAAGTTAATTGTCCCCGGTGTCTCAGGGTTTACGACGATGTTTTATTTCCATACATTCCCACCTGGACGCGGACCGGCAATAATTGAAGGGCAGAGCGATGAACCTGACCGTCGCGACACCACTGAATTGGCAGCAAAGGTCCTCGGACTCGATGTTATCGCCAATGTTGTACTCAATAGCCGTCGTGAGATTTGTGGTATGTTCGTCGGGGACTTCATACAGGCGCATCGTAAAGGCGCGCATTTCGCTATGGATACCTATAGCACGGAGATACCGGAAGCCAATCAAACGGAATCCGATCTCGTTGTGATTAACTGCTACCCGCTTGATGCCGATGCAATTCAACTCGATAAAGCGTTGGCGGCTTTAACCTATTTTGAAAATGCGTATACAGTCGCACTCTATCCCGCAAGCGATAGCAGCTGCTACCACGGACTCTTTGACCGAATCGATTACGCACGCTATCTCAAGCAGCGAGCCGAACAGGTACCCCCCGAACTCCCGACACCGAAAGTCGGACGTCGCGGGCAACTCCATGTCTGGTCTGAGCATTTTCTCGTGGATGACTTCTATAAGGAGTACCCCGCTTCGATCCTCTTCCGAGACCTCGAACAACTGATTCAACGCTTAGCGGAGAAACTGCCAGCACGCGCGAGGGTTACTGTTCTACCTGTCGCAGGGATACAGGTGCTGATACCGGCAAACGCTGAATAAGCAACGAAACGTGAATACAATAGGAGAGGCAGATCGTCTAATCTTCGATCCAAAAATGGAGGACAATCATGAGCAACACCGCTACAGTCTACTCCCGTGCTTGGTACGGTGATGAAGAACTAACGCTGAATTTTCCCACAGGTTGGGAGGTGGAAGTATTAGGTCCCAAGGACGCACCGGAACTTACCGATGCACACATCGAGAAAATATTTGCTGAACCGATCGGCACACCACGTATTTCGGAACTCGCGAAAAATAAAAAGAGTGCCGCAATCGTTGTTGACGACCTCAGCCGTCCGACCCCAGCAGCGAGAGTGATCCCGTTTCTTCTACGCGAGTTGGCATCCGCAGGAGTCCCGAAATCCGAAATCCGATTTGTTGTCGGCGGCGGTTCACACCGACCGCTCACCGATGAAGAGGTCGCCAAGAAAATCGGTGCAGATGTCGCCGCTGAATATGAAGCGACGAGCCACGACTTCATGAGCGGCGACTTACGCGCATTGGGCAGCCTCGATAACGGGATGCCGATCTACCTCAACCGTGTCGTCGCCGATGCCGATTTCAAGGTCTGCCTCGGCGGTATCTATCCGCACGGTGCCGTCGGTTTCGGCGGCGGCGCAAAATTGGTCGTCCCCGGCATCGCCGGTTTCGCAACGATGTTCTATTTCCATACCTTCTCACCGAGCCGCGGGCATGCTATCATTGAAAAGAAGGGGAACGAACCCGATCATCGCGATTTCGCTGAAGCCGTCGCGCGTATCCTCGGACTTGATGTGATTGTCAATACCGTCCTCAATACCCGCCGTGAAATCTGTGGGCTATTTGTCGGCGATTTTATACAGGCACACCGCGAAGGCGCGCACTTCGCTTTAGACACCTACGGCACAGAGATACCGGAGGCGAGTCGAAAAGAGACCGATCTCGTTGTACTGAATTGTTACCCGCTCGACAGCGACCCGATCCAGACGGGGAAGGCGTTGTGGGCAACGCGCTATTTTGAAAAAGCGTATAAGATGGCACTTAACCCCGCAAGCGATGGCATCTGCTACCACGGACTCTTCGACCAGATCGATTATAACCGGTTCCTCGAACAGAGAGCGGAGCGAACAGAATCCGAACTCCCAACACCGCAACTCGGCACACAAGAGCAACTCCACGTCTGGTCGGAACATTTTTTGGTGGACGATTTTTACAAGAAGCATCGCGGCGCATGCCTCTTCCGAAACCTTGACGAACTGATCGCCCTGTTTGCTGAGAAACTACCAGCACACGCGAAGGTCGCTGTTTTACCGTCCGCCGGGATTCAGGTGTTAGCACCGGAGAAATAGATGCAGATACAAAATGATAAGCACACTGAGAACTCATTCCTGCAAAACACGAACGCGTTCCTCGGTAAAATCGAAACCGGTTTCCTATGCCTCATTATCGCAATGATGATCGGGCTGGCGATACTCAAAATCGTGATGCGATACGTGTTCAGCGCAAGCCTGTTGTGGAGCGATATAATGCTTCAGCACTTGACGCTCTGGCTCTGCTTCTTCGGTGCCGCACTCGCGACCTGCGAACGACGACATATTAGCATTGATGTACTCAGTCGGATTCTGCCCGACAAGTACACACGCTGGACGAACCTTGTTATTGATTGCATCGCGCTCGTCGTCGTTGCAATTTTAGCGTATTACGGATTTCTTTTCCTCGGCGATGAACAATTAAGTGAGGCTGTCCTAATCGGAAACGTCCCGTTGTGGTGGGCAAAGACGATTATCCCCTACGGTTTTGTTCTCATCGCTATTCACATCGTGCTACAGATCGGAATCAATCTAACAGAGAGTGGAAACACACCGGACGCTGTGGAAGGAGAGGCAGACTGATGGGACTCCTCATTGGCATCGGGTTGGTCGGTTTCGCACTCCTCGGGGGCGCGCTTTTCGTCTTACTCGGCGGCGCTTCGATTATCGGTTACGCCATGGCAGGCGAACCGATTTCGACGATCCTCATCGACTTCAACCGCCTCACTCGAAATTCGACAATCCTGATTATCCCGCTTTTCACATTCGCCGGATATATCATCGCCGAAGGAAAGGCACCCCAGCGTTTAGTCGCCTTCGCACGCGCAAGCGTCGGTTGGTTACCCGGCGGCATCGCCGTGGTTGTCCTCACTACCTGTGCCTTCTTTACCACCTTCACAGGCGCGTCCGGCGTAACGATTGTCGCACTCGGTGGACTCGTCTACCCCATACTACGGCAAACCTATAACGAGAAGTTTTCGCTCGGATTGATAACGGCTTCGGGGAGCATCGGACTCCTATTCCCACCGAGTGTGCCGTTGATCCTCTATGCAATTGTCGCACAGGTTCGCATCGACACGATGTTCCTCGCCGGTATTATCCCCGGTATGCTTATTCTCACTATCCTCGGTATCTACTGTTGTGGATGGAGTTTCTTCAAAAAGACCGAGACGATACCGTTTGATGGGAAGGTTTTTCTGCAAACACTTTGGGATGCGAAGTGGGAAATTCTGCTGCCGTTTGTTGTGTTAGGCGGCTATCTATCCGGTATCGTTACGCTCGATGAAGCCGCAGCACTCACCGTCATCTACGCCTGCATCGTAGAGATCGTCATCCACCGTTCGATTTCGTTGAAAGCGTTACCACGCATCGTCAAAGAGAGTACCGTCCTTGTCGGCGCAATCCTCATCATTCTCGGTATCGCTTTAGGGTTGACCAACTACCTCATCACACTCGACGTACCGACAAAAGTTCTCGATTGGATTCAGTCAACAACGGAAAGCCGGATTATTACACTCATCGGACTCAATATCTTTTTGCTCATCGTTGGGTGTCTGATGGACATCTTCTCAGCGATCATTATCGTCGTGCCGCTGCTCCTGCCCATCGCAGAACAGTTTGGGATTGACAAAGCGCACCTCGGCATCATCGTCCTAACGAACCTCGAAATCGGATATTTGACACCGCCGATCGGGATGAACCTATTCATCTCCAGTATGAAATTTGACCGGTCTGTTGTGATGCTTTACGGTTCGGTGCTGCTATTCATCGCGCTCTTGTTAGTCGCACTCGTGTTGGTGACCTATATTCCAGACCTAAGTCTCTGGCTCCCGCGTGTACTCG
The DNA here is from genome assembly GCA_022823085.1 of Candidatus Poribacteria bacterium. Taxonomy (GTDB): domain Bacteria; phylum Poribacteria; class WGA-4E; order WGA-4E; family WGA-3G; genus WGA-3G. The sequence goes on from JAJDXV010000057.1 coordinate 83,651, forward strand.
GAAAAACATCAGCACCCCTGTTCTGAACCGCTTTCTCTCCCGAAAATGCCTCTTGGAACAGAGCCATTTAGTTTTTTATATTCGCTTTATATATGTATAGACTTCTTCTGTAGGAGCGAGCTGTGCTCGCGATCTTTCATAAGAAAACGTCAACTTATGTAAACGAAATCAAAACGGAAACCCAGAACTAAATCGTCCTGCCTCTTGAAAAAAGACTTGCCAATTTTTCGGCAATCTGATAGACTATTTCAACCAGTTGAGGGTGGCACTGCGAAGCTTGCCGCAAGGCATGTCTGCCACCCTCCCACCTTCGCATGAAGATAAATCAAATTGGAGCAGGAACATCAGATGAAAACGATACTCGTTCTTTCGATACTCTTTTGCACAATAGCACTTCCAGCGCTCGGCGCGTTAGACGACGCTGACCTCAATAAAATACGCTTGATTGTCAAAGAGGAGATTCAAAAAGAAATCAAGCCGATAAAAGACGATATTGCGGTGCTAAAGATTGAAGTCGCTTCGCTAAGTGGGCGTGTCAGCGGTATAGAGAAAATGATGACATGGCTCATGGTTCTAATTGTCGTTGCCGTAGGACTTCCACAAGTTATCATCGCGTGGCGCAGCAGAAAAGACCGCTCACTCGAAAAACAGATTGAAATGCTTACACAAGAAATTGAAACGCTGAAACGACAGCAGATTATCCAACCTTAATAAATAGCATTGGCACACCAATCCCAAATACCGGTATCGGTGTGCCAACCCGATGCGATCTATTCAAAATATTCCGCGTTGATGTCTATAAATTCTTCCCACTCTTCCGGGACTTCATCCTCTATAAAAATAGCCTCAACGGGACATTCCGGTTCACAGACACCACAATCGATGCACTCCTCCGGATCAATATAGAGTTGGTTAACTTCTTCAAATTCGTCGGCTGCCTGAGTCGGATGCGGGTGAATGCAATCCACAGGGCAGACATCAACACATGCGCTGTCTTTTACATCAATGCAAGGTTCACAAATTACGTACGTCATTTTTTTCTCCTTTTTGTATGTTTGATCGGATTGGTTTGGACGCATGCGTTTTTCTCCTTCCTTGAATTAGATATTCTGTCCAATTTTCGGTTTAGCGTCTCGGAAAACGCCACAGGGAAACACAGATATAGGACTTACGCATAATGCTCTTTTGTACCATAAACTGTTAGTTTGTGCTACCAAAACGCTGTGTTTACTGAAACATTTCATCTAACAGAACCACTTATTGTCAAAAGTGCGTAAGTCCTGACAGATACTTGCACTCGTCCAACTCGTTGCTGAGGCTTCATCACGGTTCGCGTATTCATAAACATCCAGCACATAGTTGATACCGAGGGTCCTATCTATCTGTTCTGCAATCTCTTTGACATGTGAGAGCGGCATCTTGGCTTCCACACTTTTTTCGAGTTGGAAACCGCGATGGAACAGCTTTGCTTTCAACCTGGTTTCGCCGGTTTTCCCGGATATGTGCCGCGATGAGCTGCCTCGCAATACTGAACATCCAACTCGAAAACTTCTTCCGATCCCGAAGCGTTCCGAGGTGTGTATGCACCTTGATAAACGTCTCTTGCATCAGGTCCTCCGCGGTCTCCCAGCTGCCGACACGTCTATAGAAAAAATTGAGAAGTGCCATCTCATAACGGTGATAAAGGATTTCAAAAGCACCCTCATCTTCATCGTCTAAGCTTTGATGTACCAATTCTTCATCCCGTGACGCATCCATTGCCATTATACCCCGTCCTACTTGATCAAGACATTCTCAGATATTAATGTAACTAACCGTTTTTACCCGCTATTTCCGCCGTAACAAGTTCGTCTAAAAGAGAACCTCTCGCTTTAACCGAGATAACCTTACCTTCCCGATCTATCAAAAACGGTGCAGGGATACTGCGGACACCATACTGCTGGACGAGACCGCCAGACCATTTTTGACCGTCGAATATGTGTCGCCACGGCATCTCATGCGCCTTGATGTACGCACGCAACGCCGCCTCATCCTCGTCCAAACTGTTCTTGAAAAACACCCCCAATCTTTTCCATCACCGCTGTCCACCGTTCCCTTAGCGGATCATCGCTTTCAAGCTGCTCGTAAAAATCGGTGGGTCTTGATGTGACGTACAAATAGTCATAGCAACACCGGAATAGCCACTGGTACAACGTCGGTTTTTCGCCTTCACGATACCGTTCCAATAGCCTTTCGAGCGCGATAACGGCCTTCTCAAAGTAGAGCGGATCAATCCCTGATCTTACAAACGCTAAATAGCAGAGCGTCGTATCGCTCGGCAGCAGCAGCGTCGCTTTTTCCGACAGAGTCCAGAATTCATCAGGGGGTATGTCGTAGTTCCACCCTGCCAACACGATTGTCAAAAACTTTGCAGCGGCACCGTTATCGGGGTCCGTTTTCAGCGCGCGTCCCGCGTGTTCCCGCAATTTTTGGCGCATATCCTCAGGAAACCGCCAGACGTACTCATTCCATATCAAATCGGGCGGAAGGAGCATTTTCCCATCAACAACCCCTGCATCAATTTTTGCCTCAAAGTAGGCAACTAATTTTTCCTGAACATCGTCGGCAATCTCCCAGTCAGTGTTTGAAAGCCCTCGGTTTTCAAACGTATCAAGAAATGCATCCCAGACACCTACACTGTTTCCTTTCACGGTTTACCTCCAAATTTCCTTTCTCTTTCGTAGCATAGACTGTTAGTCTGTGCATCTTTCTCTTTCGTAGCATAGACTGTTAGTCTGTGCATCTGCGCTTTCGTAGCATAGACTGTTAGTCTGTGCATCTTTCTCTTTCGTAGCATAGACTGTTAGTCTGTGCATCTGCGCTTTCGTAGCATAGACTGTTAGTCTGTGCATCTGCGCTTTCGTAGCATAGACTGTTAGTCTGTGCATCTTTCTCTTTCGTAGCATAGACTGTTAGTCTGTGCATCTTTCTCTTTCGTAGCATAGACTGTTAGTCTGTGCATCTGCGCTTTCGTAGCATAGACCGATCTTCTTGTATCGTAAGTTAAGAATGCCAAACCCACAAAAAGGTTACATAAAAACGGAAAACATCCATCAATGACTGACAACCGATCGCTAATTACTGCATTCCTATCCATTTTATGCTATTATAATCTTCAGGACTTACGCAGGATGCTCTTTTGTACCACAATCTGTATGAAGATTAAATAAATATTTCGGTAATTGTTAAAGATCGCGAGCACAGCTCGCTCCTACCAAGAGGTTGTTGATGCATTACCGAATTAAATTCTTAAACTTCATACAGATTGTGGTACAAAAGAGCATCCTGCGTAAGTCCTGTAGTTTTAACCAACAACTCGACTCCG
>JAJDXV010000030.1 GCA_022823085.1 Candidatus Poribacteria bacterium
TTTCTAAAAGTTTATATTCCATTAACCGTACACCGGCTACCCAGGCCCGGTAGGTTCGGTTTTGCGGTGTACTCACCCAAATGCGATCTGCATTCCAACCGAACCGGGCATAGTTCAAAAATGGTGGCACTTTTAAGACGAATAGTAAATTAGAATTGGTATAAGTTACAAGAAAGAGAGGTTGGGGGGTCTCTAAAACCTTTTAACTTATAACCAACCCCTTATAACTTATAACCTTAAAGAGAGAGCCTCGTACATTGTCTCGGTACACGGTGCGACACCTGTCCATTTCTCAAAAGCGATAGCCCCTTGATGCACTAACATTCCGATGCCACCAAGTGTACGACAGCCGCGTACGTTAGCGGCACGCATTAAGGGTGTCACCGGCGGCGTATATACAATATCGTAGACGATAGTCTCCTGTTGAAGCCAATCGGCAGAAATCAGTAGCGGATGCTCCGCATCCATGCTTGTCGTCGCGGTATTGACGAGGAGCGCGCTCTGATGAATAGCATCGGGTAAGCGTGGATCCGTAAGTCCCATCCCGTGCATCGGAACATCGGTTTTTCGCGCCAGCTCCGCTGCTAATGAAACCGCTTTCTCAACTGTACGATTAGCAATCGTGATGCATGCGACACCGGCGAGTGCTAACGCAACTACCACCGCTCTTGCCGCACCACCCGCCCCTAAGACGACAACATCTTCGCCGACCGGGACAGACATATTCCCGTCTTCTTCCAATGCTTTTAAAACACCGGGCGCATCCGTATTGTCGCCATATATCTCACCCTCAGTAAAAATGAGCGTGTTCACTGCACCGATAAGTTCCGCTTCCCGTGAAATTGATGTAAGAAACCGGATGACTGCCTGTTTATGCGGAAGCGTCACGTTAATGCCGACGACGTTAATCGCTTTAAAGCCCGCAATTGCATCCGCCAAATCATCAGGCCGAACATGAAAAGGGACATATACATAATCAAGTCCAGCTTTGGCAAAAGCGGCATTGTGCATTTGCGGTGAACGGCTATGTTCAACCGGATCCCCAATAACACCAACGATACGGGTATGTCCGGTCAGGTTCTTTACTTTTCCTTGCGGTTCGATAAGGCGTGTCTCAGGTTTCATATCCGTTTCCGTTTTTTTTTTCCTCACAGTTCGACGCAGTAAAGCGATTATTCTTCAAGTAAACCTTCAACTGTCTGTTTCGCTATCTCCATCTTCGGGTAGCGAATCTCTCGATAGCCGCGGACTTCTTCAACACATTCTAATGCTTGGAGATGTCTCTTGTATGCTTCAGCATCGCTCGGAGCGAAGGAGTCAATTACGCGGGTAATGTACCACTCTCGGAACGCCTTTTCCTTCGCGTGCCATTCGGGGAGCCAACGCCTCAGAAACTTCATCCGCTTCATCAGATTTAATTGCCAGTTTCGCGTGTCAACATCCGCCTCAAAATCAATCCCCATGACAGTGAAATGTGGGCGATTGAGATGGATGTATGTGATCTTGTCGCCGTTTGCTGTATCGACTTTATATAATTCCTTGTCACGCTCCAATTTCTCTTCGCTTGTGAGAAGATGTGCGACGTAGACTTCATCTTTAATCAGCATCACCTTGTGAAGATAGCGTATTGCCGCTTTTGTTGCCCGATAGTTGTATGTTTCCGAATCGTTGGCATGCACCTGCTTTATCTTTTCGACATACATCCGGGCGTAATTAAGACCCTCAAATTGGACGAGATCGTAGACGTAGCGTGCCAGTATCCGATGGAGATCGTCTAAACCGAGGTCTAAGGTCTCTACTGCACCTTCAACGAGTGCCATGTACGCTCGCGCCAACCGTTTGCCGTTACGCTTTTTCTCAAGAATCTGTCGTTTTTCGGCGAGCAGCTCGGCGTAAGTCAACGCTTTAGGCACTTCATCCGCTATCTGATGCGGATCAAGCGCAAGCCGACGTCCGACATTAAAAGCCTGCATATTTGTCTCCAAATCCGCATGCGGGACCATCTGCTTGAGTGCCAATTGGAGCGGTTCGAGTTCAAGAGGTATCAACTGTCGTTGGAACGCGGTGCCGAGGAGCATGATGTTCGCATATAATTTGTTTCCGAACAATTGCTCAGAGACACTGAAAAGGTCAGTCCCGAAATATGCATCGCTTCTGGTATGCGTCTGTATTGCATCCTCAAGTGTTTCGGTATCAAATTGGTCTTTACCGATGAGCGTGGATATTGTTTCGGTTTTTGCGGTATTCACCACAGCAGCGGTTCTATCAGGGGATGCGACCCGGAACAGTGAATCCGCTGTGATGCCGCGGACTGCCTCCAAAATGTCGAGCCCTAAAAGCAGGTCAGCCTTACCGTACGGAATCATAGGCGAAGCGTGGACACCAGGTTGCGTGTATGTAATGTGTGTATAAACACCACCGTTGCGAATTGCCAACCCCTTCCGATCACAGAAGGTTACATCGTACCCTTGGAGATACCCACCAACGACGAGGACCTTTGAGATCGTGCCGATTCCCATGCCGCCAACCCCGCCGGCATACATATTCCAACTTCGATCAAACGGGATGCGGCGCGGTAGCGGTAAGGGTGCGTCATTCAAGAGATCTCGATACGCCGCTGCCACTGCCTGTTCTTGCGGCGGACGTTTACGTGTAACGATAACTTCTTCAAACGCCGGACATGCGTATTTAATACGCGCACACGCACCATCCGTGACGCAATTGGATTGGTCAATAGCGATCTTTTCACCGTAATCGGTATCAACAACTTTTAGACCAGGACAACCTGTCTCTGTGGTACACTCCCGACAAAATTCGCAGACTTCATGTGTGATATTGATATGTTTTTCGGACTTTAAGAACCCGTCTTTGGCTATGATATTTCGTTGTTCGCGGCGGAGGCGACGATGATAGGTAATCGCGCACTCTTTATCAGCAATAACGATCTTGACACCCGGTTTAAGTACCGTTTTTTCCAAGTATTTTTTGTAATTCACCCGATCTTCGGGGTTGGTGCGTACAATTTCTATTTCCGAACTACCGGCGAGTCCTTGCGCGACTTTCTCAATATCTTGCGCAAACGTCGGATTACCGAGTAAATCAAGATCGCCAGCCGGTGTCGGTTGATGTCCCGTCATCGCCGTCGTTTGGTTATCCAGAATAATGTAGGTGATGTCTTGGTCGTTTTTGATTGAATCCGAAATCGCAGCCATTCCGCCGTGAAAGAACGTCGAATCGCCCATAAAAACGATCTGCTTATTTGTGATAAACGGATCAATACCGGCACCAGACCCACCCCCTAACGCCATCGCGGAGAGGTTGTGCATCAGCCGCGGAAACGGTTCGTATTTGAGCATGGAATAGCAACCGATATCCCCGTGAAAAACGAGATCCACTGCCCCTGAATCGTGATGCTTTCTCATATAGTCGGCATCTGTAAATTGTCGCGTGATTTCGAGCAGGACGCTCGAAGAATCGCGATGTGGACAGCCCGGACAGAAGGTAGGCGTCCGTTTCGGAATGTCAATCTCCTGTTCAGAGACCGCCGCTTGGAGCGTTTCTTCACAGGCGAGATGGTTCAAATCAATAAAAACGTCCCCGCTTTCCAAGTCGTCAGGGATGTCGCCCGTACCGAGGCGGTGTCTGAAAAGCGGAATAAGTTTCTGAATGAGAATAGAGGTGTCCAAGCCAGAAGCTGCTGGAATTCCTGCCAAACCGTCAGGGAATTGTTTACCCCAAACGTTTACGTACCGTTTGATGTTACCTTCTTGGTACATCTGTGTAAGGAGCGCTTTAATTTCGTTTTCCAAAAGTGGGCGTTTCTCTTCAACGACGTAGATTTCATCAACCTGTGCCGCGAACTCTCGCACAATGTCCACATCAATCGGATGCGTCATACCGAGTTTAAGGATCGGAATATCGCCGTATAGGTTCAACTCGCCAAGTGCGTGGAGCAGACAACTGTGTGCCAAACCTGCACTGACAAATCCGAGCGGGGATCGCTTTTTATCTGAACCGTCCTGGACAAATTGGATTTCGTTGAGCCCTAAATTTTTTGCTGTCTCAAGTGCGGTCGGTAAACGTTCACGTAAGGTTTCCGTCTCGATCTGTACGGTATGCGGAGGTAAGACAACGCGTTTATCGGCGTTGATGAGTTCAGTATCCAAGTTGACACGCTTCAAACCGGTAATGTCGGGATAAATGTTAGGTTGGAGTTCAACATTACCACCACCGCTCGCCTGATTTTCAGTGGTTAAGTAGCAGACATAGAGATCAGCAGCTGCGGAAATTTGGAAAGCACAATTAACCCAATCTTTGAGCTCCTGAAAAGTGCTCGGTTCAAGCAGCGGTGTATAGACGTGTCGGGCAAGAAATCGGGAATCGGCAGGGACTTGTGTACTGTGGGACCAGGTATCATCACCGACGACAACAACGGCACCACCGGTTGTTCCCGCAAGATTGCTGATTGCAAGCGCATCGGAGGCTACATGCAAGCCGACGCTTTTCATAAAAGCGATCGCACGGAGCTCTGCCATCTGCGAACCGTTCAGACGTGCAATACTTAACGCTTCATTATTAGCGATCTGCGCAACGATGCCGTTGCTTTTCAACAACTCGGCGTTACGCTGGATGACATCAAATACTTCGGCAAGCGGAGAGCCGGGGTAACCTGTGAGGAGACTGACACCACTCTCCAAGGCACCTTTGACCAATAACTCGCATCCGGTATAGACATGTGTTCCGTTGGCTTGTGTAAACCTATCGTCCATATTTTTAACTTTCCTTGCGGTTCGGTCAAGACGGACTATCGTTTAATATATCTTGGTAGGAGCGAGCTGGGCTCGCGACCCCTAAAAATTAGCAAAATATTTATTTAATCTTCATAAAAACTATTTTTCCGACAATAACTCTCTCGCGTGTGCAAGACCTATTTCAGTGGTTTCACCGCCGTACATCCGAGTGATCTCATCAACCTGCTCTTCTTCGGTTAATGCTTTCGCTGTAATCAGTGTTCGCGCACCGACGACCTTTTTCTCTACCCGAAAATGTTTGTCAGCGAAACGCGCAATCTGTGGGAGATGTGTAATACAGATGACCTGCGAAAACGCTGAAAGTTCCTTTAACTTTTTACCGACAACATCTGCGACTCTACCGCCGATGCCAGCATCAATTTCATCGAACAGGAGTGTCGGCACCTCGTCCACTTGAATCAGCACCGTCTTCAGAGCAAGCATAATACGCGAGATTTCGCCACCGGACGCGATCTTAGCAATCGGACGCGCTTCGGAACCGACGTTCGGAGCAATCAAGAACTCGACATCGTCCATTCCGTCGGAACGGAATGCGTAGCGTTGACCATCTATCTGAAATACGCCCCGTTCGTCCGGCATCAGCTGAACAGATGCCTGAAACTCCGCTTTATCCATACCGAGCGTGCGGAGCTCCTTCTCAATCCGTTCTGAAAGATGTTTGGCAACGTGTACCCGTTCCGCGGAAAGCGCGGTACACAGATGCTGTGCTTCTTGGACTGTTTTGCGAATCTCCGCTTGGATCGCATCCTGTTTCTCTGAGCCGAGTTGTATTGTCTCTAATTTCTGTTCCGCTTCAGCCTGGTAATCTAATATTTCAGAAATAGTGTTGCCATAACGCCGCTTCAGTTTGGCAATAAGTGCAAGCCGATCCGTAATTTCATCCAATCGCCCTTGATTGAATTCCACCGTGTCTGCATACTGGTGAATCTGCGCGGCAATATCTTCTACTTCGTAGATGACTGATTCCAAACGATCTTGCAATTCTGAAAGGCTGCTATCGAGTTCAGACAATTTGGTCAGTTCTTTTGCAGCACCTTCCAAACGTTCAAGCGGGCTACCAAAACCGCCCGTCCCTGAGCCATCACCACCGAGTTGTTGATACGCTATATTCGCCGAGGCGTGCAATGTTTCGGCGTTTTTGAGTAGCCGGACTTCATCGGCTAATTTTTCGTCTTCGCCTTCTTCTAAGTTCGCGGCACTCAGCTCCTTAATTTCAAATTCGAGGAGCTCTTTTTCGCGTGCTGATGCCGCCAAAGTATCCGCAAGAGACGCTGCCTCCCGTTGCAACGCACGCAGTTGTGTATATATCTGTCTGATCTGCTGACACGTCTCACTGCTCCCGCCGAAATCATCTAAGAGTTTGAGATGTGTCTCTGTCCGAAATAGGGATTGATGCTCGTGTTGACCGTGAATGTCAACCAACGAAGTCCCGAGTTCCTGCAACTGTTTTAGGTTTACGAGCCGTCCGTTGACATGGCATCGGCTTCGACCCTTCGCGCTGATTTGCCGCGAAAGGATCACAACATCAGAGGGGTCCAACACATCACTAAAGGCAAAATCGGTGTGCCACATCCGGTGCGTATCGTCTGGCGCGACACTCGCCTCAACCTTCGCGAACTCGGCACTCTCACGCACAATATCGGCGGAGGCTCTCTCTCCTAATACCAAACCGAGCGCTTTGAGAATAACCGACTTACCAGCACCTGTCTCACCAGTAAAAATATTCAACCCCGATGCCAATTCTAATTCGAGCTCATCTATAAGGGCAATATTGCGGATAGAGAGTGTTTCTATCATTTTTTCAAGCTACCAGTAACCAGTACGCTACGCTTCCAGTAACCAGTTAAAAGATGTAGGGATAACACAGTGTTTTCTTTAACTGGTGACTGTTAACTGTTAACTATTCCCTCTAATTCTTTCACCCAACATCAATTTTTCACGCAAAGCTCTATAATAACTGTGGTGTTGCGAACGGATCAGTTGAATTGTCCGTTCCGCTTTCTCTACTTTTATGACCGAACCCGCTGCGAGACTGTGGGTCTCACGTTGTCCATCCACAAAAACATCAACGCTCTTATATGCAGCACGCATCCTGACGGTTATCTCGGCATCACCATCGGCGATAAACGGACGTACCGTCAAACTATGCGGGGCGATAGGCGTTAGCAGAATCGCCTCCAATTGTGGTGCGACGATAGTCCCGGCACAAGAGAGCGAATATCCAGTGGACCCGCTCGGCGTTGCGATGATCAGGCCATCGGCGTTATACGGTATAAAGAGTTCGCCATCAACATAAGCATCCAATTCGATGAGACGCGTATAATGACGAATAACAACATCATTGAGCGCAAACGCACGAAACGGTTGCGGAAACCCATCTCTATCCACAACGACCGCTAACATCATCCGATGTTCTATCCGATAATCACCTGCTAAAGTCGCTTTCAAAGTCGGGTAGAGTTCATCAAGCGATGCATCTGTCAAAAATCCGAGCGTCCCAATATTAATCGCCAATATAGGCACATTCTCAATTTGTGGTGTGTGTGCAGCACTCAGCAGCGTGCCATCGCCACCGAGAACAAGAAGCATGTCTGCTGCTTCTACCACCTCCGTTTTGGAGACACCAGTTCCCGGATACCCCAATTCAACGGCTTGCTCATCTGGTAGAAGCGTAATAATATCTCGCGCCTCAAGCCACGTAGAAACACCTTCAACAACCGCTGCAGCGTTCGCTTTGGTCGTATTCACAAAAAAACCGACTTTTTTTATTGTTTCCATTTTCAGTTACCAGTAACCAGTAACCAGTGACCAGTTAAAGAGGAGCTATAATTCATGAAGTCTTTCTCTTACTGGAAACTGTTAACTGGTAACTATTCCCCCAGACGTGTGAACAAAGCAATAACGCCACAACCAACGAGAAAAGCTGCAACAGTAATGAGCAGATTCACATCAAATTGCGGTAAGATGTGAGCGGTATCTATCCGTTCTCCATCAACCCCCATTTCAAATTCCCGAAAGGGCCATAACCCATAAAGTGAACCGACCATCAATCCGATGAGAAACGCGATTGTCAGATTTCGGTAGCGTTCCAAGAGATAGTTAAGCAACCGTGTGAACGCGAGAAGCCCGAATAAACATCCGAACGCAGCGCACGTGAGTATCAAAGCACCCGCTAACATCGCTTCGTTCACAGTTCCTCTAAGAAGTGCTGGCACACCTTCAACCAGCGAGTTAATCGCCGTTAGCAGCGGGAAGTAAACGCCGAGCGCGAGCATCAGGAACGAACCGCTGATGCCAGGCAAGATCATCGCTGAGACTGCCAAGGCACCGCTTCCGAAAAAGAGTCCGAGTTCCCAGTACGTCGGGAATTGCGTTGCGCGTCCGATAGCGTCATCTATCGCCACATCGTTCCCGGTTTTATAAGCAACCCGTTCTAACTGATTTTCACCCGTACCGACCGATAAACCTAATATTAGCGCAACAGCGATCAATAAAACCAACGTCTCCTTCCAACCGAACCCTTTTAGCATCCGCATCGGTATGAGAATAGATGTCAAGATGAGTCCGCTAAAAAAACCGTAGGTTGCATCGTGGTGGTCGTTAAGTAGGTAGACAATTAGTTTTGACGTAAGCAGTAGTGCAGCGATTGCACCGATACCCAAAAGAGCAAGAAATCCGAAGTCGATACGGCGAAGTTCAACTTCCGCTTCCCTGAAAGCGTCCCGCTTAAATCTCAGGACACCAAGCATTTTTTTTACTGTTGAAAACCCGATACGCCGTAATGCACCGATGAGCCGTTCGTAAATGCCTAAAACAAGCGCGAGGGTCCCGCCACTCATACCGGGAATAATATTGGCTATACCTATCAAGAAGCCGTTAACAAAAAGTCGGAGTGAATTCATGTATTAACTGTCACAGGTTTTCATAACTTTGAATAAATTATACTACAAAAACGTTTTTCTGTCAAACGGTTATATCTGAAGATGCCCAATTTTCACTTGCAATCTATTGGAAGTTTGTGTATAATACTTCACACAAATTGACGAATTAGGGAGTAACACAAGACAGAAGCAGACAGAGATGTTCGTGGTTATCGGAAATCCACCTTACAACGCCCGACAGATGGATGAGAACGATGCCAATAAAAACCGTAAGTATCCTGAGTTGGATAGACAAATTCAGGAGACTTATGTTCAAGCCTCCACTGCGACGAACAAAACCGCCCTCTATGATCCCTACGTCAAAGCGATCCACTGGGCATTGAACCGGATTGAAACAGACGGGATCGTCGCCTTTGTAACGAACCACAATTTTATCGACGGTCAGGCGTTCGATGGGATGCGGAAACATCTCTCCGATGCGTGTGATAAGATGTATCTGCTGGATTTGGGCGGCAATATCCGTAAAGGTCACGCCGGGGATGCCAATGTATTTGACATTCAGGAATGGGACATTTTCCACTATACATACGCGCTCCTTCATCATCCCGCGTACCGCGAGCGGTATCAAGTGAACCTCAAGCGGGACTTGCCCCATATTCCTTATGCGCCCAAATTTTGGGAATTCGTAGAGGCGGGAAAGCGGTTAGCAGACATCCACATCCACTATGAAGAGCAGCCCCAGTATAAGTTAGACCTGATTGAAACACCGGACATGCCCTTGGATTGGCGTGTAGCGCAGATGAAATTCTCTAAAGACAAAACACAGATAAAATACAACGATTTCTTGACCTTAGCGGGTATCCCTGCCGAGGCGTTTGCGTATCGGTTAGGAAATCGTTCAGCATTGGAGTGGGTGGTCGATCAGTATCGTGTCAAAACAGACAAACGGAGCGGCATCATAAACGACCCGAACCACACAGATGATGAAACCTACATCGTAAATCTGATTCGGAAGGTCATCAGCGTGAGCTTGGAAACGGTGGGGATTGTTGAACGGTTGTCCAGGTTGGATATTGGAAAGGAGGAATTATAGTGTATAGGAAAATTGGAATTATGGTAGTTGCCTTGGTGTTAGGCGTAATGTGTGCAGGAGAATTGGTGATATTGTCTGCACAGGATTCAACGGGATCTGCAACTCAGCAAACGCAAGTTCCGAAGGATGTATCAAAAGGGAAAGCATCGCAGCAAACGCCGCAGGATCCTGTTAATCAGCAAACCCAATCTCCGAAGGATGCAATAGATGGAGAAGTACCAAATGATATTCGTATATTGGGAGGTATCCGTCTTGATCCTACAATCAACGTCGGCACACTCCTTAACGTTATTATCGGGTTCTGTAGTGTTATTATTGCATTCCTTAGTGTTGTTATTGCGTTCCTTATGCTTAGACGATCCAAACCCCCTTTGGAATTGACGAGTGAAGAAGTAAGCAAGCCCGAGAATGCTAGTGAAGTTGAGGGCTACATCAAGGCTATTGAACGGAATTCTAGAGCTCCTCTCATAGACAAAGCCGTAGCAGACGCTTACGTGTTGCAGCGGGCCGAAAAAATTGAGGAGGCGATTGAAAAGTGGCGTTCTATTGCTAACATAGCGGAAGGAAACGATAAAGCTTTAGCAGTTCAAGCCTGGGGATCTGTAGGTTTTTTCTACATCAATAAACGTATGGGAATAGAGGCACTCGCTGCCTTAGACAAAGTGCTTGATTTGAAACCAGATTACGCCGAAATTTACAACGGTAGAGGGATGGTAAAATTTATGCTCGAAAGGTATCAGGAGGCGGTTGCTGATTGTGACGAAGCAATTCGACTGAAACCTGACTATGCTGAAGCATACAATACCCGCGGTACTGCAAAGTGGCATCTTAATAAATATCAAGATGCTATAGCGGATTATAACAAAGCACTTCAATTAAAACCCGATTGTCATAGAGCCTATGGGAACCGTGGCGCAATTAAGAACTTACTTGGGGAATACAAGGGAGCTCTTGATGACCTGAATAAAGCAATTGAGTTGAAACCTGACGATGCCGGTTTTTATATGAACCGAGGAGTAACAAAAAATCTCCTTGGGGAATATAAAGATGCGCTCGCTGATTTTAATAAAGCAATTGCGTTGAAACCCGACGACCCTGAAATCTATAACAATCGTGGAACCACAAATTTAGCCCTCCGCAACTACGAAGATGCCATCAATGATTTTAATAAAGCAATTGAGTTGAAACCCGACGACCCTAAGACCTATAACAATCGCGGTGCTGCACACAAAGATTCTGGCAATCACGAGGCCGCGATTGCAGATTATGATAAAGCGATTGAACTGAAGCCAGATTATGCTGGGGCCTATAACAATCGTGGAACCACAAATTTAGTCATCCGCAACTACGAGGAGGCCCTTGCTGACCTAAATGAGGCGATCCGATTGAATCCAGACGATGCCCAATACTATAACAATCGCGGAAGTACAAACAAAGACACTGGCAATTATGAGGCTGCGATTGCAGATTATGATAAAGCGATTGAATTAGACCCAGATTATGCAGGGGCCTATAACAACCGAGGGGACACAAATCGAGGTATGGGCAACTACGAGGCCGCTATTGCAGATTTCAATAAGGCAATTGAGTTGGAACCTGATTATGCCAGTGCTTACAATAATCGTGGAAACACAAATGCAGACCTCGGCGACTACGAGGCTGCGATTGCTGATTACGATAAAGCAATTGAATTAGACCCAGATTATGCAGGGGCCTATAACAACCGTGGAATCACAAACCGAAATCTTGGCAATTATGAAGCCTCCATCGCTGACTTTAATAAAGTGATTGAATTGGATCCAAATGATGCCGGGGCCTATAACAACCGAGGGAACACAAACCGAGATATGGGCAACTATGAGGCCGCTATCATTGATTTCAATAAGGCAATTGAATTGGACCCCGATTATATTGGTGCTTATAGAAAGCGAAAGGATGTTGAGTTTGCTCTTAGACAATATGAGTCAGTTATTACTACCTGTAGCGAGATAATTCGCCTAAATCCAGATGATGCCAACGCTTATAATAACCGGGGAGTTGCGAAGTTTTTACTTAATCAACCTGGCGAAGCCCTTACCGATTTCAATGAGGCTATCCGCCTAAACCCGAATGATGCCGGTGCCTATAATAACCGAGGAAGGACAAATGCCGCTTTTGACAAATATGAGGAAGCCATTATTGATTTCAATAAAGCCATTGAGTTGAAACCAGATTATATTGATGCTTATAGAAATCGAGAGAGTGTTGAGTTTGGTCTTGGACAATATGAAGCAGTTATTGCTACTTATAACCAAATAATTCGTCTAAATCCAGATGATGCCAACGCTTACAGTAACCGGGGAGTTGCGAAGTTTTTACTTAATCAACCTGGCGAAGCCCTTACCGATTTCAATGAGACTATCCGCCTAAACCCGAATGATGCCGGTGCCTATAATAACCGAGGAAGTGCTAACGCATCCCTTGGTAACCACGAAGCCGCTATTGCTGATTATACTAAGACAATTGAATTGGCCCCCAATGATACTGGTGCCTATAACAATCGTGGTGCAGCAAAGTGGGCTCTTGGAAACTACGAAGCCGCTATTGAGGATTATGACCAAGCGATTCAGTTAAATCAGGATTGCGCTGAGGCTTACGGAAGACGAGCAATGGCAAAGATCATGTTAGGACAACACGAGGCTGCAATTGTGGATTATGACGAGTTGATTCGCCTTTATCCGAATTCAGCTGCCGCTTACAACAACCGTGGCAATCTTAAAATTGGACTTTGTCTTCAAAGTGCCATTGAAGATTATGATATGGCAATTCGTCTTGACCCGAATTACGCCCCCACTTATCAAAGCCGAGCAACAGCGAAATGGTTCAACAACCAGTTTGATGAAGCACTTCTTGATCTAAATGAGGTTATCCGGCTCGAACCTGATTCTGCAAGTGCTTTCGTATCTCGAGGAGACCTGAAGGCTTTCCGACTTCGGATTAATGAAGCGAGAACGGATTACCAAACTGCTTTAGAATTGGCAGAACAGCAGAATGATACCGCACTAAAAACCGACATAGAAAAAAAACTTCAGCAGTTTGATAATTTAACATCGAAAACTGATGAAACAGAATAAATATAGATAGGAGTCAGCAATGTTAACATCCGAGTTAATGGAGAATCATTTTGTGTTGACAGACGTAATACCGAGCATGCCCCAATTGTTGGATAACGCTAAACCGCTACAAACGCGGACATCCGAATCAGTTGTACCCCCGCCCTACCCCGAAACGGCTTACCAGTGGTTAGTAGAGGCATTAGATGGATTAATCGATTTCGGACAACGGCACGGGCATTACGGTGTTATCAACTTGAGTGATAGCGAGTATGAGTGGTTGATGGATGATGTATTAGGTGAATTAATTTTTTCAGTCGGTGAGGATGAAAGTCATCCGTTGGAACCGCTGATGAGATTTATTATTCGGATTATTGCCAACTACGAAGATAAATACGTCCCGAAACTGACAGAACTGTATCCCGAATTGGCAGAAGAAGCACCTATCAAAACAACAAATGAAAACAGCAAGCCACCACCACCTTACGCCTCAGAACTAAGTGATACCGAACTTGCTGCGCACGCCTTCTTCGCAATCGGTTGTCTCCTCTGGCAAGGAGGGAAGGCGGAAAAAGCACTCTCTGCTTACGACACGGCAATTCAACTAAAACCTGATTATGCCGAAGTTTACAGCAACCGAGGCAACATCAAAAATGGATTGAGTTCTCATGATGCTGCCTTTGACGATTACGATGAGGCGATTCGTCTCAATCCAAATTTCGCCGAAGCCTACAGTAACCGAGGAGCTATGAAATTCAGGATTGGTGAACACGCTGCGGCTCTCGCGGATCTAAACGAGGCGATCCGTCTGCGACCTGATTTTATGAACGCTTACATCAACCGAGGCATAGCACAGTTAGGTTTGAACAACATTGACGAGACGGAAGCAGATCTTCAGAAAGCATTAGAATTGGCAGAACAGCAGGAAAACGTTGATGCTAAAGTCTTTTTAGAAAAAGAACTTCAACAACTCAATCAGGCAGTCTCAAAGCAGAATAACAAAAAACCACGCCGCGGCGGACAGTGGAAGGGAAAAGTCAAGATAGCCGAGGACTTCGATGAACTTCCCGAATCCTTTGGAGCAGTTTTTCGCGGGGAAGATGAATGAACCTGTTTAGAAGTGATTTCTACTTGTTTTATACGTAAAAATAGGGTATGATTTAATATATGATTGTTAGTCTATAGTTCTGCTTACCGAATTTCCAAGAAAAGGAGTAAAAGATGCAAACGCATGTTGTGACAAGAGTCATTGATGGGGATACGGTTGAGGTCAGCCCTGAAATTCCCCGTCGAACTGCGCTACAGACTCCGATGGAAAGACTGATCGGAGTACCCATCGCTGAAACGCCTACGCAACGGTTGGAAAGCCCGAATATGTTCAATAAGATCCGTTTAAGGAACATAGATGCGCCGGAAAGCGGCACACCTCAAGGTGAAAAAGCTATCCGCTATCTGAAACAATTTCTGGAAGGAAAACCGGTCACATTCAAACCGGTAGGTATTTCTCACGATCGCGTAGTCGCCGATGTATGGCGCTATCCAGACCACGCGTTTATAAATGCAATCATGGTCTATAGCGGACACGCCAAATGGTCGCACCCTCCGCGTTAATATGCTTCCTTCTATTATCCACCTGAAATTTAAAAATGCAACCAGTGAAATCTTATGCCTGATTTAAATGCTGATACTCGGAAATTTCACAATCCACCTCCAGCAGATGCAATTTTGTGGAGGTATATGGATTTCACGAAGTTCGTCTCGCTTTTAGAAAGGCGTGCCCTGTTTTTTGCTCGAGCAGACAAGTTAGGCGATCCTTTTGAGGGTGCCCTCCCTATAAGCAACAGAGAGGCACGTTATACAAGTTTAAAACCGAGACTCTCTGATAAAGAAGTATTAATACATGAACACCTGAGGGTAGAACTACGTCGTTTTACGTTGATCAGTTGTTGGCATGAAAGTAATCACGAATCAGAAGCGATGTGGAAAATTTATGCCAGCGCAAACAGCGGTATCGCTATCAAAACTAATTTCACTTCTTTTGTAGAAAGTTTCATAACCGATGAAAAAATACATATAGGAAAAGTTCAGTATATTGACTATGATAGTGAAAAGATCCCTGAAGATGATTTGCTATCACCCTATCTACATAAACGGAAAAGTTTTGAACACGAGCGAGAATTAAGAGCCATCATACAGCACATACCTCCCGAAGTCGGTCTGGAGAACCTTCCAAATTTTCTTGGTGATGAAATCCCTACATGGCCGGATATGTGTGATATTGGTATTTATTATGACGTTGACCTTAATCTTCTAATCCAAGAAGTCGTTATTGATCCTTCCGCCCCTGACTGGTTACTAGATCTGGTCGAGAGGGTAGTTAATCGGTACGACCTTCAAGTACCTGTCAATCAATCGCATCTCGCAGCATTACCTGTGTGGTTTCCTCCTGATAGAATAGATGAGGTTTCACCGCAAGAAGATGAATAGAATTTTATTTTTCTGCAGATGTGATATACTATAGTAAGCGTTAGAATTAAAGATACATGTTTATGACTTCATCAATGGTTATATCAGCATTGTATTCTCTGAGACGTTTGATATTCGCAAAGTCGTGTTCAATCGGGTTGTAGTCGGGTGAATAAGGTGGCAAAAACAATATCTCTGCTCCCGATGCTTCTATCAACTCACGCGTCCGACGCGTCTTGTGGATCCTCGCATTATCAAGAACAACAACGTCTGAGGCAGATAAACGCGGACATAAATACGCTTCAACCCACGCATTGAAACAATCAGAGTTGCAGCTGCCATCAAACAAACACGGTGCGGTAAAACTTGAACCGATACGTGCAGCGACCAACGTCGTTGTTCGTGTCCGCGTCCCTGAGATCAAACCGAAAACACTTTCAATAAAATCTAAAACGCGTTTGCGTAAATCTGTTGGATATGTCATAATAGACACAGTCTATTACAAAATACAAAAAATGTCTCTTTAATTCTGATGGCCACTATAATCAGGAGTGTTATGGCTACGTCTGATAAGTTATCCGAAATCTTTGCGGCGAATTATCCGCGAGAGAATACTGTCTGTTTACCACCCGGCGCGGTTGCCCGATTTGAAAGAGGCGGTATCTCTGATGTCACTATATCACCGGACGAAAATCTGATCGCCGTAGCATCCAACCTTGGTGTATGGCTCTATAATGCCCACACTAAAGACTTTGTTTCTTTAATAGCTGTTGAAGGCACCGGACTCCTTTCAAAAGTTGTTTTTTCGCCTGACGGTACTCGAATCGCTGCCGGAGATTGGGATGGCAAGACAACCTTGTGGGATATTAACACCGAGACCGCACTTGCCACCTACACCCATAAAGATTATATCACTTCAATTAAATTTTCTCCCGATGGTAAATTTATAGTTACTGGCAGTCGGGACGCGACCGCGACACTCTGGGATGTTGAAACCGGAACCGCCTGTTTTACCATTACGCATCAAGGCGCAGTAACATCAACAACTTTCTCGCCAGATGGCACGCTTTTAGCGACCAGTAGCAGCGACGCGACGGCAACACTTTGGGATATTGACACAGAAGAAATCCGCTGGACTTTCACACATGAAAGACAAGAGAAATCTGTAACGTTCGACTCAGGGCATGTTCAGACTTTCAGCACAGGGGGCATAGGGGACATTGTTTTTTCTCCAGATGGACGGTATCTGGTAACCACCGGTCAGCGTATGGATTGCTCTACAATACTCTGGGACGTTGAGACCGGGGAACAACTTTGGTGTGTTACCCATGAAAAACCGATTGACGCTGTTGCGTTTTCGCCAGATAGCACTTTTATGGCGATATATTATCAGGATGGCACTGTCGGTGTGTTACGCGTTGCGGATGGTATTCCGGGACCGGAAACTATACACAAGGACAAGTGGATTGATAGAAACAAGGGAACCCCTCCTGTGAACCACCATGAGGAGTGGAGCAGTCGGCGGGTTCAATTTTCACCGAATGGAAAACACCTCACAGGTCTCAGGGAGGCTGTTAACTCCCTCACATTGTGGAATGTGGAGAGTGGAAAAGACATTAAGACCTTGAAAGGCAGTGAAGGCAGGGGGCGATCTCTTACGTTTTCGCCCGAAGGACATTGCTTTGGACTGGGTTGTACCGCTTATCCAGAGTATGATACCATTGAATTGTGGAATGAAGAAAAGCGCGCCAGTTTCACGCATGGCGCGCAGGTTGATACCACTGAGATGTCACCGAATGGCAAGTTGTTAACAACAGGTGGCAGGGATAAAACCGTCAAACTTTGGCATGTAGAGACACAGCGATGCTTTCAAACCCTATCGGGGCATATAGGGCGCATCCTATCCCTCGCGTTCTCACCTGATGGAACCCTCTTGGTCAGCGGCGGCGGTGACAACTGGGAAATGAAAAAAAATCCAGATGGCAGAACTTCCTATTTTTCTGATGGTAATAGTCCTGTTGACAGAACTGCAAGGGTGTGGGAAGTTGCTACAGGGGAAAATATCGCTACACTTGAAACTTCTGGGATGGTCTTAGGAACCGCGTTTTCGCCTGATGGAAAGTGCCTCGCGACAGGTGCAAACAACAAAACTGTTACCTTGTGGTGTACAAAAACGTGGCAACCCATGGCTACGCTTGATACGGTCAGCTTTGAATCCTTCGCGTTTTCACCCGATGGCAGCCGACTCGTTATCGGCGGAACGTGGCCGGAACAGCGGATTCAGGTCTGGGATGTAGAAACTCGGGAGCTTATCGTCGAGCTGTCAGGGCATAAAAGCGATGTTGAATCTCTTGCCTTTTCACCTGATGGTCGTCTGCTTGCAAGCGGCGGATTTGACGGCATCATTTATTTGTGGGACATGACCCCTTACCTTTAGTATGCACAACATAATTAGTATGCACAACATAATACTTAACTGGATTGTCTCATATCGGCAGAATATAAAACAAACACCCTGTAATTTGTTCTATAGTTTGGACAATTTTAAGATAGTTAAAGGCTCCCGAATCAAATATCCTCTTTCGTAGCATAGACTGTTAGTCTGTGGCTCTTTGAAACTCCCAGGAAAATACATAGACCGTTGAAAAATCAACGCACACGCAACACAAATTGTCCAAACTACCTTACTCAATTTGTGTCT